>JAEWMH010000225.1 GCA_023393235.1 Bacillota bacterium | reverse complement strand
GAAGGAAGTGTCTTTATGGCGGCAGTGACTTCGACCTTTTCGTCCATTGGCCTCAAAATGGTATTAAGCCTTGGCGACGGGATTACCCGGGGGATGGAGACAATTATCAAGGATCATCCCGTCCTTTCCGCCTTGGCATACGGTGTTGCAGGAGCGGGTATAGGCGCAATTTTGGGTCCAGGCGGTGCAGTTCTTGGGGCTGCTGCTGGAGCTGGAGCGAGCCTGCTTGAATCGCTGGTGCTGAATATGCTGGATTGGGGTTCTTCTAAATCATCCAAGTCAGCCAAGCAAAACACCAGCGTGGGGCCGGGAACTGGGCCAATGTCCACACCCGCGTCTGCTCAGAAGCCTCCGTCTGCTCCCAGCGTCATTTACAATCCAAAATCCATACAAACTCCGTATCTGCAACCCGCTCCAACTCCCGGACCGCCGCCTGCTCTTCCGCTTTATTACAACCATGCCATCGGCCTTCCTCGTGTTCCTTATGACAACTATCCCGCTATGCTCCATCAGAACGAGCGGGTGCTTACGGCGCAGGAGGCGAGGAGTATGGACCGTTCGGGCTCACCTGTGGTGATTAACCTGACGGCTGGAAAAACCGCTGACCCGGACATCGGCAGATTGATGGCTGCTCTGAAGCAAGCAGTGGAAGCCGCAGGCTTCAATATGGCGCCGGGAGGTGCAACAGCATGATTGAATATTGGCTGACCTTTAACAACGGGGCTGAGAAGCTGCGGCTTCCCGTACCTCCGCAGGAGTTCGAGATGTCCACCGGCTTGAATAATACCACTGTAAATAACAGTGAAATCGGGGAGATCAATCTCATCGGCAAGCCGCGTCTGAAGACGATTACCCTGTCCTCGTATTTTCCCGTCCGCCCGGACGCACTTTGCCAGTACACCGGGTTCCCCTCCCCGGCCACCTGTCTGGATATGATCCGCCGCTGGCGTGAATCCGGCAAGCCGATCCGCCTTCTGATCGTAGGGGAGAGCCTGAAGGTGAATGAGGCCATGTCCATCGAAAGCTTCCAGGTTTCGCAAAAACCGGGGCCGCAGGACATTTATTTTGCCCTGGAGCTGAAGGAGTACCGGTTTCTGCCTCCTGAGCTGGATGGAAACGGAACAACAGACGCACTGGCGCTGCTGCAGGAATATACCGGCACCCGGCCGGTGGAACGTATGGTGCCAAGCATCTACATTACGAAGCCGGGGGACACGCTGTGGGCGATAGCGCGCCGGTTCTACCACAATGCGCTCCGGGCCGAGGAGCTCCGCCGGAAGAATGCTTTGCCCGATGAGCTGGTGCTGCCTGAAGGAAAGGCGCTGATGCTATGAAGCTTCTGCACGTATCCAAGGAAGGCCACCGCACAGACCTTACCCATCTGGTCCAGCGGATAACCTGGAGCGGCAGCTATCAGGAGGCGGCCAGAAAGCTGGAGGTGGAGCTGGCGGTATCGGCCACGGATGTTTGGCTGCGATCCCCGTCCGTTGAATTGGCGGATGTGCTTATGCTGTTTTCCGGTGAGGGAGCAGACCTGTTCCGGGGCTATGTGTTTGGCAAGTCCAAAACCCTTACCGGCAACCGGTTGACCATTAACGCCTATGACGGCATGATCTATCTCATCAAATCGGAGCTGTCCAAGCAGTTTCAGCAGGTGACAGCAGAGCAAATTGCGGAGGTGGTTTGCCGGGAGTTGGAGGTTCTGCCAGGCGAGATGGCCTACACGGGAATCCCCCAGAGCTTTCCCCACCTGGCCAAAACAGGCTATGAGGCGATTATGACCGCATACACCACCGCAGGCAGGCAAAACGGAAAACGTTATATGCCCCGTATGAATGCAGGCAAGCTGGATGTTGTGGAAAAAGGTGCTGTAGTGGCCGGGCGCAAGGTGCAGGCAGCGGTGCATCTGACGGAGTCCACGTACGGCGAAAATCTGGAGGACATGGTCAATACGGTGCTGCTGGCGGATGAAAAAGGCAATGCGCTTGGACATATTTCCCGGCCGGAATGGGTTTCCTCTTATGGACTTTTGCAGAAGGTTTACCAGCAGGAAGCGGGGAAGGATGTTGTAACCATGGCTAAATCCCTGCTTCAGGATTACAGGAAAAACGCATCTGTCGAGCTGTTGGGGGGACGGGATGCGTATGACCTGATCGCCGGAAATGCGGTTCAAGTCCGGGAGTCCTATACAGGGCTCAACGGGCTTTTTTATATCGATGAGGATACCCATACCTTCGAGAACGGCCAGCACATGGTGGCGCTTGAACTGAACTTCCAGAATGTAATGGATGAGCAGGAGGCCGAACAGCCCGGGAAGGATGAGGATTCCCCCGGCAAGGATAAGGATGACGACATCTTTATGTATCTGAAGGAGTACAAGGGAGGCTAACATGCAGAGTGCGGCATGGCTGGTGAATTTCATCCGGAATGAGGCGGTGAAGGCGCGCCCTTCCGGTATTTTTTTGGCTGAGCTGGCCAGCGGGGAGCCGTTCCGCATCCGGCTGTCGGGTGTGGAGCTGGGGAGCCCGTTTGTGCTGGCGGCGCCGGACCTGCTGTCTGCGGCCTCCGGTGACGAGCCCACGGTGAGGCCCGGTGACACGATTCTGGTCCTAGGGTTGGACAACCAGCAGCAATATATAGCGGTAAGCAAGGTGGTGAAAAGCTGATGGCGGGCATTTTTCCATTTATGGAGGTACCGGCAGGCACACTTGGCAAAAAAGAGCTGCCCCTGTTCCGGGAATACGCCTGGGATTTCGGCAGTGCACAAATGAAGCTGGTGAACGGTGCTCCAGTGGTGGTCGAAGGGCAGGAGGCGCTTCGGGTGTGGATCTACAAGGCGCTGCGCACGGCGCGTTACCGTTATTTGGGCTACAGCCCGTATTACGGCACGGAGCTGGAGGCCCTGATCGGAAGCTCCTACACAACCGGAGCTACCCAACTGGAGCTGACCCGGTACATCCGAGAGGCTTTGCTGGTGAATCCATACATTACGGGTGTGCCTCAGGTGGAGGCCAATCTACAGGGAGACCGGTTGGAGGGAAAAGTGAGTGTGGAGACGATTTATGGGGAGGTGAAGTTGGATGTTTGAGCAGGAAACCCAGGAAAAGCTTTTGAAATCCATGCTGGGACGGCTGGAGCCGGGTATTGCCAAGCAGGAGGGCACGTTTTCCTATGACGTTTCCTCGGCCCTTTCTGTGGAGCTGGCTATTGCCTATGCCCAGTTGGAGCGGGTGCTGCGGCTGGGCTTTGCAGCCACCAGCTCCGGTATCTATCTGGACCGCCGTGCGGATGAGCATGGTGTCACCCGGCGCAGTGCCGTCAAGGCTAACGGCGAGGTGGTGGTGTCAGGCTCGGCCGGTGCAGCGGTGCCCAAAGGTACGGTTTTTTCCACGGGAGCGGGTGTCCGGTATGTCAGTACGGCTGGTGCAGTGCTGTCTGCGGAGGGCCGGGCGGTGGTCAAAGTGGAAGCGGAAAAGGCCGGTGCCTCCGGCAATGCCGCCTCCGGAACGATCACCGTCATTCCCGTGTCGGTATCCGGTATATCTGCCGTGAACAATGCTGCTGCGGTGACAGGGGGAGCCGATGTCGAGGGTGATGCTGCCCTTCTGGAGCGGCTTCTGCAGCGGGTTCGCAACCAGGCTACCAGCGGCAATGCCGCCCATTATAAGCTGTGGGCGATGGAAGTGGAGGGTATCGGAGATGCCCGGGTTTTTCCGCTGTGGAACGGTCCGGGGACGGTGAAGGTGGTAGTGCTGGACCAGGCCAAACGAGCTCCGGCGGCAGAACTGGTCAATGCGGTGAAGGCCCATATTGAGGCCACCCGCCCTGTTGGGGCAACGGTGACCGTAGAAGGCGCCCAAGAAACGGCTATCCACGTATCCGTTCAGGTGACATTGAGCTCCGGCTACACCCGGGATGGGGTTAAAACAGCTGTTGCGGCGGGAATCCAGACGTATTTGCAGGGGCTGGCCTTTAAGGACCCGGTAGTCCGCTACACCCGGATCGCCAATATGATCATGGATACCCCCGGAGTGGTGGATTATTCCGCCCTTACCGTGAATGGCGGCACCGTTAATATTTCCATCGCAGATAAGGCGGTGGCGGTTCCGGGCAATTTGACGGTCGGATAGGGTAGGAGAGGAGACGAGACAACATGAGCTTGCGCGAGCAAGTAGCGGGATATATCCCCCCGCTGTATCAGGAGGATCTGACCTGTGGGTCTGTGCTGAATGCCGGATCCGATGAGCTGGAGCTGTTGGGAAACGGGATGGCTGACGTGCTGAACCAATTGTTTGTGGACACTGCCACTTGGGGGCTAGCCGCTTGGGAGAACTTTCTCGGGCTGCCAATCGATACTGCCAAAAACGAAAAGGACCGCCGCGCGGTGATCCGTTCCCAGCTCCGTGGTTCGGGGACGGTAACGGCAGAGCTGCTCCAGAGTGTGGCCCAGGCCTATGACAACGGGCAAATCGAAGTGATGGAGGAGCCGGAGTTGTACAAGCTGACCATCCGTTTTGCCGGCACCATCGGGCTGCCGCCCAATCTGGCAGATCTGAAGGCAGCGGTGGAGGCGGTCAAACCCGCCCATCTGGCGGTGGTGTATGTGTACAAATATTTGCTGATCAACCAGGTTCATAATGTGATGACCATCGGGGAGCTGGAGGGGCGGTCCTTGTATGACTTTGCCCCATTCATCCCCGCTTAAAGAAAGGAGAGGGCCCATGCCTAAATATACGCCGAATCTCAACATTCAGCTGGCCGATCCGGCAACGGACGGCAATCAGACCTTTAATATCGAAACCATGATCAACGACCCTGTGGAAAAATTGGATGAAGCCCTTGGACTGGTGCCGGTTTCCGGTGACGTAAGGGCAGCCACAACGGGGAATATCGTGCTGAGCGGCGCCCAAACCATTGACGGCATCGCTCTTGCCGCAGGCAACCGGGTGCTGGTCAAGAACCAGACGGCAGGGAAGGAAAACGGCATTTATACCGTTGCGTCGGGTGCGTGGACCCGGGCTGTGGACGCCAACAGCACCGCCAAGCTGGCGGCCGGCATCAGCGTGTACGTGGAGGAGGGAGCCGCCAACGGGAAATCCCGATGGCAAATGGCCAATACCGGAGCGGTCAACCTGGACACAACAGCCATCACCTTCGAAAAGACTGGCGGCGCCGCCTCGGCAACTGACGCCATCATCGGCAGCCGGACCATTTCGGATGCCACCGCCCCCACTGGGGACACCGGGACCGTCACTACCCTGTTCGGCTGGCTGGGGTCTATGATCAAAGCCATCACCGGCGGGGCTACCTGGCGCACCCTGCCGGGTATGAGCATCGCCGCCATCAAGACGGTGCTGGACGCAGCGTCAAATCTGGGCACGGCAAGTACGCTGATGAAACGGGACGCCTCAGGCCGGGCGCAGGTAGCAGCGCCGTCAGCAGCGGCGGATATCGCGCGGAAGGATACGGTGGACGGGGCGATAATGACCTATATGGGGGGACAATATCGTGCAGATTTAAATGCGGCAACAACTGTTGGTGTTTACAACTTTGGTCCTGACACGCTAAACAAGCCAATTGACGGGTATGGGGCAGTTGAGGTTTTTGTATCAGACGGGCTCGCCCATAACAATACAAACAATTGGATATGGCAACGTGCTGTAGTTGTAGAATCTGGACCGCCGTTTAACCGCATGGTTTGGCTTAGGAAGAAAATCAATAGCGGTGCCTGGGAAGCGTGGACCACGCTTTCGAGCGAAACCGTCGCCGACATCACCTATTACGTCCGCACAGACGGTAATGACAATAACACTGGCACCGCCAACACGGCGGGTGGAGCGTTTAAGACGATTGGTAAGGCTGTCACCATGATACCTAAAATGGTTAATCATACGGTGACCATTAATGTGGCAGCGGGAACATACGCTGAAGTTGTTGTGCTTGATGGATTTGTGACGAAGAAGGCCGGATTAAAACTTGTTGCCACCGGTGCTTGTAACGTAACGTCTATTGAGGTGGTCAACTGCCACGGTAGTCTGGAAGTAAGTGGGTTTACAGCAACCACAACAAGCACCGATGCATTTATGGCCACAAACACTACGCGAATCACCTTTTCCTCTTGTGTAGCCACAGCATCATGTGCATACACCGCTTTTGCTTTTTCCGCCGCAAATGCTCATGTAACTAATTGCACAGCATCAAACCATCAAGTTGCGGTTGCGATCTTAGCGGAAAGCATCGTTTACGCATCTAACAACACTGGCAGCGGCAATGTTAATGCCTATTTAACGGCGTTTGCATCTTATTGCGGATATTCAGGGACTACTCCTAGCGGGAATATGGGGGCGCTGGAAGGGGCAACACTCGCATCAAACGGCATCATTAACCCATGGGGGGATAACACAACGGACAGTAGGAGTCATGTATATGCTCGAGGATTCGTAGCCCAATCATTAACAGCTGCTCAATGGAACACACTTCTGTTTACAGATAAAGTTCATGACCACCTTGGAGAATACAATAGTGCAACTGGGAGATTCACCGCTAAAAAATCCGGTATTTACCTTATATCAGCAGCTTTCAATCCACAAAATGTTACAGATGGATTTTCGGCGACACTGAGTGTATGGATAAATAGCGGAAGGATGTTTGACGGTGGTTATTCTCGTACAGGTGGGCCAGGATCAACCTCTTATCAAATCTCCATACAAGTCAAACTGACAGGCGGAGATTATGTAGAACTGGCTACTATCCCTACGACAAATTGTGTGACCGTGGCGGGTGGTGCTTACAATTACTGCAATATTACACAAATAGGTTAAAGGAAGCGGCATAGTTAATTTAGTATTAGCAAATATACACTTTGTTTCCTAATGTACACCTTTTTAGGCTTCTCCTCAGTTCTCTAGCTGAAGGCGAAACGGAAAAAGTAGAAGATATTAGCTACTGGATGGCAGTTGATTGAGCCGTCTAACCCAGAATGTCAATTATGACATTATGTAACGTCAACCATATATCGCCGTCTGGAATCTTTCTGAATCCCAACCCACGGTGGAGGAGCTTCAGCTGGTGTAGAGCGTAATCAAGGATTTACCTGAGAAAGTGGCACCGCCTACTGATGCCGAGCGTATCCGTCAGTTGGAGGCGGAGAACAAGTTTTTGGCCGAATGCGCGGTGTTTATCGAGGATATTATTGCAGAAATGGCGATACGGATATATCCGTAATCGCCAGTTGGAATTTGTGTCATAAAAGCGAAGGGAGAATTCCATGATGATGGCCAAATTTTTTGCACAACGCGTGATCGTTGGTAAGATGGCATACAAAGACATCCCGGCAACGCTTAAGCCGGGAGTGGCTATGGTTTTGACCGATCAGGGTATGGAACATCTAATCGAAGAGTAGAGTGTGTTGATCTCATTGTGTATACTCGGACGCTCGAGCCGCTAACGGAACTCACAGGCTCTTAGCGGCCCCATAATGACCAATTTTTGTTTTAACGGAACTCAGCGCTCCTTAGACGCATACTTTTACTCTCCAGACCCCTGTTTTTGTTTCTAAGAGCTTCTGAGTTCCGTTACAGAGTTAACGGTAGGTATTTGCATCTCAGGACGGGCGTTTGGCTACTTGGACGTGTCTCTGAAGGTGGATCAGCTGACCTGCATGCGTTGTTTGTGGCAAATAATGCTGATTATAGGCTATTGAGCGCAAACATGCGGCTGCAAATGGAGCTTAATGAATGCCCAATCGCCCCAACCAGCCCTGCTATAGCACAGCGTTTACTCTACTTCTCCTTCACAGCCACCCGCCTTACCTTCAAATAAAACTGCTGCCACTCCGGGGAGCAGTTGGGGATGTGGGGGGCGGTAAGCTGTTGCAGTTCCAGCGCTTCCTCCTCGACTTGGCGTGCCGCCAGAGCGGCGGCTTTGCTGCCATGGCGGGGCGAGGGGACTGGAGCATTCACCGCTCCAGCGAGGTCTGCCGCTTCAGCATTCGCAGCTGCCTCACCTCGACCCGCCCCCGCAGGCTTCACCCCACCGGCGGCACCCCTTCCGCTTCCCGGCGGACGGCCACGCCGCTTGGGTGCTGGCGCATCCACTGTGCCAGCCTCCTCCTTAAGGTCGGCTGCTGGTTGTTCATCAGCAGCCGACCCCATCTTTTCCAAACCATCCATCACTGCCGCACCTCCCTAATTTACTCTTCCATCCACTGCCGCCGCAACGTAAACAGCTCCCGCAGCTCGTCGGTGGACAGCTCCGTAATCCAGTTTTCCCCGCTGCCGATAATCTGCTGGCTCAAGCCCTGTTTTTTGTCGATCATCTGGTCGATGCGCTCCTCCAGGGTGCCTAGAGAGATGAACTTATGCACCTGCACATCCCGGCGTTGGCCGATCCGGAAAGCCCGGTCCGTAGCCTGGTTCTCCACCGCGGGATTCCACCAACGGTCGAAGTGGAACACATGGTTGGCCGCAGTCAGATTCAAACCTGTACCCCCGGCCTTCAGCGACAGGACAAAAATCCCCGTCTCCGCATCCTCCTGGAAGCGTTCCACCATTTCATCCCGTTTGGCCTTGGGCACGCCGCCATGAAGGAACAGGACGGCTTCGCCTCGCTCTGCCGCCAATGTCTCCTGAAGCAGCCGCCCCATCTGGGCAAATTGTGTGAAGATCAGGCACTTGTCACCTTCCACCCGAAGCTCCTCAATCATCTCCAGCAACCGCGCCAGCTTGGCGGATTGACCCGCCATGCCAACACCGCGGGCACTCCCGCTACGATCCCGTCCCACACCGGACGAGGCCACTTCTTCCTCCAACAAACCTGCCTCCGGAGAAATCTCTTCCCCTTTTTTGACCAGCAAAAGAGGATGATCGCACACCTGCTTCAGCCGAGTGAGCGTAGCCAGGATCAGGCCTCGCCGCTCCATGGGGGAGAGGGTTTCCACCTTGTTCAGCATGTCCTGTACAATCGATTCATACAGAGCGCCTTGCTCTGCGGTCAGCGGCACGAAGGTTTTCATTTCGTTCTTATCCGGCAGATCCAACTGGATGGCCGGGTCCTTCTTCACGCGGCGCAGCAGAAAGGGTTTGATCAATTGCTGCACCTGGCCGATGCGGGCGGTGTTGCCTTTTTCCACCTCACTTACGAAATTCCGCCTGAATTCCCCCAATGATCCCAGATACCCCGGATTCACCACATCAAAAATCGACCACAGCTCCGTCAGCCGGTTCTCAATCGGAGTACCCGTCAGCGCAATCCGGTGGCGGGCGTTCAGCCTGCGGACGGCAGCCGCTTGTTTGGTGTAGGCATTTTTAATATTCTGCGCTTCATCCAGACAGAGGGCGCTCCATTCCACCAGAGCCAGAGATTCCTCGTCCATCTGGGTCAGAGTATATGAGGTGAGGACCACATCCGCTCCTTCGATAGAGGCAGGGAAGGCTTCCCCTTTGACCCGCTGGGCTCCATAATGAAGCAGCACATTCAGCCCCGGCGCAAAACGCTCCAGCTCCTTTTGCCAATTCCCGATTACGGAGGTGGGACAGATCAGCAGGGCGGGGGCCGTCAACTGGCCGCTCTCCTTGAGATGGAGCAGGTAACAGATCCATTGGACGGTTTTGCCCAGACCCATGTCGTCGGCCAGACAGCCGCCCAGACCGAACCGGCTCAAGAAGGTCATCCAGGACATGCCCTCCCGCTGGTAACGCCGAAGCTCCCCCTGAAACCCCGCCGGGTCCGGCAAAAGGGGAATGGTCGCCGTTTCCTGAAGCTGTCCCAGCATCCTGCCCAGATGCTCGTTCAATTCCACCTCTAACCGGAGCAGGCCTTCATCCTCGTCCGGATCATCCGCCCCTGGCTCATCCGTCTCCCCATGCTCCAGCTCCGTTCCGCCCAGCAGATGCAGCTCCATGGCTTCGCGGAAGGTCAGACCATTCTTCTTGCGGGTACGGCTCATGATTTTGCGAATGGCCTCCAGCATGGCTGGGTCCAGCAGGACCCATTCCCCGTTCACACGGAGCAGCCGTTTGTTGTGCTCGGCCAACCGGAGGAATTCCTCCTCACTAAGCTGCGCCTCTCCCAACGCTACCCGCCAGTCGAATTCAATAATCGCATCCATGCCGAACATGCTGCCGGCCGCCCCTACAGAGGACCGGACCTTGGCCTTCAGCCGGACCCGCTGCTTGCGGACCTGCTCCCACCAGGCAGGAAGCAGCACGGCAGCCCCCGCCTCAGCCAAGCGGACACTGTCCTCGGTCAGGAAACGCCAGACCTCCTCATCCGGCAAAATACGCTTCACCGTTCCGCCAGCGCCGTCCAATCCGGGAACCGCCGTCAGCCAGCGCCGCTGCTCCTTCTGCACACGGGGTCCTGCTTCCACATGCCATGCTTCCGGGAGGAGGGAGTCCGCAGAGGTTTCCAGCTCATCCTGCCACAGCACCCGAAAGGCTGGATTATCCCGGTCCAGCAGCACCGTATCCAACTGCCAATTCTCCCGAACCTCACCATGGTCATCTGTTGTTACTGGCTCGGTAAGACGGAGGGCAACCCGGAAAGGAACCTCGTCCTTTTTCCAACCGGTAAGAATTTGCCAATCCTCTTCATCTGCCACAAGTCCTTCTGCAGGAGCGTCAGTGGGGTCATTGTTTTGACCGGACAAACGAGTGGGCTGGATCAAAGGATACGCCTCGAGAAGCCTCTCCCAAACGGAGCTTACCTCTGTGTGATCCTTCGTCCAGGCGTCGAGCACACGGTTAGGCC
>JAEWMH010000214.1 GCA_023393235.1 Bacillota bacterium | reverse complement strand
GTTGTGGATACGCCGGCAATGTAAGCTGAATAGTTTATGATGGGCTGTGTCAGCGGGGCAAAATCAGCTGTTGAGAAGGAATGCAGCTCATTGCTCCCGGTTGTCGCTATTGTACCTTGAGCATAATAAATGATTTTGGTCGCATCGAAGGTTTGGCCTCTGACAATAAAGATCTGGTAGGGATCCCCTTCCTCACCAGTTAGGCCGATTGTGCCGCTGAGCACCACCAACGGATTAACCGTCGAGTTTGTTTGGAGTCCGATCTGTCCGAACAGTTCAGCGGCTCCGGTCAGAGGCGTATTGGGGTATCCGGTATTGCCGGAATTCACCGCAGTCGCCATATCAAGGAACTGTGCCATAGTATTTGTTCACCCCTCTCTTCCGAGTTGATTCCATACTATGACCAAGCCAAGCGAATTGATTGGGTGGTATCCCAGCAGATCTCGGACTAGCCCTGATTCCTGCCAAAAAAGCTTCATTCCCGCCTGGGCTTTTGGCCGGTTTATACGGATAAATGACCGGATCATGCAGGCTGCAATCCCGGGTGCCTCCGATACCGGCCCGGTATTCTATTTCTCTTCTGATCCACAAAATGGGTGCCGGCCTCATATGGACTTAGCGGTCCTTCGGTTATTGCTCAGAAAGAGCTTCATCCTTATTAAAGACCGTCAGCATGTATCCGGTATTCCCCGGGGGTTTGGCCGCTTAGCTGCTTGAAGCGGCGGATGAAGCTGGATACATTGTAGTACCCCACCTCCTCGGCAATGGCCTTTAGGGGCAGCTGTGTGGCTGCTAGCAGATTCTTGGCTTTTTCCATGCGCAGATGGGTGGTGTACTCCAGCAGATTCTGTCCGGTCCGGTCCTTGAAGAACTGGCCCAGGTTGGGCAGCGCCATACCGAACTGCTCGGACATACCCTGCAGGGAAAATTCGCACTCGTCAAAATGGGCATGGATATAGCTGATCATCAGCTCCACAGATCGGGCTGCGTTGGCTTCCCCGGCCTTCTCCTCCTCCGGCAGCGGCTCACGGCCGAAGGCCTCACACAAGTCGCGGCTTAGCCCCACAATCAGATTTTCGAACTCATCGATGGTTTCCAGACGCTCAATGGTGAAAATATCCGGGTACCGGTCGGAATTGGGATCGTCCAGCCCCAGCTCCTTCCATACCCCGTTGATCAGCCGGATCATCTCGAAGCACAGCCCTCTGGCCACAATCAGGGGAGGCTGGTTCTGCTTAATATAGGACAGCAGCTGACTGAGGCTGGCTTCGATTTTGGGTGTGCTGCCGGAGCGGACCGCCTTTAAAAGCCCCTCCATATCCCCGTAGGGAAAGGGGTGGACACTGCCCGATGTGATGGGAATCTGCCAAAAGAAGATCACCCGGTTCAATCCCTGGATAAACCGGTAGCCGATGGCCGTTTGCGCCTCCAGATAGGACTGGGGAGCGTTGGAAACCAACGCCTTGCCGCCTACCCCGACAGTAACGGGAATCTTGTTCCGGCTGCTTACCGACTCCTGGAAATGCCGGATGATCAGACCGATCTCCTCCGGCTCCAGATCATTGACGGACAAAGCGAAGATAGTCCGGTTCGGCTCCACATGCGCCATTCCGTATGCCGGGCACTCCTCGGGAAACAGCTTCTCCAGCTCCTGGATAGCCGGGTGTTTCTCAGCGCTTGAGCCAGGGGGAAATTCCACAATGGCAATGACAACCTGACGGCAGCTCACCGGAAGCCCGATCTCGAGAGCGGATTCCTCCAGCTCCGCGGGGTCATCGAATTCCCCCTTCAACAAGGAAAGCAGCAATTGGTTTTTCGCTGCCCCCGCCTGATTCTTCACCCGCTGGTCCAGCTCCCGGTTCCGGACCAGGAGGCTGTGCAGGGCATCCCGGACCGTATCCAGTTCATTGGCGGAATGCCCCCGGTGGGACAAGGCTTGAATGCTCTCCTTGCGCAGCCGGTGGATAGGCCTGTAGTTGACCAGCATGCTGGTATAAATAATCCCCCCGCCCAGCAACACCAGGGCTGCTACCCCGTAGGTAAACCATTTTTGCGCCTGCTCCACCTTGTGGAGAACATGCCGGACCGGAAGCAGGGTAGCGTATTTCCAGGCGGATTGTTTGGAGGTCACCACAAATAAATAATAGCCTTCCCCTTCTATATCCACTTTTTGGTAATTTTGGTCATTATGATTCCGGACCAGCTCCGTCACAACTTCCCCTGACGGGCCTGCCTCCGTGCCGATGCCGGTAATGAGCCGGTTCTTCTGTTCAAACACCCAGGTGGAGCCCTCCGTCACATCATAGGTGGAGAGCAGCTGCTGGATGGCCTCTTCGTTAATAAGGTAGCCCAATGTGCCGTAGGTCAGCTTCTGATTGGGAAACAGGGGAACGAACATCCGCAGATAGCTTTTGCCCGATATGGCATCCTTCCGGGGCGGCAGAATAACCGATTGATTCAGCCCATTCAGATGGTAGTCCAGTTGCTGCTCGTCAAGATCCTCGAAGCTATAGATTTGCTTCGCCAGCACAGGGAGGGTATACACCCCACTGCTGGTGAATACGGCTTGCTCGTTTTTGTAATAAAGCCAAATTTCATGGATAAAGGGACTGAGGCGCTGGAAACGTCTCAACTCGCGGGTAAGCCCCCAGGCCTTATAGCCCCATTGATCGGAGATCCGGTATTGGTACAGGCTGTTATCATCCAGCAGCAGCTGATGAGTCATATCCTCGATCCACTTGAGCTGGTCGTCCATGACGTAGCGCACCTTGTCCAGATTATTCAGGTTCCCGGAGATTACCTCCTCCTGAAGCCGGTGAACGAACAGGTTGTTCACAGCCAGAGTCAGCACAGTAATGGGAATCAGAAGCAAAATCAGATAAGAGGACAAATATTTGATAAAAAAGCGGTAAGCATTGGCCCGCATCCTCATCCTCCTAGTCAGAAAATGGGGACAGGCCGGAAACGGTTCTGTTTCCAACCTGCCCTTGTTAAGCTTGGTCTCTACGATCTCTTCTGGTACCGCTCGTAAGCGGCCTGATAAATTTGAACAGCCTTTTCAATATTCATTTTCTTCAGGGTATCGGTATACTTGCTGTAGTTGTCCAGAGACTCATTGCCCATAATAAACTTGATGACCATTTCCTTCATGTAGGTGTCGGCTTCACTCATGATTTTGCTGATTTCCTGGCTTTCATCCCCCTTGAACAGCAGGGGCGGCAGCAGCAGGGATTTATCCGCATTGAACCACCGGTCATTGGCCTCCGCCGCTTCCGGATACTGCAGCTCGAAGGACGCCCAGGCATCGAAATCCATGACCTTCACCATACCCGACGTAGGGTAGGCGTACCGGGAAACAGCTACTCTCGCCTCATAGTTGGTGTTCTTCAAAACCTCATCGGTGAATTTTTTCTTCCCGTTCTCCATCTTATAGCTGACCCCTTCGATGCCCCAGTTCTGCAGATCACTGCCTTCGGGGCTAATCATGAAGTCCAGCAACTTCATCACCGTTTCCTTATCCTTGGCCTGGGAGCTGACCACCGCCCCCTCCAAAGGCACATACTGGGCCAATTGCCCGGCTCCGCTGTAAGATTTGCCTGCGGGTCCGACAGGCGGATTCACCCCTACCAGCTTAAAATTGGGGACGGTGGGCAGCAGTTGGTTCTTGTAGGTGTTGATTCCTGTAATCGTGCCGCCGTAAGCGCCCACCATATTGTTGGAGAATTTGGCTTCGAAGCCCTTTTTGTCCGTAGCGGCGAACTCGCTGTCGATGAGCCCCTCCTGGTACCACTTCCGCATGGTGGTGAGGAACTCCTTAAATGCCGGCTCATAAGGACCGTAAGCAGCTTTGCCGGTATTCGGATTGATCTGGAAGGTGGTAAGCAGACCGTATGCCGTGCTGAAGGAGGCAATGCTGCCGAAGCTGTTTTGGTCCCCCAGGGGAATTTCGTCGGGCTTGCCGTTGCCGTTCAAATCCGTATTCTTGAAGGCCTTCAGGGCCGTATACCACTCATCGATTGTAGTGGGGGTTTTTAAGCCTACCTTATCCAGCCAATCCTGGCGGATCATGGTGCCGCTCCAGGCATTCCGGCGGAGATCCAGGTTCACCTGGGGGAACTTGGCGATGGTGCCGTCATCCAGCATCACCTGCTTTTTGATTTGCGGATTTTCATCCAGCAGCTTCTTGTAATTGGGGGCGTACTTGTCGATCAATTCATTCAGCCGGATGGCCACTCCGTCCTCCACCAGCTTGGCAATACCTCCGGGGTAGCTGCCGGGCACATAGATAATATCCGGGTAGGTGCCGGAGGCCAGCATAATATTGAATTGGGACAGGTTGGCCGTATCGTTGTCCTGAATCTTCAGGTTGATGTTGGTCCGCTTCTGGATTTCCTTGTAAGCTTCCACATCGCCATAACCCTTCACCTCAGGAATTTTGCTGGAGAACTTGCCGTTCCAGAGGAAGCTGATTTCCTTGGGTGAACCCTTGGTAGCCTCCGGACTTTTGGAGTCGCCGGACGAATCCTCATTGCCGCATCCCGCCAATGCCGTAGCCGCCAGCAGAACGGACAGCGAGCTGATTGCATAACCCTTTTTTTTCATGGAAATACCCCCTGTTATCGTTATTGGTTACCGGTGCTTATCCCTTCAATGCCCCGATCATGACACCCTGGGTAAAATACTTCTGGATAAACGGATACAGCACCAGAATCGGAACTGTCGCCACAATAATGGTGGCGTATTTCACCACTTCCCCCAGGAACGGATCACCTGTGGCGGTAGACAGGTTGGTGGTATCGCCGGTGCTGTTCTCAATGAGGATTTCCCTGAGCACCAGCTGCAGGGGGAACAGCTCCCGGTCCCGCAGATAAATCAATGCGCCGGTCCAGGAATTCCAGTGCCCCACCCCGTAGAACAGCACCATCACCGCAAGCAGCGGAACCGATAAGGGCAGAATGATCTGGAAGAACACCCGGAAGTCCGAAGCGCCGTCAATCTTGGCGGCCTCCTCCAGCTCATAGGGAATGGATTGGAAGGACGTTCGCATAATGATCAGGTTCCAGGTGGCGATCAGGCCGGGGACGATCAAGGCCCAGCGGGTGTCCAGCATCCCCAGGTTTTTCACGAGAATATAACCGGGAATCATGCCGCCGCTGAAGAACATGGTCACCACAACCATCATCATCATGTATTTTTTCCAATACAAATCCCGCCTGGACAGGACAAAAGCGAACAAGGCTGTAAACAGCACATTCAGAATGGTGCCTGCCACCACATAAAACAGGGTATTTTTGTACCCGATGATGATCATGGGGTTCTTCAGCACCAGCCTGTAGCCCTCGGTGAAGAAGCCCTGGGGCTTCCAGAGAATTCCGCTGTGCTTGACCAGCTCCGAGGGTACGCTTAACGAGGCGAAAATCACGTAGAGAAACGGATACAACGTAACCAGCATCAGGGTGCACAGCAGCAGCACATTGCACATATCGAATATTTTATCGCCCAGACTGCGTTTAATCATAGCGCTCACCTCTTACCATAGGCTGGTTTCGTTGACCTTCCGGCTGATCTTGTTGGCCAGAATCAATAACAGGAAGTTTACAACCGAATTGAATAGATTGACTGCCGTGCTGTAGCTGTAATTGGCCTCCAGTATCCCCCGCCGGTAGACGAAGCTGGAGATGACATCAGCGGTTTCGTAGGTCTGGGAATTGTACAGCAGAATGACCTTCTCGAAGCCTACATTCATCATGCCGCCGATGCGCAGAATCAAGAGAATTACAATGGTGGGCATAATGCCGGGCAGCGTAACATGGAGCATCTGCTTCCAGCGGTTGGCGCCGTCCACGGTAGCGGCATCGTACAGCTGGGTATCAATGGCCGTTAGGGCGGCCAAATAGATGATGGAGCCCCACCCGACGCCCTGCCAGATGCCGGAACCAATGAAGATGGTCCGGAAAAGCGACGGGTCCAGCAGCAGGTTCTGCGCTTCCACCCCGAAGAAGCCAAGGATCTTATTGAACAGGCCAGCCTTCCGGGAGAAATCTACGATCATGCCGCTGATGACCACCACGGAAACAAAGTGAGGCAAATAAGTAATGGTCTGCACCACACGTTTGAAGTAGGAGCTGCGCACCTCATTCAGCAGTAAGGCCAGAATAATAGGCGCAGGAAACGCAAAAATCAATTCATATACATTGATCAGCAGTGTATTCCGAATCAGCCGCAAAAAATAAAAGCTTTGGAAAAAGTCCACAAAGTGGTGAAAACCGATCCACGGGCTACCCATAATTCCCTTCACGGGGGAATAATTCTTGAATGCAATGATGACGCCATACATGGGAATGTAGCTGAAAATAATAAAGTAAGCGATTCCAAACGAGCCTAAAAAATAGATGTACTTGTTTTTGCGGAAGTCCTTGCGCAGCATTGCGAAGTACCCCGTTAAGTTTGCTTTCCCTCCCTGCCGTCTTGATTGAATACGCAATTCCGTTTCTGCCATGTTGATCTTCCCCCCTTCCGTATATCGGTTGTGAGCCGCAAAACGAATGTTACACCATCTGCGGAAGCGCTTCAATTTCCAATCTTTATGTGCAGAATTTATATATACAGAAGTTATAAGCTTGCTGCACAAGGTATTGTTATCGGTAACAAAAAAATCAACCCCATTCTATCACAGATAGACGGGGCTGACGATAATGACCGGATTACAATGCGCCGCGGCGCCGATTACGGTTGGATAAAATAAGTTTCACTTGGAGCTGTGGTCCATTCCAGAAGGCTGCCTTGCTGCGCGGCCGCCACCTCTGTGCCGTCGGCACGGGTAACCCGCAGCTTGCCTTCGGCATAAAGCCGGAGCTTGGTGCCGTTCACAGAGGTGATTGCCGCCTTCGTCAGCTTATGCTCCTTCCACTGGAGGTCGACTGTAAACCCGCCTCTGGCCCGCAGGCCTGTGACGGCTCCGGCAGACCACTGGGACGGCAGCGCTGGCAGCAGCTGGATATAATCCAGATGGCTTTGCAGCAGCATTTCGGCAATGCCTGCCACAGCACCGAAGTTGCCGTCAATCTGGAAGGGAGGATGGTTATCGAACAAATTGGGCAGGGTGGATTTTTTAAGCAGCTCCTTGGTGTGGGTGTAAGCTTCTTCCCCATCCAGCAGCCGGGCCCAGAAGTTGATGATCCACGCCCGGCTCCAGCCGGTATGGCCTCCCCCGTTAGCCAGGCGGTTCTGCAGGGTTACCCTGGCGGCCTCCGCCAATTCCGGAGTTTGTCCCGGGCTGATGGTGGAGCCGGGATGCAGGGCGAACAGATGGGAGATGTGGCGGTGGCCCGGGTCCATTTCCTCATAGTCCACCAGCCACTCCTGGAGCTGTCCGTGTTGGCCGATTTTCATCGCAGGCAGCCGGGAGCGGATGGACTGCCATTCTTCACGCAGGTTCCCGTCCGTGCCCAGGACCCCGGCAGCTTCCACACAAGCATCCAGCAGCTCCGTAATAATCTGGGTATCCATGGACGGCCCGTAACAAAGGGTCCCCGCTTCCCCATTCGGCAGCCTGTAGCGGTTTTCCGGAGAAACGGACGGAGCCGTCACCAGGAAACCCTCCGGACTTTCCACCAGAAAATCGGTAAAGAACAGAGCGGCTTCCTTCATAAGCGCATAAGCCCGTTTAAGGGTTGCTTCATTGGGATTAAAGCGGTAATGCTCCCAGGCATGCAGGGTTAGCCATGCGCCGCCCATAACCCATTGGGTGGCCGGACCGTAAATATCCTGGGGAGCCGTATCCGCCCAGATATCCGTATTATGATGGGCCACAAAACCGCGGCAGCCGTACATGGTCTGTGCGGTAACACGCCCCTTGTGGATCATCCGCTCGATCAGGTCGAACAGGGGCTCGTGGCATTCCGCCAGGTTGCAGGTTTCGGCAGGCCAATAGTTCATCTGTGTGTTGATGTTGATGGTGAATTTGCCATCCCAGGGAGGCGTCATGGACTCATTCCAGATGCCCTGGAGGTTGGCGGGCAATCCGCCCGGACGGCTGCAAGCGATAAGCAGGTAACGGCCAAACTGGAAGTACAGGGTGAAGAGGCCCGGATCATCTGCGCCTTCCTTCACCCGCTCCAGCCGTTTGGGGACGGGCAGGCTGTCCGGATTTTCTTCAGACAGTGTCAAGCCACCCAGTTGGAGGGTGACCCTCTGGAATAACGCACGGTAGTCGGTGATATGCCGCTCCTTCAGCAGCGCATATGGCAAGGCGGCCGCCAGCTCCAGGAGGCCAAAACAATGCTGCTCCGGCTCCGGATGCCGGAAGGTGCTGGCCACAGCCAGGAGCAGCGTCACCTCATCCGCCTCTTCCACCCGGAGGTGCTCGCCGATGACCCGGACGCTGCCGCCTGCTGCAACTGCTTTGACCACGGCGCTGTACCTGCCCCCGTCCCGGCCGCCGCAGTCATTGGCCATTACCAGAGTATCTGGGTTGTGTTTGTAGACGGCATCCACATGCCGCCCCTTCTTGCGTTCGAACCGGGCCGTAAAGGTCAGCGCCCCGGGCCGGTCAGCGGTCAGCCGGATAGCCATCACCTGATCGGGGAAGCTGCTGAACACCTCCCGGCGGAAGGTAACGCCTCCGCACTGATAGGAAGTGGACGCCAGCGCCTGCTCCAAATCCAGCTCTCTCCGGTAGTGGCTCGCTTCCCCGGCAGGATGCTCGAAGCGGATCATCAGATCGCCTGCGGTCAGATAATACCGCTGGCTTCTCGGTGTGCCGGAGAAGGCCATCTCCGCCAGCTGGTGGGCCTCCTGCAGCCTGCCCTCAAACAGAAGCTGCCGGATCAGCGGCAGGTTCTCCAAGGCGTCGGGATTGTTGCGGTCCCGCGGTCCGCCGTACCAGACGGAATCCTCATTGAATTGAATCTGCTCCTGCTCCACCGTTCCGTACACCATGCCGCCCAGACAACCGTTGCCAACAGGCAGCGCCTCCTCCCACACCTTGGCCGGAGCATCAAACCACATTGCCGTTTCCGATAGAAGAGTCATGACTGTACCACCTTTTATAGGAATGAAAATATGACAGCCTTTTCAAATACGATTGCTACAGCTCCACAATGGCCTTGATGACGCCTGATTCCGGGCGGAGCCATTCTTCGTACTGCCCGATCATGTCCGTGAAGCTTGCCCGGTGGGTAATAAAGGAATCCGTATCGATTTTGCCTGCCCGTATCGCCTCAATCACGTCCAGGAAATCCTCCCGCATGGCATTCCGGCTGCCCATAATGGCCATTTCCCGCTTGTGAAAGTCAGGGTCATGGAAGGTAATATCCGACTTCACCAAACCCACGTACACAAGCTTGCCCCCATGAGCGACAAAATGGAGGGCCTGCTCCATAGAGCTGCTGTTGCCGGTGGCGTCGATGACAGCTATTGGAAAATCCCCTCCTGTTATCTTCTCCACCGCTGCCAGCGCTTCCTGCCCGGCGGTTACCGTTTCATCCACGGAAGCCCACTGCCTGCAAAAGCGCAGCCGTCCCTCATTGATGTCCATGGCGATAACCTTCGCACCCGCCAGCTTGGCAAGCCGCATGGCTCCCAGTCCGATGGGTCCTGCGCCGATAACCATTACCCAACTTTCGGGACGGGCGTCCGCCACCCGGACAGCATGGGCCCCGATACAGAGGCATTCCACAATGGCGGCTTGCTCCGGAGCCAGTCCCTCAGTTTTGACCAGATGCCGCAGGGGAACGGTCATATATTCCCGCATGCCCCCATCCTGATGCACACCCATCACGCTCATCCGGGTGCAGCAGTTGGTTTTGCCGCTGCGGCAGGCGATGCATTCCCCGCAATGCACATAGGGAATTACGCATACCTGGTCGCCGGGGGCCAAATCCGGGTCCTGCCCATTTATCTCTACGATTTCGCCGGACAGTTCATGCCCCAGCACCCGGGGATATTCGAAATACGGCTGCTTTCCCCTGTAGGCATGCAGATCTGTACCGCAGATTCCTACCCGGAGAATTCGCACCAGCGCTTCCTCCGGACCGGGTACAGGAACCGGTGCTTCTCTCATCTCAAAGCGGCCCGGTTCCACACAAACGATGCTTTTCATTCCATCCGCACCTCCTCATTATGCTCCGGCCTGCCGCTATGCCAGGACAGCCGTTGGACAGGCTTCAGAATCTCCAGCACCTTTTCCATCATGTCCGAGTCTGGCTCCTCCAAGGCAAAAGCAGCGTTGCGGCGGATGTTCTCCGGGTTAGCCGTACTCACCAGGGTTGTGGGAATGCCAGGGTGGCCCACGGAAAATTGAATGGCCAGCTTGGGCAGGGAATAGCCTTGGGCTTCGCAAAATTCAAACGCCCTCCGGCAGGCCTCCCGGATGGGCGGGGTCGCCGGATGCCAGGCGGGGACCGGGTTCCCGGTCAACAGCCCCATGGACAGCGGCGAGGCGTTCACCAGCCCTGTCCCGGCTGCGGCAAGTCCGGGAAGCAGCTCCGTCAGCGAATCGTCATTCAGCGAATAATGGCAGTAGGACAGGATCACATCCACCGGATGGGCCTTCAGCACTTTTTTGAAAATGGACAAAGGCAGCCCCGAAATCCCGGTATACCGGATTTTCCCTTGTGTCTTCAGCTCCTGCAGGGCAGGCAGTGCTTCCTCTATGATCTGGTTCACTTCGGCGAATTCGATGTCATGGAGATACAGAATATCCAGGTAATCCGTATGCAGCCGCTGCATGCTCTCCTCCGCGCTTCGGAGAATGCGGTTGTACGAGAAATCAAATTGGTTCTCTCCGTAACGCCCGGCCTTGGTGCTGAGAATATAGCTGTCCCGGGGAATACCCTCTAAGGCCTGGCCCAGCACCCGCTCCGCCTTCAGCAGCCCGTAATAGGGGGAGACGTCCAGGTAATTCATGCCGCAGTCCAAGGCAGTATGGACGGTGCGGATGCTTTCGGCATCATCCGTTTCATGGAAAACCGAGCCCAGGGAAGAGGCTCCAAAGCTCAAAACCGGTACATTCAAATCTGTTTTGCCTAATCTGCGGTACTTCATGGGTGATTACTCCTCTTCCTTCCATTGGACGGCGACCACTCTTGCCGGGGCCCCGCTGCTGTCTCTGATTTTCACCGGGAGGGAAAACACATGCCACTGACCCTTCAACAGAGCCGGATCATCCAGCTGCAGACCCTCTGCGATCCAAATTCCCGATCCTAACAAAGTCCGGTGGGTGTCCTCATTGTCCGGGCCGGTGCCCCCTATGCTGAAGTGGTCGATGCCCACTCCCCGCACTCCCTGCTCCGCCAAATATCTGGCGCCCTCGCTGGACAGGTAGGGGGATTCATAAATAAACTCCCGGGTCCAGGAGCGCTTCTCCCCCCAGCCCGTATACAGAAAAACCACCGGCTCCCCGGACAGCCGGTCTGCATAAGGCAGCAGGTCCGCCACCGTCACCGGTTCACCGGGCTTTTTCCCGCTCATATCAAGCACAACCAGCCTGCCCTGGAACCTTTCCACAGAGATAGCGTCCAGAGTCAGCCGGAAATCGGCCATATGGGCGGGCGCATCCATATGCGTGGCGGTGTGCAGGTTCATGGTCAGCTGCTCCAGATTCCAGCCGTCCCGAGGCCCTACCAGGATGTAGTCCAGCTTCGGCGGAGCAAACTCCGGCAGGACCGGACAGTTGTGGTACAGCTCCTGGGACAGGTCGATCATTCGGGTGATATTCACTTTGTGCACTCCTTTCTGATATTTTTATGTTACCGATAACAAAATAATAACACCGCAGTTTATATTGGTCAACCACATAGGACTTGAAAATTCACCGTGTATGTTTCATCATGGGTAATAAGGATTAAGCAGAAGCCGAAAGGAAGAAGTCCCCTTTATGGTCACCATTTACGATATCGCCAAACGGGCCAACGTTTCTCCCATGACTGTTTCCCGTGTTATTAATAAATCTCCGCTGATCAAGGAATCCACCCGTTTGAAGGTGGAGGAGGTGATCCGCGAGCTGGACTATGTGCCCAATAAGCAGGCCCGTAGCCTGACCTCCAAGGAAACACGGCTGGTGGCGCTGGTCATACCCGATATCTCTAACCCCTTCTTCACCAATATCGCCCGGGGAGCGGAGGACAAGGCGCTGCAGCTTGGCTACCATCTGATTCTGGGCAATACCGACGAAAACCCGGACAAGGAGTCCCATTATATCGGCATGCTCATGTCTGCAGGGGTGGATGGGGTGCTGCTGGTGCCCTCCGGAGACGCTTCCGCCGGCCATGTGAAAAAGCTGGTGAAGCGCAATATCCCCTTTGTGTACGTGGACCGCACCATCCCCCAGGTGCCCGCGGACTCCATATCCGGCGACAACTTTCAGACCACCCGCCAGCTGGTGCAGCACCTGATCGCTCTGGGGCACCGGAAAATTGCCTTTATCAACGGACCCTCCTCCCTCTCCAATGTGCAAGAACGGGATCAGGCCTTCCGGGAAACGCTGCTGCTTGCCGGGATTGAGCCCAATCCGGCTTATATGATTGAAACCCACTTCAAGCAGGACAACTTCGGTGAGATTATCGCCAAGCTGGTTTCCCTGCAGCAGGGGGAACGGCCTACGGCCATCCTGGCGGCCAACAACTTCATCGGGGTAAATACCCTGCGGGCCTTGCGCACCCTCCAGATCCGGGTGCCGGAGGAGATGGCCGTCACCTGCTTCGACGATCCGGATATGATCCCGGATTATAACCCTTTCCTGACAGTGGCGAAGCAGCCCGCTTATGATATGGGCTTTCTCGGCATGCAGCTGCTTATCGAACGGATTCAGTCCGGCGCCCCCGCCAGCACGCGCAAAATCGTGCTGCCCTCGGAGCTGATCGTGCGCAGCTCCACCGGAAAGCCGCAGGAATAGGCGCTTCAGTGACGGAAGCGCCCGGTGGAAGCGATGAATGCAAAGGAGCTGTCCTCAACAGGTTTTCTGTTGAGGACAGCTCCTTTGTCTTGCTGGGCGGGGCAGATGCCGCACCGCGGCGGGACTAGCGCAGCGGGGGCTGATGTGCGGACCTGATATAACGTGGGCTGATGTAGCGGGGGCTGATACGACGGGGACTGATGTGC
>JAEWMH010000213.1 GCA_023393235.1 Bacillota bacterium | reverse complement strand
TTGAACCGGACATCGAAATCTTCGTTTCATGGACGACTTCCTCCACTTTCTTTTAGTGTATCTGAAGTGGATTGTGGTGTCCAAGTGGATTAGGGGGCTTAATAGAAAGATGCTGCTATTTCCGTTTATTTAGCGGGAAGAGGCAAATAACAGACAAAAAATGTCGTTATTTCGTGCTGGGCAAAATAACTGTGTTAAAGCCATCCTATCGCGCCGCGCCAACTAACACCCGCAGCCCGCCTGCTCAGCATCCTCCACCGGAGTAGGGTAATCGTTGTCGAAGCAGCCCAGGCACATGCCCCGGTTGTACTCTCCAGCGGACCGCCCGATGGCCTCGATCAAGCCCTGCTTGGACAGGAAATGCAGCGAGTCCGCTTGGATGGCCTGGCGGATCTCCTCCACCGTTTTGCTGGAGGCGATCAGCTCCTCCCGGCTGGGCGTATCGATGCCGTAGAAGCAGGGGTTCATATACGGCGGCGAGCTGATCCGCACATGAACCTCGCGCGCTCCCGCCTCCCGCAGCATATTCACAATCCGCAGAGAGGTCGTGCCGCGGACGATGGAATCGTCGATCATCACCACCCGCTTGCCCTCCACCACCTTGCGCACGGCGGACAGCTTCATCTTCACACCCCGCTCCCGCAGCTCCTGGCTGGGCTGGATGAAGGTCCGGCCGGTGTAGCGGTTTTTGATCAGGCCGATCTCATAGGGAATGCCTGTTTGCTCGGCAAAGCCGATGGCCGCGGAGATACTGGAGTCCGGCACACCGGTCACCACATCCGCGTCCACGAAGCTTTCCATAGCCAGACGCATCCCCATCCGCTTCCGGGCCATATGCAGGTTGATGTTGTCCACGTCGCTGTCCGGACGGGAGAAGTAGATAAACTCCATGGCGCACAGAGAGCGCCGGGTCATCTCGGCGAACCGGTCCTCGGTCATGCCGTCCTTGTCAAAAATCAGCAGTTCACCCGGCTGCACATCCCGCAGATACGTCGCACCTACGGTTTCGAAGGCGCAGGTTTCGGAAGCAAACACATAACCTCCGTCCAGGGTGCCGATCATCAACGGACGCAAACCGTTAGGGTCCTGAGCCACGAACAGCGTGTCGTTGATCAGGATCAGGAAGGCGAAGCCGCCTACCACCCGCTGCAGGGCTTCCTTCACTGCCAGCCGCGGATCATGATGCTTGGACCGGGCGATCAGGTGGATCAGCACCTCCGTATCGCTGGTGGTCTGGAAGATAGAGCCTGCCTCCTCCAGCTCCCGGCGCAGCTCGTCGGCATTTACCAGATTGCCGTTGGTGGCAATGGCCAGATCGCCGCCGCGGAAGCGGAACACCAGCGGCTGCGCATTCTGCAGCTTGCTGGCGCCCGCTGTGGAATAGCGCACGTGCCCGATAGCGGTGGAGCCCTTCAGTGACAGAATCTTGTCATTATCAAAAACTTCCTTCACCAGTCCCATACCCCGGTGGACGTAGAACTGCTCGCCGTCGGTGGTGCAGATGCCGGAGGATTCCTCCCCCCGGTGCTGGAGCGCGTGAAGGCCGAAGTAGGCCAAGGCCGACGCCTCGGTATGATTAAACACACCGAAGACGCCGCACTCTTCCTTCAGCTTGTCGAACACCTGAGAGTCTACACCCTCGTTATAATACCGGCCTGTCCATAATGCGGGCTGGTCGGAGTGGGTCAGGATTTCATCAGACATGGAATCGCATCCTTCCAAACCTTTTCTAGCTTCGCAACGGGAGTGTCGAGGATCGTGGTTCCATTCACTTCAATCTTCAAATCACCGCCGGAAGTGGACACATGGCCGATTTCGCCAACGGGAACACCGGCAGCGGACAAATGGGCAATCAGTGCAGCAGCCTTATCCGCCTTCGCACTCACCAATATCCGGGACTGGCTTTCGCTGAACAATAGATGGTCCGCACGCAGCTCTGAAGCCAGCTTCACCGAAGAGCCCACACGGCCGCTGATGCAGGACTCCGCCAACGCCGCTGCCAAACCGCCGTCGGACACGTCATGGGCCGAAGCCACCAGACCTGCCTGAATAGCCGAGAGCAGTCCGTCCAACAGCTTCTTTTCCACATCCAAATCAATTACCGGCGGACGTCCTTCGGTCACACCGTGAACGGCATACTGGAATTCACTGCCGCCCAGCTCGGCGCGGGTTTCGCCCAACAGAAGAATCACATCCCCCTCCTGCTTGAAGCCCTGAGTGGTGATATGGTCGGTATCATGGACCAGACCCACCATACCTACCACCGGCGTGGGGTAAATCGCGCCTTTGTTGTTCTCATTGTACAAGCTCACATTGCCGCCGATAACGGGCGTGCCAAGACGCCGGCAGGCCTCTGCCATGCCGTCCACCGCTTTTTCCAACTGCCAGAAAATCTCCGGCTTCTCCGGGCTGCCAAAATTCAGGTTATCCGTAATCGCCAGGGGTTCGCCGCCGGAGCATACGATATTCCGGGCCGCTTCGGCCAAGGCAATAGCACCGCCAACTTCGGGGTCCAGGTACACAAACCGGCTATTGCAATCCGTGGTCATGGCCAGCGCCTTCCGTGTGCCGGGCACACCCACTACCGCCGCGTCCGAACCGGGCTGAACAAAGGTCTCCGTCCGCACCATAAAGTCGTATTGGTTATACACCCATTCCTTGCTGGCTACCGTCGGGGAGCTCAGCACCTTCAAGAGCGCCTCCTCCAGATTGGCCGGGGCCGGGTAACGCAGGGTGTCCACGGTTGCATTTTCCACGTAATAAGCAGGCACCTCAGACGCCTTGTGGTACATGGGGCACTCGTCCACCAAGGCCGTTACCGGCATGTCGCCTACCAGCTCACCCTTGTGGAACAGCTTCAGGTTGCCGTCATCGGTTACTTTGCCCACCTTGGCGCAATGGAGTCCCCACCGTTCAAAAATCTCCTTGGCCTGGGCTTCATGCTCCGGCTTCACCACAAACAGCATCCGCTCCTGGGATTCGGAAAGCATCATTTCGTAAGGGGTCATGCCCTCCTCACGCTGGGGCACCTCGTCCAGGTACAGCTCCATGCCGTTGCCGGCTTTGCTGGCCATTTCCGAGCTGGAACAGGTAAGTCCCGCTGCGCCCATATCCTGAATGCCGACTACAATACCGGAGTCGATCAGCTCCAATGTGGCTTCCAGAACCAGCTTTTCCATAAAAGGATCGCCCACCTGCACCGCCGTCCGCTTCGCTTCAGACTCCTCTGTCAGCTCCACGGATGCGAAGGTGGCGCCGTGAATGCCGTCCCGTCCGGTGGCCGGTCCCACGTAGAACACCGGGTTGCCGATGCCTTGGGCGACGCCCTTCTGGATTTTGTCATGGTCGATAAGTCCGACACACATGGCATTCACCAGCGGATTGCCTTCGTAGCTTTCGTCAAACATCACTTCCCCGCCAACGGTAGGGATGCCGATACAGTTGCCGTAGCCTGCAATGCCGGAGACCACATGCTCGAACAGATATTTTACCCGTTCGTTGTTGAGCTTGCCGAAGCGCAAGGAATTGAGCAATGCAATCGGCCGTGAGCCCATGGAAAAAATGTCCCGGATAATGCCGCCCACCCCTGTTGCAGCTCCTTGGTACGGCTCCACAGCCGAAGGGTGGTTATGGCTTTCGATTTTGAATACAACTGCCTGGTTGTCGCCGATGTCCACGATACCCGCACCTTCGCCGGGGCCCATGAGGACCTTCGGTCCGGTGACGGGGAATTTTTTCAGCACAACCTTGGAATTTTTGTAGGAGCAGTGCTCCGACCACATGACGCTGAACACGCCGATTTCCACATAATTGGGCTTGCGTCCAAGGAAGCCGCAGATCTTGGCATACTCCTCGTCGGTTACGCCAAACTGCCGGTAAATCTGTTGTTCCTCGATCTGCTGTGCGTTGGGCTCCTTAGCCGATAGCTGCTGCGCCATGTTTTTCCCTCCAGGTGTTCAAAATCGATTTGAAAATCCGCACGCCGTCCTCGGAGCCGAGGAGTTGGCTAACCGCCCGTTCGGGATGGGGCATCATGCCCAGCACGTTGCCATCCTTGGAGCATACGCCGGCGATGTTGCCGACGGAGCCGTTGGGGTTCTCCCCGGCGTAACGGAAGACGATTTGGTTATTGGCTTCAAGCTCCCGCAGGGTCGCTTCGTCGCAGTAGAAGTTGCCTTCCCCGTGGGCGATGGGGATGTCGATTTCTTCCCCGGCCGCATATTCGGAGGTAAAGGCGGTGTTGTTGTTCTCCACCTTGAGCATTGTGGAATGGCAGCGGAATTTCAGGGTTTGGTTACGCAAAAGCGCGCCCGGCAGAAGTCCCGCTTCGGTGAGAATCTGGAAGCCGTTGCAGATGCCGATGATGGTTTTGCCTTGGGCCGCCGCCTCCACCAATGCGCCCATGACAGGAGCAAAGCGGGCAATGGCGCCGCACCGCAGGTAATCCCCGTAGGAGAAGCCGCCGGGGACAATGATGCAATCGTAGGAGGAGAGGTCCGTCGCCGTATGCCAGACATACTCCACCGGCTGGCCGATGGTGGACTCTACCGCTTTGTAGCAATCCAGGTCGCAGTTGGAGCCTGGAAAGACCAAGACTGCGAATTTCATTTTAGTAACCCTCCAGTTCAAAGCGGTAGTCTTCGATGACGGTATTGGCGAGCAGCTTCTCGCACATGGTCCGCACCCGGGCTTCCGCCTCGTTCCGGTCAACGGTGTTCAGGGTCAGTTCCAGGTACTTGCCGATGCGCACCTTGCCCACTTCGTTAAAGCCCATGGAGTGCAGGGCCCCTTGAACCGCATTGCCTTGGGGATCAAGCACGCTTTGCTTGATGGTCACGTAAACTGTCGCTTTGATCATTTGCCGGATTCCTCCCGAAAGTCATTCATAGTGTGCCCGGCGCGCGCGGTGGCTCTAAGTTGGCCCGGCGCGGAGGGGCGTTGTTTTCTAGTTGCGATGCCGCTTGCCAGCTCGGCTTGCGGTTCGCGATGCCATCGGCCAATTTGGCTTACAGTTTGCGATGCCGTCCGCCGAATCGGCTTACGGTTCGCGATGCTGCCCGCCAACTCGGCTTATGGTTCGCGATGCCGTCCGCCAACACGGCTAACGGACCGTGGCTCCGTTATTTTGCCAAAATCGGGCTTTTCTGCTGCTTTGCGGACCGTAGTTCCGTTATTGTGCTGAAAGTGGGCCATAAAGCAGCGTGTTGGGCGGAATAGCGGAACCTGTGTCCGCAAGATGCGGCAAAAACGCTGTTTCTGCGAAATAGCGGATCGTCAGTCCGCGAAGCTGCCGCTTTGCCCGCTCCCTCAGCCGGTTACTCCGCTGCCGTCAGCCTGCGGTAGATCTCCCGGTAGCGGTTGGCCGTGGCCTCTACCACCTCGTTGGGCAGCGGCGCGGGCGGGCTGTTTTTGTCCCAGCCTGAGCCGGCCAGATAGGTGCGCACCGGTTCCTTGTCCATGCTGTCGATCTCCGTATCCAAGGCGTAATTCTCCACCGCCCAGAAGCGGGAGGAATCCGGCGTAAAAATCTCGTCGATGAGAATAATCCGCCCGTCCAGGATGCCGAACTCGAACTTGGTGTCCGCCAGGATAATGCCCCGCTTGCGGCAGTATTCGTGGGCGGCTTTGTAGAGCATAATGCTGCGGCGCTCCAGCTCGTCGGTGAGCTCCGCACCCACCAGCTCCTTCATCCGCGCAATGGAGATATCCTCGTCGTGGCCCACATCGTTTTTGGCAGACGGGGTAAAAATCGGCTCCGGCAGCTCCTGGTTCTTGCGCAGACCCTCCGGCAGCTTGCGGCCGTTGATTTCGCCGTTAGCCTGATACTGGCGCCAGCCGCCCCCGGTGATATAACCGCGGACGATGCATTCGATGTCGATGCGCTGGGCTTTTTTGGCCACCATAATCCGGTCCTTCAACAGCTCCGGCGCCGTCACCAGGTCCCCCAGCTTCTCCACATCCGTATGCACCACATGGTTCTCCTGGAGGGAGGCGGTTTGTTCAAACCAGAATGCGCTGATCCGGTTCAACATGTTCCCCTTGTCGGGAACCGCCGGGGACAGGATGTAGTCGAAGGCGGAAATCCGGTCCGTTACCACCAGCAGCATTTCCTCGCCCAAATCATACAGCTCCCGCACCTTGCCTTTGTACAAAAGCGGAGCCTTGACCAATTCCACCGCCGTCGACAATGTTGTTGTTACCACGTTAAGGAAACCTCCTGTTTTGCGCCCCTCCGGTTTAGGTTGTGTTGGCTAACACGGCCAAGAAGCGGAAGGGCATAGAGTCCGGCGAAGCGCCGGGTGTTGGTAAACCAGGTGAAGCATGATAGGTGAAAAGCTTCGGCCGCAGCCGCCGCGGAGCTGTTTCGAGCCCCGGGCAGCCGGATGAAGCATGTTCCTTATTCGGTCAAGCCCAGCTTGCGGAAAATGGTGTCCACATGCTTCAGATGCCACGAGGGATTGAAGCAGTCGTCGATTTCCTCGGCGGTGAGTGTCTTGGAAATGGTCGGGTCCGCTTCAATAATAGAGCGGAACTGGCGCTGCTCCTCCCACGCCTTCATGGCGTTGGGCTGCACGGTATCGTAAGCCTGCTCGCGGCTAAAGCCCTTGTCGATAAGCTTGGTCATCACCCGTCCGGAGAAGGGCACGCCGTAGGTGCTTTGCATGTTGCGCTTCATATTTTCCGGGAACACGGTGAGGTTCTTGATGATGTTGCCCAGGCGGTTCAGCATGTAATCTAAGAGCGCCGTGGCATCCGGCAGGATGATGCGCTCCACGGAGGAATGGGAAATATCCCGCTCATGCCACAGCGGCACGTTCTCGTAGGCGGACAGCATGTGGCCGCGGATAACCCGGGAGAGGCCAGAAATGTTCTCGCAGCCGATGGGGTTGCGCTTGTGGGGCATGGCCGAGGAGCCTTTTTGGCCCTTGGCGAAGGGCTCCTCCACCTCGCGGAACTCGCTCTTTTGGAGTCCGCGGATTTCGGTGGCGAACTTGTCCATGGAGGTGGCGATCAGCGCCAGAGTCGCCATGTATTGGGCGTGGCGGTCCCGCTGGAGGGTCTGGGTGGAGATCGGCGCCGCCTTGGTGCCCAGCTTGCCGCAGACATACTCCTCAATGAAGGGATCGATGTTGGCGTAGGTGCCTACCGCACCGGAAATTTTGCCGTACTGCACCTCGTCGGCTGCCCGGCGGAAACGCTCTAGGTTCCGCTTCATTTCCTCATGCCACAAGGCCATTTTCAGCCCGAAGGTAGTCGGCTCCGCATGGACGCCGTGGGTGCGCCCCATCATGGGAGTGTCCTTGTAGGCGATGGCCTTGTCTTTCAGGATGGCGATAAAATTCTCCAGGTCCTTCTCCAGAATCCGGTTGGCTTGAAGCAGCAGATAACCCAAGGCAGTATCCACCACATCTGTGGAGGTCAGCCCGTAGTGGACCCATTTGCGCTCCTCGCCAAGGGATTCGGACACCGCGCGGGTGAAGGCGATAACGTCGTGGCGGGTCTCCTGCTCGATTTCGTAGATGCGGTCAATATTGAAGGTGGCGTTGGCACGGAGAGCGGTGACGTCCTCCTTGGGGATAACCCCCAGCTCCGACCAGGCTTCGCAGGAGAGGATTTCGACCTCCAGCCAGGCCTTGAATTTGTTCTCTTCTGTCCAAATGGACGACATTTCCTTGCGGCTATAACGCTCCAGCATGTGGAACCTCCTAATTGTGTGCTTACTGCTCATATGTTGCGCCAGTGGGGCCGGCGTTTACGTTAATTCTAGTATTTGTTAGTGTGGCCAAATGCAAAAGTGCAGTTATTTTCGCCCGTTACCCTTGTGGAACGGGGGTTACCTGCAAAAGTGCAGTTATTTTTAGTCATTCGGCTTCCAAATGGGGCATTTCCGCAAAATAACTGTATTTTTGCAGGATAGCCGGCTTCTATGGCCAAAGTTTACGAAATAACTGCACTTTTGCAGGATGGGCTGGTGCGGCGACATGAGCCGGGCTGGGCTGCGCGCTGCACGGGTGAGCCGAGGCCAGCCAACTGCCCTCTAGCTCCACGCCTTGCATTCCTCGGCCCAGATGCCGGTCTCCCGGATCCAGGTAAGCGCCGCATCTGTGTCCTGCGCCAGCAGGTTCACGTGGCCCATCTTGCGCCGGGCCTTGGCCTCGGCTTTGCCGTAGAGGTGGAGCTTCAGCGCCACACCCTCCGGCTCCTTCTCCTGCGCCGCCAGCCAATCCAGCAAGGGCGCCAGATGCTCGCCCAGCACATTCACCATCACCACCGGGGATAACAGCTCCACCGGACCCAACGGCAAATTGCAGACGGCCCGCACATGCTGCTCAAACTGGGAGGTGGCGCAGGCTTCCATGGTGTAGTGGCCGGAGTTGTGGGGGCGGGGGGCCAGCTCGTTCACGTACAGCTCGCCGTCTTCCGTCACAAACATCTCCACCGCCAAGAGCCCTACCATGTCCAGGGACTCCGCCAGCCGGGCGGCCAGCGCCTCGGCCCGCTGCCGCACCTCCGCCGGAATCCGTGCCGGCACAATGGACAGGTGCAGGATGTTGCCCACGTGGATGTTCTCCGCCACCGGGAAGACCTTCACCTCGCCACGGGGGCTTCTGGCGGCAATGGCCGAAATCTCCTGCCGGAAGCTGATGAACTGCTCCAGCACCAGCTCCACGCCGCTTTGGCGGAGAGCAGCATAAGCGGCTCCGCATTCGTCCGGCGAACGGAGCACCCATTGGCCCTTGCCGTCGTAGCCGCCGGAGACCGTCTTCAGCACACAGGGTGTGCCGAACCGGGCTACCGCCGCCTCCAGCTCCGCCAGGCTGCCCACCGGCGCATAAGGGGCCACCGGCACTCCGGCGGCCTCGATGGCCCGCTTCTCCCGCAGCCGGTGCTGGGTGGTGTGCAGCAGGGTGCTGCCCTGAGGCACGTAAGATTCCCGGGCCAGCATCTCCGCTACCCCGGAGCTGACATTCTCGAATTCGTAGGTAATCACATCCGAAATCCGCGCCAGCTCCCTGGCGGCCTCTTCGTCGCCGTAGGACGCCGTGATCTGGCGGGCTCCCGCCTGCTGCATGGGCGAATCCGGCGAGGGCTCCAGCGTGGCGAAGCGGTAGCCCATATGGGTGCCTGCCAAAGCCAGCATCCGGCCCAGCTGTCCGCCGCCCAGCACCCCGATGGTGCTGCCGGGAAGGATCACTTTCCCCTGTCCGCCCGTTCTGTCATTTCCGTTCATCACAGACCTGTCCACCTTTCCCTTATACCCCTCAGCAGCCCAGCATCCCGGCAGAATCCAGTTCTTCCGGTCCGCTCAGCCGCCGCAGGTGTCCCGCCTATACCAGCCGGTCGCTGCTCTCCGCCGCTTCCTTGCCGATCCGCTCCCGCCGTGCCGCTACCTTGACCGACAGCTCCGGGTCGAAGGCGCCCAGAATCTGGGCGGCCAAAAGCCCGGCATTGGTGGCTCCGGCATTGCCGATGGCGACAGTAGCTACGGGGATGCCGCCGGGCATCTGGACGATAGACAACAGGGAGTCCAGCCCGTTTAAGGTGGAGCTTTTCACCGGGACGCCAATCACCGGCAGTACCGTCTTCGCCGCTACCATTCCCGGCAGATGGGCGGCGCCGCCCGCTCCGGCAATGATTACCTTGATTCCGCGTCCCGCCGCCTGCTCCGCATACTGAAACATCAGATCCGGCGTGCGGTGTGCGGACACCACCTTCTTTTCGTAGGGGATACCGAATTCCTCCAAGGGCTGGCAGGCAAGCTTCATGGTTTCCCAATCCGACTGGCTGCCCATGATTACTCCGACAACTGGCGTCATGCGAACGACCTTCTTTCCGTAGAGACAGTTATAATATGAATGCATCCGGCGGACAGGGCCTCCAAACCGTTTCCTTCCTGCAAAAATCCCCCAAAAGTGACGAGATGCTCTAAAGCGTATTCCGGGTACTTTTGGGGGAGCCCCCGGTGAAGATGTGCAAGAAACAGCAGCTTCATAAAAAAACAACGCGGCTAGCCAATATTCACCTGTGGCCGCAAAAGCAGATCGCCGCAGGCAAAAGGCAAAGGAAGGACCCCAAAGGGTCCGGCCTTCCCGGCGGTTTACCGGGGCGTGTTGGACACGCCCTACGCGCATGCAGACTGGACACAAACCCGGTAAACCGGGGCGCCGGCTGCACACACAAAAGCAATTCACGGATATGAGCGAATATGGCTGCCGCGTAAAATCCCGCAGGGCAGACCCAAATAAAGCATCCTTCGCTCGTAGTCCGGTCATTTACGGCAACCGGGTAGAAACGTTCGGGCCCTATCCCCGAATATATACGAGTTAAACAGCGAATGCAAAATATAACAGTTTACTTGTTCATGTTAAGTTTAACAGCCGTGCAGCGGCTATGTCAACCTTAAAAACCGAACGTTTGTGTAAAGAGAGTGAATATAGTTCGTATTTTAACAGCGGTTTCAAAGCCCCTCCCCGCCCCGTCAAGGAGCCAGAAGCTTCACCGCCGCCTGGAGCTGCGGGTCATTCTGCTTCAGCTGCGCCGCCAGAAGCTCCGTCATCTTCCGCAGGGTGTCTCCAGCTACCGCGCCGGTGGCCTGCAAACCTTGGGCCGACTGGAACGCCTTTACGGCCTCCGCCGTTTTCCCGTCGAAGTAGCCGTCCTTCCGGCCAGGGTCAAAACCCAGCGCCGCCAGCATCACCTGAATGCTTTTCACCTCGGTGGCGTAGCTGTCCTGCTTCCATTCCTTGTCGGGGCTCACATACGGCAGGGACGCATATTCCGGCAGAGCCACCTCCACATCGGGAGCGATCCCCGTTTTGTGAATCCATGTGCCATTGGGAGTGAGCCACTTGGCATTGGTGTATTTCACAGTGGAGCCGTCCTTCAGGTTCATGATTGTTTGGGCTGTACCCTTGCCGAAGGTTTTTTCCCCTACCAGCTTGGCTCCCGCGGATTCCTGCAGGGCTCCCGCCAAAATCTCCCCGGCGCTGGCTGTGCCGCCGTCGATCAGCCCCACCATGGGGAGCCCGTCAATACTGGGGTTTTTGCCGCTGCCTCTGGTCCGGTACTCCTGGGTGCGCCCGTTGCGGTCCTCCACCTTCAGCAGGGTTTTGCCTGCGGGAAGAAGCATTTCGCCGATTTCCACCGCCTGATCCAGCAATCCGCCCGGATTTTGCCGCAGATCCAGCACCAGCCCCTTCATCCCCTTGGCCTTCAGGTCCGCCAGCTGTGTGGCGAATTCCGCCCCCGTTGTCTCCGAAACAGAGGAAATCTGAATGACGCCGATGCCATTGTCCAGCAGATTGCTGTATACCGTTTCGATGGGGATCACATCCCGGATGACCGTGACCTGAATAGGGTCCGTTTCACCCGGCCTTTCAATCGTAAGCTCCGCTTTGGTGCCCTTTTCGCCGCGGAGCAGCTTCACGGCCTCCGTGGACTTCATGCCGATGAGACTGGTATCCCCCAGCTTGATGATCCGGTCATTGGGCTTCAGCCCCGCCTTTTCGGCAGGTGCGCCTTTAATGGGAGAAACGATGACGATCCGCCCGTCCCGCTCCTCAATCTCCGCTCCAATGCCCACAAACGAAGAGCTGATCACCTCGCCGAAGCTTTTGGATTCCTCCTGGTTCATATAAACGGAATACGGATCATCCAGCGCCTTCATCATGCCGTCTAACGCCCCGTCCACCAGCTTGGTTTGGTCGACAGGCTCCACATATTGCGTGGACAGATGCTCATAGACCGCATCGAGCTTGTCCCACTTTTCATACTGGTTGCGGGTATACGCGAAGGTTAAGCCGCTGGCAGCCACCGCCGTGACGATTACTGTGGTTACTGTGTTCCTGATGCGATTGCCCATCCATAGGACCTCCCGAGGCTTTCCGCGGGGGAAAACCGGTTATGCAAGCTTATGCCGGATGCCGTTTTACGCGACCGGTCTTTAAATGGATATTTTACCATACCGCGGTTGGCACTCCAAACCCGGCGTTTTCCAGTTGGCCCGACAGTCCTCCCCTTATGCTCATCGCTCTCCGGGCAAAGGAAGCTCCCCCGCAGCCGGAGCCCCCTTCTGCACCCAGTCCAGAAACAGCTGGTAGTCCGCCTCCGTTTGTCTGGCATAGGATACCGCCCACATGGCCAGGTCCCGGGCAAACACACCGCTCTTTTCCCCCATGGCCTCTGCAATTTCATCCTCGCTGTGATACGCCAACACACCGTTCTCCACATCCGCATCCGCCCGGGCGTGAGCCTTCGCCGTAATCCGGCCCATAATCTCCAGCGCCTCCAGGAAATCCTTTTTCCCCTCCAGATCAGACAGCTTCAGCTTCTTCTTGTACGGAGAGCGCTCCCGGATGTAATACTGCTTGCCTCCGAAGGTCAAATACCCCAGGAACGGGTCTGCCTCATGATGCATGGCCTGCTGGGTGGCCGCCACACGCCTGCCCTGGTGACCGAATTCCCGCCAGAACTCCTCCCGGTACGGCAAGAAGTAGGCCGGCACCGGCACCCGCGCCTCCTTCACCTCCAGCACCACATCGTCCATGGCATCCGCCGCCCCGCCCCCTTCAATAAGGAGATAATATCGGTCCAGTCCGATGGACGCCGTACCCGAGCCTTTTTTCACCGCCATATCCTTTATCCTGAAAAAGTGGGGCTCCAGCTCCCGTTCACGTCCCAGCACTCCCAAATATTCCTCCCAGGCCGCCAAGAGCGTCCTGCGGGTTCCCGCCTCCACCTCCTCCAGCTCCTCCGAACGGACAAACTGCCGTTCTTGCCCGCCTGCCGTGACCGACAGCATAAACTTGTGGGGCTCCCGTTTTTCCAGCTTGCGCAGCAGCTTGCGGATGCTTCCGTCGGTGTTGTCCTCGCTGAACTGCAGCCGGGACGGGTTCTCCTCCCGCTCGGCAAATTTGCGGATTTGCCGGTAATAGGCCTGCGCATACGCCTCGATGGCTTCGATACGCTCATGCTCATCCAGACCCAGCTCCTTGCCCGCCAAGGCAATGCTTGCGGACATCCGCAGCAGGTCGTACAGGTACGAGCCCAGGCAGCCCTCATCGAAATCATTGATATCGTAAACCAGGTCCCCGTTTTCATCCTTGAAGGCGCCGAAATTCTCCAAATGCAGATCCCCCTGCACCCAAGTCGGCCGGTTCTCCGCCGTATGGTAGGGAAACCACTCCCGGGACACATCGGCATAGAACAGGTACGCGCTCCCTCTGAAAAAAGAATACGGCGACTCCGCCATCTTGCTGTATTTCATCATCCGGCCGGTTTGGTCCAGCTTCATAATGCGGATGTCGAACTCGTCGAACATGGTGGCCAGCGCCTGCTGCCGGAGATGGCGGTGGGTATGCTTGACCTTCTCGATGATGGACTCGTACATAAACGGCACATCCTCCTCTATAGCAAAAACACACCCTGCTGCATATGGCGGCAATCAGGGTGTGCTTCGCGTGTGTGACTATTCTATTTACCAGCATAAAACCGGCCCAGGGCCAAAGTCAAATCGTTGCCGCCTGGTGCTGAACAACCCTTTTAGAGCCTGCGACGAAAAGCTTATGCTGCCGAAGCGGCGTTTGCTAACGCAAATGCTCCGTACCGCTAATTTCCTCGCAGCTCCTTAAGCTCCTTATTCCACCGGCTGGCGGATAATGGTTTGCAGCTTGTCCGGAGCGGCGCGTCTGGGGTCGCCCAGGTAAATTTCGTGGTGCTTGCCCCGGAGCTGGAGCCCCTGCTCCTGGATAAAGGCATGCAACCGCTCAATCGTAGGTGTTTCCTCGGCGTAAGGTCCAATGTGCAGCACCTGGGCGCATTTCCCCTCGTCCAAACGGGCGAGGCGGGCCAGAGGCAGAGCGGGCAACGTTTTTTTGGCTGCAGCCTGCTGTCGGGCTTCCTCTACCAGAGCCGGGGTGATAAAATCCGGCTGCAGGATCAGGGAGGTCCATTTCCAGTCCCCCTTGCGCTCCAGACTGAACGCTTCGATGGGCTCGCTCCACCAGAGGCCTTCCAGGGGCATGACGCCATAATCCGCCCCCTCCGGCATACGCTTCATCATAAACTTCAGCGTGTAGGACAGCGAATACAGCGCCTCCACCGCCTGCTGATAGGCCGGCGCGGTGTTGGGGTCCCCTTCCCCATCGATCATCAGATACTGCAGGGGCGGCACCTCCACTAGCATCGGCTCGGGCTTGGCCCGGTACAGCTCCCGGTAGGTTTTCTTCAAATCCAGCTTCTCCATTGTATGGCACATCCTCCTTGGTTGGGTTCCCTGTGACTTCTCCTCCCCAGTATACCCCGGCGATGTGACAACAGATGGTCAGGTTTCAAAATGGGGGAATAGGTTGGAGGTGCGGAGGAGGTAACGATGCGTGGAACTGGTGAATGCTTGGAACTGGTGGCACAAGGGAGTCTGGTTAGTTTTAGGGATGACGGGATTCGCCGCAATGGTGAGTTGTGAGGAAGTTTAGTTTGAGGAGTTAGCGGAGAACGTTGAGGGGAAGGTGAGGTGAAAGCGTTGAAGGGAAGCCAAAGCGTTGAGGTGAACAGCAGGCGTTTCTCTCCTTCCTTATGCTGTATTATCCCCTCGGCTTTATTGCTGTATTATCCCCTCCGCTCAGGAGGGGGAGGGAATGCAGTGCTTGTAAACCCTAGCATTCCCGAGGCGGCCATCCGCGCAGCAATTCTAACGGAAGTGAGAGCCCTTATTTGCTCCAATACACGGGGTCAAAAAATCTAACGGAAGCAGAAGCCGCTATTGAGGCCAAAACGGGCCTTGGGCAGGCAGTTTGACTCAAATAGAGGCTCTGGTCGCCGTTAGATTTTTTAAAGCGGTGTTTTTGCCAAAATAGCGGCTCTGGCCGCCGTTAGAAATTCTCACCCGCCAATGGAGCCTGCCGCCGCAGCCTAAAACACAAATAAGCCCCACCCACCGGGGCTCAGGCTCGCTCACGTCTAACCGCGCGCAACCCATGGCTCATTGTCTGTCCGTGTGGCGGGCCAAGCCTCACACCCACCCGTCCGCGCGCCCGATCAATCCTTCCCGGCCGCGCGCCGGATCAAACCTTCACTCCGGCCCGTCCCTGTGTCGGGCCGCTACAGCCAATGCGGCCTCCCGCAGCCTCCGACGGATACGCTCCGGCTCCAGAACCTCCACCAGTTTGCCGAAGCTGAGCAGGAACCCAATCAGCCGATTGTCTTCAGGCATACGCACCGTCGCCACCAGTTCCTCCTCAGTTCCTTCACACACTCCAGACG
>JAEWMH010000191.1 GCA_023393235.1 Bacillota bacterium | reverse complement strand
GATGGTTGCCACTGTCATCCTGCTGATCGTGATCGTGCAAGGAGCCCAATTCATCGGTGACTGGTTCGCCCGGTTGTTTACCCGGAGGTAGGAGGAAGATGGTTATGCATGAGCTGCAAGCGTTGATCACAGACCCTGAACGGGTGATCGTCACAGAGATTCCCGGAGTGTATCTGACGGATAATCTGGGGAGGCTGAAGGGCCAGTGTGACGCCGTTGTGTTTCCCGTCAGCACGGAGGAGGTCAGCGCCGTGATGAAGTGGGCGTATGCCCATTCCGTGCCTGTAACGCCACGCGGCGCAGGCACCAATCTGGTTGGCTCCACCGTTCCCGACCGCGGCGGCATTGTGCTGGACCTATCCCGGATGGACCGGATTCTGGAGCTGGATCCGGAGACGCTTACGGTTACGGTGGAACCGGGAGTGCTGCTCTCCCGGCTCCAGGCACATGTTGAGGAGCAGGGGCTCTTTTACCCGCCCGATCCGGGGGAGAAGGAGTCCTCCATCGGAGGCAACATCAGCACCAACGCCGGGGGGATGCGGGCGGTCAAATACGGCGTGACCCGGGACTACGTCCGGGGGCTAACGGCGGTCCTGCCCAATGGGGAAGTAATCACCACGGGAGGCAAGGTCGTCAAGGACAGCAGCGGGCTGTCCCTGAAGCATCTGCTTATCGGCTCCGAGGGAACATTGGGCATCATCACCCAATGTGTGCTGAAGCTGGTGCCCAAGCCTGCATATGTGCTGGGCGCTTTGGTGCCCTTCGCTTCCCTGAAGGCAGGGATTGATGCCGTCATCCGTCTGATTCATGAGAATACGGGACCCACCGCCATGGAGTTTATGGAGCGCAAGGTGGTGGAGCTGGGCGAGCGGTATATGAACCTGCGTTATCCGTTTCCGGAGGCAGGAGCGTATATTTTGCTTTCCTTTGACGGAGCAGGTGAAAAGGAGGTCCGCACCCGTGCAGATCGGGCCAGGCAGGCTGCCCTGGAGAACGGCGCTTTGGACTTCCTGCTCCTGGAGGAGAAGCAGGTGCAGGATGAGGTGTGGCGGGTACGGGGAGCTCTGGTGAAGGCGGTAGAGGCCGTTTCGGAGCAGGAGCCGGTGGATATTGTGGTGCCGATAAACCGGACGGCCGAATTTATTGCGTATGCCAACCAGGTAGAGCAGGAAAGCGGCGTGCAGCTGATCAGCTTCGGGCATGCAGGGGATGGCAATGTACATCTGTGCGTTGTGCGTGGCGGCCGGGATGCGGAAGTTTGGAAACGGGATCTGCATGCGGTGATGACCCGGATATACGGCAAAAGCCGGGAGCTGGGCGGGCTGACCTCCGGCGAACATGGCATCGGACTCTCCAAAAAGCCCTATTTCCGAAAGGCGGCTGATCCTGCATCGGTAATGGCCATGAAGCAGATCAAGCAGGCCCTGGATGACCGGAATATTCTGAACCCGGGGAAAATCTTCGATTAATCTGGAAGAGAACAGGCCTTCCCTAATTGCGGTTTCCGGGAGGGTCTTTTTTCTTGTCCGCAAATCAGGTAGAATGGTAACAGAGAAAGTGGATAAGGAGCTGTATGGGCTAATGGCAGACGAAGAAATTTTATTGACGAAAGAGGGCTTGCAAAAGCTCGAGGATGAACTAAGAGAGCTCAAAACGGTGAAACGCCGGGAAATGGCCACACGTCTGAAGGTCGCCATCAGCTACGGGGATTTGAAGGAGAACAGCGAATATCATTCCGCCAAGGAAGAGCAAGGGTTTATGGAAACCCGGATTAAAGTACTCGAGAAAATGCTCACCAACGTGAAGCTGCTGGACGAGTCCACCATCGATACCTCCACAGTCAGCATCGGTTCAACTGTAACCTTGAATGATATTGAGTTTGCCGAGCATGTGGAATATACCATTGTCGGACCGGCGGAATCGGATGTGACCGCCAACAAGATTTCCTACGAATCCCCCATGGGCAAGGAGCTTCTGGGCAAAAAGGTAGGAGATACCGTGAGTGTGGAAGCGCCTATTGGCACCCTGAAATATGAGGTGCTGGACATTAAATTTGTGTAACTTACATACACGACTTCCGGGACGACCGTCAAACAGACGGTTGTCCTTTTTTTGTCCCCCCATTCAAAAATAAGTTCAGCCCATTAAAAACCGTGATCAATTTCCTGTAGTATGCGGAACGCTTTCAATGATACGATTCCCGTGTTTGCGATAGTGAAAATGAGGAAACGGGTGATTAAAAATGGACTCCGCCAAGGAGTTTCGCTTATTTGGCCTGACCTGGCCGATTTTTTTGGAAATTTCCCTGTTTATGCTCCTGGGCATTGCCGATACCTTCATGCTCAGCGCCATATCCGACCAAGCGGTGGCGGGGGTGGGAGCGGCCAACAACTACCTGCACATTGCGATTCTGGTGCTGGAGGTAATCGGTAACGGCGCATCCATCGTGGTATCGCAATTCCTGGGCTCGCGGCAGCCCCGTGAGGCAGCGAAGATATCCGCCCTGGCGGTGACTCTGAACACACTGATCGGCATTGTCATCAGCGCCTTGTTCCTCTTATTCAACGGCCCGCTCTTGCGTACGCTGAATCTCACCGGTGAGATCTACACCTTTGCCCAGAGTTATCTGTCCATTGTGGGCGGGGCGATTTTCCTGCAGGCTATTATCAATTCCTTGTCCGCCATCATTCGGGTGCACGGCTTTACCAAACAGGCCATGCTGGTATCCCTGGGCATGAACGTGGTCCACATTTTCCTGAATTATGCGCTGATTTTCGGAAACCTCGGCTTCCCTGAGCTGGGTGTGAAAGGGGCGGCGGTATCCACGGTGCTCAGCCGGACGCTGGCGCTGATCACCTTCCTGTGGCTGCTTTATAAGGTGACGGAGGTGAAGCCGGAATGGATGGACTATATCCGTCTAACCAAGGAACGGATCGTGAAGATCCTCAAAATCGGCATTCCATCGGCCTTCGAGCAAATTATGTACCAAGCCTGCCAGATGACCTTTTTGTTTTATGTAACTTTTTTGGGGGAAACCTCCATGGCCGCACGGCAGTATGCCGCCAATATCTCCATGTTTATCTATCTGTTCGCCATTGCTATAGGCATGGGGACCTCGATTATCGTCGGGCGGCTGGTAGGGGCGGAGCGCCAGGACCAAGCTTACTCCCGGGTGTGGAGCAGCCTGCGGTGGGCGGAGGGGGCAACCTGCGCCATGCTGGTGCTGATCGTCCTTGTTCGTGTCCCGCTGATGAGTCTGTTTTCCGATGATCCGGAGGTGATCCGCCTGGGTGCGCAGCTCCTGGTGCTGGGGATTGTGCTGGAAACAGGCCGTACGCTGAATATTGTGGTGATCAACTCCCTGCGTGCTGCCGGAGACGCCAAATATCCGCTGTGGATCGGTATTTTCTCGATGGTGTGCATGAGCCTGCCCTTGGGATATTTCCTGGTGTTTGTCCTGGACCTGGGTGTAGCCGGCGTATGGCTGGCCATAGCGGCCGATGAATGGACCCGTGCCGTCATTATGATCCACCGGTGGAAAAGCAGGCGCTGGGAGCGGTACAATCTGGTCCATAAACCGGGAAAAGACACTGCAGCGGTGGAGGCCCTGTAAAATTATACCTTACCAATATTTATTCAATGCATAATCTTCCTTCGGAGGCTACAATTGTAGCAGGAGGAGATGTTATGAAGAAAACTTTGATAACTTTGGCAGCAGCAACTGTACTCACATTGTCGATCTCATCTTCGGCTCTGGCCGCACAAGGTGTGGTGGAAAAGGGCGTCAACTTCCGGACCAGCCCATCCACATCCGGCTCCATTATCGGTTTAGTTAAAGCGGGCACCACCTTTGAGGTGTTGGATCAGGTCAATTCTTACTGGGTCAAGGCGAATGTCAACGGTCAAGTCGGCTATCTCTCCACAAATTATGTGAAGATCGATTCAAGCTCCCCCGGAAGCACGGAAGCCGGTCAGGGCGTGGTGGAAAAAGGCGTTAACTTCCGCACCGGCCCGTCAACCTCCAGCTCCGTCATCGGTTTGGTGAAAGCAGGCACCACATTCCAGATCGTAGAAAAGGTCAACTCGTATTGGGTCAAGGCAAATATTAACGGTCAAATCGGGTATCTCTCCACCGATTATGTCAGCTTGGGAGCTGCAGCGCCATCCAATCCGGCACCTGCACCAACCCCAACCCCCACGCCGGCACCATCGGAGCAAGCATCGAATATTGCTGACCGCGTCATCCATCACGCCAATAATCTCATCGGTGTCACCAAATACAAGTACGGCTCCAATCTTCCGCCGACTCTGCTTGACTGCTCCTCGTTCACCAAATTTGTCTTCGGCATCGAAGGAGCAAACCTCAAGTGGGGCACAAGGTATCAGAAGGATGCCGGCACAGCGGTATCCCGGAGCAATCTGCAGAAGGGCGACCTGGTCTTTTTCTGGACAAGCTCCTCCGGAGTCATTGATCATGTGGGCATCTACATAGGAGACGGCAAAATCATACATAATACACCGTCTATGAACGGTGTCGGTATTTCCTCCATCACCTCCGGGTATTGGGACACTCATTATGTGTCCGCCCGCAGAGTGCTGTAAGAACGGATCCCGGACTTATTCTATCCTAAAATACCCTGCGGGCCTTCATTAGAAGGCCCGTTTTTTCATTTGGTGTGGGGCAGGCAATCCACACATCCTCCATCATAAGACGCCCATCATCCATTGCGCCACGGAGCCACGGAGGGTACCATGAGGATAACAATACTTGTCCAAAAGGGTGAAGACAACGTGAAAACATCCATTCCCGGCCATTTGCCGAAACGACTGACCATCACAATGTGGGATTTCTCCTGGTACACCATGACGATGCCCGGCGAGCCCTATCACGATATGGAGGCGCGGTTCCAGGAAGCGGTTGAGCTTGGGTACAATACCATCCGTATCTGTGCCATGCCTTATCTGTTATTTACAGAGGAGGGACCAAGACCGGGCAAGCTGGCCTTCGGCAATCTGGGCCAGGTAGGTGTACGGACCCGCTGGTACAACTGCAAGGGGGGAGCCGAGCTGGATGGTGTGGCCCATCTGCTGGAGCTTTTCCGGCTGGCCGATAAGTACAATTGCTTCATTATCTTGTCCTCATGGGAATACCAGCAAAGCCCCAGCTTCCTGAAGACAAGAGAGCTGTTCGACGAGCTGTTGGCCATTGCCCCCGAGAAGCGTTTTATGGCCATCGCACGCTCCATGAACCGTCTAATCACCACCGTCAAGGAAGCAGGCTATGGGCAGCGGATAGCCTATGCGGAGCTGCACAATGAGCTGGAATTCGGACGGATGACCCAGGTTGCGCTGGATGCGGGGATTCCCGACGGCAATGCCCCCAAAACCATCGCATACATGAAGCCTTATGTGGAAGAGGCGTTGGCCTCTCTTCAGCAAGGGCATCCGGATATCCTGATTACCGGATGTTATACCCTGAACCAGTCCTATCCTAAGGAGCATGTGGCGGAAAATGAACAGGTGGCCCATTTCCATCTTTATCTGAACGGTGTTTTGCAGGAATTGGCGGATGCTGTGGCGCTGCACCGTGTGGACCAGGCGTTCCCTAATCCTGCCGCTGCTGCGCTGCTTCGGGATGATGCGCCCCCGTTTTCGGAATATACGCTGCCGGAAGGGGAGGAATGGCGGCTTCACGGCAATCCCGTCGGCTTGAAGCTATTGTACCTGCATGATTGGTGTGATCCGGTGAAGTGGGATTTGTTCCTCTACGACCGGTACGGCGCCCACCGGGTGGCCATGCGGGAGAAGATCGACCAGCGGCTGGAGGAAGCGGCGGAGTGGGCGGAGCGCAAGGGATTGCCCATGGTTATCGGTGAAGGTTATGTGGGTTATACGCCTTGGCAAACCAATTTTGAAGAGGGGCCGGTGGGCAAGGATATTGCCGAATATGCCATCAGGAAGGGGATGGCGCTTGGCTTCTGGGGAATGATTCTATGCTCCAATTGTGCGCCTCACCATCCGTTTTGGCAGGATAAGGCCTGGCAGCAGAAGTGGAACCGGTTCATACTCGAATCCTAATAACAAAGAAGAAGCCTGGCAGAGCACCGCTCTGTCAAGGCTTCTTCTTTTATACGGGCGGGATTTTATTGTCCCAGCAGAATACGGGTATACGGGGAATCGATGGGGAGGAGGATCACAGGCTCACCCTGGAAGGTGGTCACGTAGCTTTCCAGTGTCCGGTACAGCTTGTAGAATTCCGGGTCCTTGCCGTACGAATCATTATAGATCCGGGCAGCCTCCTGCTCACCCTCGGCGATAATCTTCTTGGAGTCAGCCTCGGCTTGGGCAATAAGCTCCTGGGCCTGGCGGTCTGCATTGGAAGTGATTTTCTTGGATTCCTCATCGCCCTCGGACAGATATCCGGCTGCGATGGATTCCCGGTCGGAAATCATCCGCTTGTAGACACTTTCCTTGTTCTCCTCCGGCAGGTCCGTCCGTTTGATGCGGACATCGATCACTTCAATGCCGTAATTCTGACGGGCGACAATATCGGATACTTCCTTGGTGATATCGTCATTCAGGTTGCCGCGGGAGGAGTCCTCGCTGATAATGCTGCCATAATCGATTTCAGACAGCTTCCGGCGAACGGTGTTATATACAGCGTCGCTAATGCGGCTCTCTGCAGTGGTGACTGTCTTCAGCGTCTGCAGGAAGCTGCGTGAGTTGTTGATCCGCCATACGGTATAATTGTCCACAATAATGGGTTTTTTGTCCTTGGTCATGATGGTGGTCGGTTGGCTGTCACTGACCTTTTGGTACTTGGGGAGTGTGGAAACTGTTTCAATAAACGGAATCTTGATCTTGATCCCCGGATTTTCGTGAATACGGACCGCTTCCCCAAACTTCAGTACAACCTTGTATTCACTTTCCTTTACGATAAAGAGGGAGCTCGCCGCCAGAATAAGCAGTACCAAAGCCCCTACTGATATGCCAATCCAACGTTTCATCGGTTGCCACCTCCTTGAGTCCCGGCTGTGCCGCCTGTACCTGCTGCGTTATTGCCTGTAGTCGAGCTTCGGAGGAGATCGTTAAGCGGCAGATAATTCACGGTATTGCCGCTGCCTTCGGTAATAATCACCTTTGCCTTGGGAAGAATCTTCTCCAGCGTTTCCAGCGTCAGACGGTTGCTGGTGACGTTGGGGCTTTTTACATATTCCGCATATACGGCATCAAATTTGGATACATCCCCTTGAGCATTCAAGATCCGGGACTGCTTTTCCCCTTCGGCTTTTTCGATCAGCGCCTGGGCTTCACCGCGGGCTTTGGGCAGGCGGTCGTTGACATATTTCTGCGCCTGGTTGATCTTGGTGTTCTTTTCCTCACGGGCATTGGTGACGGATTTAAACGCTGTCTGCACCTGGCCCTCCGGCGGTTCGATATCCTGGAACTTCAAGTCGATAATGTGAATCCCGGTATTATACTGGTTCATTAATTCCTCGAGCTTGGATTTTACATCGGTCTGGATCACGGTTTTACCTTCGGTAATGGCATAGTCCAGCTTGGTGGAGCCGATGACCGAACGGATGGAGGCGATGGCGGAATTGCGCAGGAAGTGCTCGGGGTTCTCAATGTTATACAAATACTTGTGAAGATCGGAGACCCGCCATTCCACCACTGCGTCTGCGGAAACGATGTTTTCGTCACCGGTGATCATCAGAGCTTCCTCGTCAACAGGGTTCACCTTGCCGTTGACCTCCCGATAGCCGATATGAATCTTCTGGGTCAGTTTGGCCGGTACAATCACGACTTGCTGAATGGGGTACGGAAGCTTAAAATGAAGTCCAGAGCTTTCTTGTGTTGTTGTGTATTTCCCGAAGGTCATAATTGCGGCCTGTTCTTCCTCCTGCACCGTGTAGATGCTGCTCCAGGCCAGACCGGCAATGACCACAACGGCAGCGCCAAAGGCAATTTTCTTTACCGTATTTTTGGGAACCTGGGGAAGCTTTACGGTTTTTCCGTCTTTATCGCCTTGGTATACCTCCAAAAATGCCACTCCCTTTCCATGCTGTTCTTTGGTTGCTGAACCTTACTACGTGAAAACCCCCGTTGACGTTTCAAAAAAGATACACATTTGTCACAAAAGGAGCGGTGGAGCCTCTGCAGGACCGTTAAAACATAGTATCCTCCATCTCTACCAGCATTATCAATTCTGTGTTTAGGCTGCATTTTGAATAATAATATACGCCAGGAGGATGGGTATCATGCTATTGCCTTCATTCGGTTTGGATGGAAAAACAGCGCTGGTGACCGGCGCAGGCAAAGGAATCGGACGGGCTCTTGCCATAGGCTTGGCCGAAGCGGGAGCGGATGTGGCTCTGACCGCCCGGACAGAGTCCGATCTGGAGGAAACGGCGGCGGAGGTCCGCCGGACAGGCCGCCGGGCCTATATCTGCCAGGCGGATGTGACCAGCCGGGAGCAGGTGGAGACCGCAGTTGCCAAGGTAATCCGGGAAGCGGGACGGCTGGACATTCTGGTGAATAATGCCGGGATGAATATCCGGACCCCTGCCCTTGAGGTAACCGATGCGGAATGGGAAACCATCGTGCAGACCAACCTGAAATCCGCCTTTATGATGTCCCAGTGCGCAGGCCGGCATATGAAGGAAGCGGGTGGAGGCAGAATTGTGAATGTGGCCTCCGTAGCAGGTCATACCGCCCTGCGGACTGGTGTGGTGTACGGCTCCACCAAGGCCGCTTTGATTCAGATGACCAAGATCCTTGCACTGGAATGGGGCAAGCACAATATTCTCGTGAATGCTATCGGACCCTGGTACTTCAAGACCCCGTTAACCGAGAAGCTGCTGCAAAATGAAGAGTTTGTAGCCGAGGTGCTGTCACGGACCCCCTTGAAGCGGATCGGTGAGCTGCGCGATCTGGTGGGACCGGTGGTGTTCCTCTCCTCCGAAGCCTCGGGATACATAACCGGTCAAACCCTGTTTGTGGACGGGGGCATGACCATTTACGGGTTTTAGCAGCCGATAGAACAAGACCGTCCATGCCCTGGGGCAAATGACGGTCTTGTTTGTTGTGGAGTCTGTCCGACGGAACAACCGAGGCACTCCTTTTTCTTGACGCTGCTGGTATAGGTAATAGGTCATAAGGAATTCTAGAGGCGGCCACAGCCTCTATTGGGACAAATTGTTCCGGTGCAAGCCTCTATTTAGCCCAATCGCGCCTCCTGCTTCCGTTAGATGCTGCAGCCCCCGGTTTTGGGGCAAATAGCGTCTCTCACCGCCGCTGGAGGAGGCACTCTAAGCGGCTTCGCCGGTTTCGAGGCTTCCATAACACATCCAGCCTGCGGCTCGGTCCAAGTTATTTCAGGGTAGATCAAACCAGCCACCGGCCGGCAGTTCCTTCCGCTTCAGAAAGGTAGCGATCAGCACCTCTCCTTCCTTGCGGGAATTGTAGGGCTTCGCTTCCACGGGCACAGGCAGCCGTACCGCCTTCACGAACTCATCGGCCCGTAATTCCGCCATTTCGTAGCCCAGGTCATCCTTAGACAGTGTCTCCACCTCGTATTTGCCCCGGATGAACACCCGGTCCCCCATTACCTTTACCGACCAGCGCCGCACCTTTTGCTCCGGCATAGGGCTGACGACAACCTTCACATAGCGGTCCGTCTCATAAATTCTCACATGAGGCTCCGGACCACGGAAATCATCCAATGCTTTTTTGACCTGCTGCGAGGTTTTGGCAACTTGTTTGAACAGCTTTTCCCAATCCTCCCACATCACGCACACCTCCTGTAATGATCCGCTGATGCTACAGGATATGTGGGATAGGCGCCTAAGGTTAATGGCTTCTCGGGGGAAAGGACTGGCGCCATTTCATTCTTCCCGCTACTTCGAAATGGTGGTCTCCACCCCGGAATAACCGGCCTGTCCGGTAATCCGCGCAAGGGGGAATACCTGGCGCACGGTGGCGGCGATCAATCCGGCCAACACAGCCTTAACAGCGTCACCCGGCAGGTAGGGGTAACAGCCTGCCGCCATAGCCTTGGCGAAGGAATAGTTGGCCACATGGGCCAGCCATGGCACGCCGGTCACGTACAGCAGGAGGGAGCCGAACAACTCCGCCGCGGCGATCAGGGCTACCGTGGTCCATAGACGGCTGCCCCGGACATACCGGGAAACCAGACCGATCAGGAAAGCGGCGACGGGAAACATCCATACGAAACCACCGGTAGGCCCGGTGAGCAGGGCGAACCCGCCGCGTCCGTCCAGAATTGGCAGACCCAGCACGGACAGGACAATCACCAGCGCGATGCTGCCGAAGCCGTATACCGGGCCGAGGATAGCACCCGCCAGCATCACCACAAAATTCTCCATGGAGATGGGGACAGGGGAAAAACCCAAATGCAGATTCAAATAGCTGGATAACACAAAAAGTGCGCTGAATGCGGTCATAAATACAAGTCCTTTAGTAGAAAACGAAAAGGGCATTGCCAAACCTCCTCTTATTTGTTAACCTGATTTTGCGATATGAGGTTAACAATTAGCTGATGGCATTGTAACATGCCCATGGGCGTTAGAATAGACGGGCGGTGAAAAAGTTGGAAAAGTCCCTGATTGAGCTGCGGGAGGTCAGTGTTTACCTGCCGGGAAGAGAAGATACGGTGCTGCATCAGATATCTGGCGCCATCCGCGTGGGCGAGTGGCTGACGGTTGCCGGCCGGAACGGCAGCGGCAAAAGTGTCCTGGGGCGTTTGTTGGCGGGTTTGGACGGACGGTATTCGGGTGTAATCGGGCGCTCTGTTCAAGGGGCTTCTGTCCGGCTGGTGATGCAAAACCCCGAGGCGCAGCTTTTAGGAGAAACCGTGGTTGAGGATCTCCGCTTTGGGATGGAGTGTGCGGGGATTCGGCCGGAGGAAATGGAGCCCCGCCAACAGGAGGCGCTGGCAGCCACAGGGCTGGCGGGGTGGGAAGCATGTCCGGTGGGCAGCTTATCCGGTGGGCAGAAGCAGCTGCTGGCTTTGGCCGGTGCACTGGCTGTGCGGCCGTCTGTGCTGATCGCCGATGAAGCCACCTCCATGCTGGACCCGGAGGCCCGGCGCAGGCTGCTGTCTGTCCTGCAGTCTCTTCAACAGGGGGGAATGACGGTGATTCACATTACCCAGCTGCTGGAGGAGGCGGCCTATTCCAGCAGGATATGGGCGCTGGATAAAGGGAGGCTGGTATTCGACGGGTCACCGGAGGAGTTCTTCTATGGCCGGACAGATTGGGCAACGGGAGAGGGCGGGTCACCCTGCCGGGCGGCGGGCCTGCTTCCGCCCTTAACCGTCGCCCTAGCGGAACAATTGAAATCGCGAGGCCTGCTGAAGGGCCGCTTTCCGCTGACGCCTGAGGGTTTGGAGAGGGCGGTGTCGGCATGAACGGGCGGTACATGCATAAGGTTGCTGTCCCGGAGGACAACGGGCTCAGCCGGGATGGTTTGTTAGATTGCTCCTTCACAGCAGGGGAGCTGACGCTGGTGGCCGGCTGCACCGGCTCCGGGAAGTCTACGCTGCTCCAGCTATTGGCTGGCCTCCGTCAGGCAGGGTCCGGCAATATCGGAGAGTGGAGGGGGGAGGAGCGCCGGACTCTGGATCGCAGAGAGCTGCTGGCCACCTCCAGCTATGTGCACCAGAATCCGGAGCAGATGTTTTTCCTGCCTACAGTCCGTGAAGAAATCGCGTACAGTCTCCAAAAACGGAAGCTTCCCCCGCAGGAAAGGCAGGAACGGCTGGAGTGGGCCTCCGCCCGGTGCGGCATCAGAGAAGAGCTATGGGAACGGTCCGCCTTCACCTTATCAGGCGGAGAGAAACGGAGGACCGCCTTGGCGGCAGCAGCAGCCCTCCGCCAGCCTTGGCTTCTTCTGGACGAACCTACGGCAGGGCTTGATCCGGTGATGGCGGCGACCCTAGCCGGCGAGTTGGCGGAATGGAAACGTGAGCAGGGCAGAGCTGGCGGCGGGATCATTATCGCCTCCCATGAACTGGATCTGTTTCTGCCCTTGGCCGATAGGGTGGTATTGCTGAGAGATGGCTCGGTTGCCGGTCAATGGAGCCCGTGGGAGCTGCTGAAAGACCCGTCGCCTTTGACCGAAGCAGGACTTGGAGTGCCGGATTGCATCCGGCTGGCCGCTTTGGCGGGGGCCAGTTCCCTTGAGACGGAAGCCATTGCCCGCTCCTTCGCAGAGAAGCTGACAGCAGGCTCTTCTGCAATGATGGCGCAGCAGGATGCGGCGGATACCACCGGGACAGCAGGTGCGGGGCAGCAGCCTGCCATTCCAGAGGCTGCCCGGATGCAGGTAAACCAGGAAACCCGCTTTACCGGGTTGTCCGGGTTAGACCCCAGAGCCAAGTGGCTGATTTACGCCCTGTTCAGCTTCAGCCTGCTTGTTTCTCCCCATTGGGGGGTTACCGTGCTGGGAGGTTTGGCTGTGGCGGCGCTGGGGTTAACCGCAGGTATTCCAACCAAACGCTGGCTCAGGCCGGTTATTGCCTTTACAGGTTTTATTCTGGCGGCGTTTGTGATTTCGGGGGTGGAGCTGTCCTTTACCACCGGCAAGGGAATTCCCGTTCATGTTGGATTCGAATGGGAACAAGGGCAGATTACGCTGAAACGGTTGACACCTTTGCTCCCGGTTCTGGCCGGCGGGGTCCTATTCAATATCCTAACCCCGCCGCTCTCCATTCAGAAGGGGCTGGAGGAGCTTCTCCGTCATATTCCGGTTATTCGGCGCGGCGCAGACACCATCGGCCTGGCAGTAGCCCTGCTGTTCCGGTTTATCCGCTTCCTGCCCGGCGAGCTGGGACGAATGGCGCTTTTGGCTTCCGTCCGCGGCAGGCCGGGCAGCGGCAGCCCAGGCAAGCTGAAGCTTCACCAGCTTCCCGCCTTCTTCATTCCGCTTCTTCTGTCCATGCTGCATCATGCGGAGGAGCTATCCTTTGCCCTGGCGGCACGGGGCTATGGGCGCAAAGGCGCTAAACGCACAAACGCCGCCCCTCTCCGATGGCGGCGGAGTGATGGGGCGGCGTGTTTGGCCGGTGTGTTATGCATTGCGGGAATGAACGCGCTGCGGTTGTTTTTTTGAAGAGAAAAAGAAAAGATCAGCTAACTTCCATGTACAGCTTGGTGCCGTCAAAATACTTGAACACAGCTACCTCGCCAACCATTTCAATAGACGCAATTTTCTTTAGCTTCCGGCGGAAGTCCAGATGATATTCCATGGATTCGAACAGCTTTTCCAAGGATGAAAGAGGAGCGGCCTCTTGATTGAAGAAGGTGACGGGAATGGTGTGCTGCTTGAATTTAAGTACGGAAGGTTTCATCATACATTACCTCTTTCCAATAGTTCAAATTGTAAATGTATGTAGGCTCTCGTTGTTCTATGAAACTATCATAAATGAAAAAAGTTAAACGGTTTTCAGAGAGTTATCAAAGGGGGATTATTTTTCTTAACATATTTTTAACGGATTTTGTCTAAATTTCGGGATAAGTGTAAGGTCGTCGAATGGGTAAATGAGGCAAAACTGTGACTATAGATGTGGTGATAACGATTACAACGTAATATACGCAATAACAAGAAAGAAAAACTAGTTCTAAGGTCCCTGAACAAAACAAAACCGCAGGAGAATGTCCGGTAGCCGGCACCCTTCTGCGGTTTCAATTATGATCTGCCCAATCTTAACAGCTTCTTAATACTATGCTGATTCTTACAGCCCTCCGGTAAAAGTAATATGCAATTGCACAATCTCCGAACGGCTGCCCGTCCGGATGGGCGGACCCCAGAAGCCATATCCGGAGGATACAACAGAATCAAATTCCCCTTTGATCAAATGACCCCAGTCATTCTCATAAATCCGCCGGGTAATAAATTGGGCGGGTGCAATCTGTCCCCGGTGGGTATGGCCGGATACCATAAGATCAATCCCGTTGTCCTTGGCAGCATCCAGCTCATAAGGCTGATGATCCAGCAGAATCAGCGGAAGATTCTTATCCGTTCCGCGAAGCAGCTCCTCCAGAGCAGCCCGGTCCTTGTCCGTTTTGTCCTTACGGCCCACCAGAGTAAGCTGGTTAGCCACCGTAGCGGACTCGTCGTAGAGCACATGCATACCGCTGTCCTCCAGCGCGCGGATCAGTTCGTCCATGGCCCCCGGGTTGGTATCGTGGTTGCCCAGGGTGGCGTATACCCCGTATTTGGCCTCCACCTGCTTGAGAATGCCGCCGAAACCCCGTCTGACAAAAGCATCCAGATCATCATCGATAATATCGCCGGGATACAGCACCAAATCCGGCTGGAGTGCGTTGATTTCCTTCACCATCCGCTCTGCATGAGCCCTGCCGGACAGCAAGCCGAAGTGCATATCGGAGGCCATCACCACATTCAGCCGCTCCATTCCCTCCACCTTTTTGGGGATGCGGATGTCGTACTCCCGGACCACGGGATTATAAGCGTTGTAGGACCCGTACACCATAATTCCCACCAAAGCTGCCAGGGTCAGGACACCTGCCCATTTCTGGGCGGTTCTCCGGGGCAACGCCGTCAGCCGAAGCACGAGCAGAGTCAGATGCACTACCGGCAGAATCATGAGCAGAAGCGAAAATACCGCCAGCCAATACGATCCGATTACTCCCAACACATCGGCATGGGGGACGAGGCGCCCCAGTATAAAGGAAATGGCCAAAAATCCGATAACCACCGCATAAACCCATTTGAACCAGCCCGGCACAGCAGGTCTCATCCAGCGCCAGCCGCTGGCTCCGATATAGAATACCAAAAGTCCGTATACCGCAAGCATAATCAATCCCATCACAATAAACATGAACGCCGCTCCTCTTGTACGCCTTTTTCCCTATCCTTCATCATACGTTCCCCGGACTTGCCGGTCAAATGGTCAACTGGCCTACCAAGTCATGGCAGAATCAGGCAGGAAAATGAAAAACAAAAGCGAAATCCCAAAGATAAGCATCTTCCGGCGTATATATTTTTTTAGAAGCACCTACTCGTTGGAAGGCTGGAAAGGGGAACGGCAAGAAATGAGTGAATCCTCCGGGATACAGCGCATCGGAATTGTCTATTTCAGCGGTACTGGGGGAACAGAGACGGCGGCACGCAGCTTTGCGGAGCAGGCACAGGCGAAGGGGCTGGTGGTGGGACTGGAGGAGTTGGGGAGGAGCACAGGAACCTCTGCTCGCAAAACGCTTTTGGAATCGTCTGCGGAATGGGACTGCTTGCTGCTGCTGTTTCCGGTATATGCTACCAATGCTCCCGCCCCTGTATATGAATGGATCCGCAGCTGGTCCCCTGCAGCCGGACAACGGATTGCGGTTCTTTCGGTCTCGGGAGGGGGAGAGGTATGGCCCAATACGGGCTGCAGGGCGGAATGCTGCCGGCAGCTAGAAAAGAAGGGCTTCCGCGTCGTTTATGAAGCAATGCTCTGTATGCCCTGCAACTGGCTGGTGCCTACCCATGATCATGTAGCGATGCATCTGCTGGCTGCTTTACCGCGGAAAACAGAGCGGATTCTCAGCCGGATACTGTCGGGAAGCATCCGCCGCACCGATCACCGCAAGGGTTTCCTGGTGCGCCAGCTGGCTAAGTATGAGCAATCCGGCTCCCGGAGCTTTGCCCGAAAACTCCGTGTAGATACGACATGCAATGGCTGCGCCAGGTGCGCACGGGACTGTCCCACAGGCAATATTGCGATGCATAACGGGCGTCCCCAGTTCGCCAATGAATGTCTGATGTGCTTCAAGTGTGTATACAATTGTCCCGTCCGTGCGTTACAATCTAACAATATCATGGTGTTGAAGCAGGGCTTCAGCCTCTCTGGGCTCCAAAGAAAGATGAAAGATACCCCACTGCTCCCTGTGGAGGAATGCTGCAAGGGAGTGCTGTGGGCCGGGGTCAAGACCTACTTGACAGACCGGGACGGGTTATAACATGAATGAAAGGCGGTTTTGACGTAAAATGATCAGAGTGGGTATCGTGGGGGCGACCGGTAAGCTGGGCAGGGATATTGCCGGACTGTTGACTCAGCGGGAGGACATGGTGGCGGGGGCAGTTATCGGACGCAGCAGCAGCCCGTGGATCGGACAGGATCTGGGCGAAGTCACAGGCAGCGGCGAAACCGGACTGCGGATTACTGGCGATCTTTTGGCGACCAAGGATGATTGTGATGTTTATATTGACTGCACCCATGCCAAGGCGCTGATGGAGGATAATTACCCCGCTTACGCCCTTCTGCATAAGCCGGTGATTGTGGCGACAACCGGGTTTGGCGCGGAGGATCTGGAGAAGCTTGCGGGACTTGCCCAGTCCATACCGGTGGCCATTTGTCCCAATTTCAGCATGGGGGTATACAAATTCCTCAAGCTGGTCCGGCTGGCCGCTGAGGAATTCGGCAAACATGCGGATATCGATATTTCGGAAATCCACCATAAGTTCAAGAAGGACCAACCCAGCGGGACGGCTAAAAAAATCAGGGAAACCATTCTGCAGGCAGGTGTGGAATCGCCGGTTCATATGCACAGCATCCGGGCCGGACAGGTTATCGGGGAGCACAGCGTCTTATTTACGACCCCGGAGAATGAACGCATCGAGCTTTCCCACAAGGTTTACTCCCGGGAGGGCTTCGCCCAGGGCGTGTTTACGGTCATTCAATGGATCAGCCAGCGTCCGGCAGGTCTGTACGGGCTGGAGGATATATTCGGGTAAAGCTTTTTGCACAGGGCAGATTTCGAACATAGAGGAGCATCAGACAGATGGATTTTTCAGTGGAATTTTTGTCGTTTTTCGTCATTCATTCGGAGGGCTCATCCGAGCAAAATAAGCGTTACCGGCACTTTAAGACTCTCGACGGAGAGGAATATGAGAGAAGCGAAATCAAGCGTTTCCTGGACGGGGAATTCGCCCGGATTGTCAAGCGCAAAGCGGAAAAGCATGCGCCAACAGAGGGCTGTCCCACCAAAATCGGCACCTTCGTGGTGGAGCCCGGCTATGAGCTGGGCAGCAATCCCAACTACAATATGATCGCCCGCTGCCGGGAGGCCCGTGACCGGGAGCAGTACCACAATGGCTGCGATGATCTCCTGCGTGCCTATATCGGAACCAGCTCCGTACGCGGCGGGGCATTTATTGTGGCCCGGGCGGTTCTGCCCAAATATTTTGACGAACCGTTCCTATTTATATTGAAATGCGATTTCGAGCCCAAAATTGCCCGGATTACCGATGAGCACAGTCTCGTGGGGCAGGTGGATATGGCCATCAGCGCCAAAAGCATCAAGTCCATTCAGTACCCGCATATGCCGGAGGAAGGGATGCTGGAATACGGGGAGCTGAAAATCCATCAAGCCTCCCATGCCCGATACTTCGAGGAATTCCTGGCTTACGTATCCTATGAGCAGTCCGTGCCGGAGCTGGTGCAAAGCCAGGTGCTGGGACTGGTACAGGAATATATGGAGCAGAAGTATCAGCTTCCCCCCGCGCCTAAAGCGTCTGCCCCGGTGAAAATTGCCGATGAAAGGGGTATCCGCATGGCGGAGGCGGTGGGTGTGCCCGTTGGCATGACCATGGGTGCTGATGCGGACGGAGAAGGAGAGGGGGAGGACCTTCCGTTTATGGCGGCCGGCCCGGCCCCGGAGCCTACCTTAAGCGGTATTCCATTCCTGGATGATACGCCCTACCCGGCAGCGCCGGAGGTGTCAACGGCCAATGCCAGCCCTGACATGCTCCAGGAGGCACAGGCCTATGAGCTGTGGGCCAACAGCGACAAACGCAGGCTGCAGGAGCGCTGGAACCATGAAACGGTGGTGGAGGCAGCGCAGCGGATCGTGGAGTTCCAGCCGGAGCTGGATCTGAAATTCCATATCGGCGACACCTTCGTCAAAACCAAACTGTCCGATTATGGCAGCAAGGTTCATTTTGCCCGCCTGGGCAACCGGTATGTGGTGCTTCTGGAGGGTGAGGAGTTTAAGTTTGACAAGGATTTTTCCCCTGTGGAGCTGCTCCAGCCGGAGGAGCTGGACCTAGTGGTGGACAGGCTGAAGACGAAGCCGGAGGAATAAGCCGGAGTACCAAGCCAATTCCGCGGTTCCGTTGCCGGGTTTTCCAAATCATCCTATAATGAGGACACGAGACCCGGTTTTCGGACGGGTGAATGCTCAAGCGGAAAGGCAGGCGGAGGCATGGCGGTTCAAAAGGAACTGGATTATGCAATTGAATACGGCGACCCGGAGATTACAGGCGGCCTCTCTGTTTTTTCGGAGGAATTCGATGAGGTTTATGCTTATGACGGTGATGATTTAGGCTTGCGATATACGCCGGAAGGCGTTGAATTCATGCTGTGGGCGCCAACGGCTGCAGAGGCACAGGTAATGCTGTATGAAGCCTGGGACTCGGCTCAAGGTGAAAGCCATGCCATGATCCGGGAGCACCGGGGGGTATGGCGTCTGGCCCTGCCGGGTGACTTGGCCGGCAAGCTGTATACCTACAAAGTACGGATCGGCACCCAATGGAATGAAGCGGTTGATCCTTACGCCCGGGCGGTGTCGGTGAACGGCGACCGTGGGGCGGTACTGGATCTGGCCGGCACCCAGCCTGACCGCTGGACGGAGAATAAACCGCCTTTTGTCCACCCGCTGGATGCGGTGATTTATGAGGTCCACATCCGGGACTTGACCATTCATCCCTCCTCCGGTGTACAGCATAAAGGCACTTATTTGGGCGCTTGCGAAACCGGAATGAAAGGACCTGCTGGAATCCCCACGGGTCTTGACCACATCGCGGGACTGGGCGTGACCCATGTCCAATTGCTGCCGGTTTACGATTATGCCACCGAAAGTGTGGATGAACGCTCGCCTCTGGAGCGCTACAATTGGGGGTACGACCCCAAAAACTATAATGTGCCGGAGGGTTCCTATTCTCTGAACCCGTATGATCCCGCCACCCGCATCCGGGAGCTGAAAACCCTGATTCAAACCTGCCATGACCGCGGGCTGCGGGTGATTATGGATGTGGTCTTCAATCATGTGTATGACGGCTACAGGGCCAATCTGGCCAAGCTGGTGCCGGGTTATTACATGCGCCATAAACCCGACGGCAGTCTCTCCAATGGATCCGGCTGCGGCAACGACACTGCTACGGAACGTCCGATGATGCGCAAGCTGATTGTGGATTCGGTGCTGTATTGGGCCAGGGAATACAGGATGGACGGGTTCCGCTTTGATCTAATGGGCCTGCTTGATCTGGATACCATGAACGAGGTTCGCAGAAGGCTGCATGAAATGGACCCGTCCTTCGTGCTGCTGGGGGAGGGCTGGATTATGCCGACGGAGCTTGCACCCGAACGCCGGGCTGACCAGGCCAATGCGGCGAAGCTGCCGGGCATCGGCCAGTTCAACGACAATCTCCGGGATGCGTTGAAGGGGAGCACCTTTGCCGAGAAAGAGGCCGGCTTTGCCGGGGGACAGTCCGGCTTCGAGCAGGATGTCCGGCGGGGAATTGCCGGGGCCATCGCCTATAACGACCGGACCAAGGGCTTTGCCGTGGAGCCGGTGCAGTCTGTGGCCTATGTGGAGGCCCATGACAATCACACTCTGTGGGATAAGCTCGCCCTAACCAATGGACATGAGGATGAAAACAGGCGGAAGAGACGGCATCTGCTCGCCTCTGCGGTGGTGATGACCTCACAGGGGATGGCGTTCCTCCACGCCGGGCAGGAGTTCTTCCGGACCAAAGGCGGCGATCACAACAGCTATATGGCTCCCGATCCCGTCAACTGGCTGGACTGGGACCGCTGTGCCAGGGAGCAGGCTGCGGTCAGCGATATGCGCAGGCTGATCCGGCTGCGCCGGGAGCATCCCGCTTTTCGGATGCGCACAGCCGATGAGATTCGCGCTTCTCTGGTATTCGAGCAGACCGTAGACGGCTGTATTGCTTTTACGCTGCGGAATCATGCCAATCATGACCCATGCCGCGACCTCTACGTGGTGCACAACGCCAATCCCTATACGGTTACAGTCGAAATCCCGTTGCCCGGCGTCTGGTCAGTGCTGTTCGGCCTGGGCAATCACGGCCCCTTTGACAGGCTTCGTGGCGGAAAGCTGGAGATTCACGGCTTAAGCTCCGTGGTACTGGGCGTTGTTGCTCCGGAACCCGGCTATTACCCCGCTTAAGTGTTCAGATCGATGGAAGAAAAATTTACCTTCCGGTGAGAAATGTTACGGCATCCGAGTGGACGGATGTGAAATAATGTCTGTATATACGGAATTTTGTTGATTTCCGGTACAGACTGCAGTTCCATTCGGAGAGGAGATTCCAGTACGATGATTACATGGCGGGATACGTATAATGTGGGTGTCAGTCAGATTGATGACCAGCACCAGGAGCTGGTGCACCGGCTGAATGATTTTATGGAGGCCTGCACCAATCAGAAGGGCAAGGAGAAAATCAAGGAGACCCTTGAATTTCTCAAGGCTTATACAGTTGAACACTTCCGGGATGAGGAAAAGCTGATGGGTAGTGTCAAATACCCGGAGCTGGCTGAGCATAAGAAGGAGCATGACGAATTTGTGCAAGTTATTGATGAATTGCTCCAGCAGGTGAACACCCAGGGCATCTCCATTCTCACCACCATCAAGCTGAACCGGACACTGGTGGACTGGCTGATCAACCATATCCAGAAGAATGACGGCAAGGTTGGTGAGTATATCAGGCAGCATGCCTGACCGGGAACAGCCGCATTTAAGCACACATCATCTCCGGGCTTCCTCGAGGAAGCCGGAGTTTTTTTACGGAACCAGGAGGATCGCACCATGAGGAAAACTGCAGTTTTGGCTGATGCTGTGCTGCTTTCCGTCACCTTTGTGTGGGGAATTATGTTTGTGTTTTTGAAGGAAGCCGTTGCCGTTATGCCGGTTATGATCCATTTGGCTGTGCGGTTCTTATTAGCGGCAGGCATTCTATGGAGTGGATACGCCTGCATGAAGAACAAGGAGCCGATGACATGGGCGGTGTGGCGCCGCGGGACTGTAATGGGCGTGCTTCTGTTTTTGGCCTTTATGTTCCAATCGGTAGGCACCCAGTTCACTTCAGCATCCAATACCGGGTTTATCACCGGATTATGTGTGGTTCTGGTGCCGGTTCTGGGTGCTTTTTTTTACCGGATCAAGCTTCCCTTGGCGGTAGGAGCGGGAGTAGGCATTGCCTTGGCCGGGCTGGCGGTGATGTCGCTGCGGATTCACGAACCGATGCAAATCGGGGATCTTATCGTGCTGTGCGGCTCCTTCGCCTTTGCGCTCCACATTCTGATCACCGCCAAATATTCCGTCCTGCACCAGCCTTTTTTGCTGGCAAGCATCCAAATTACAGTGGCGGCCCTATTGGACTTTGCTGCGGCTGGTCTCTTTGAGAATATCGGAGAAGCCTTGTCCCCGGCGGTTTGGACGGATATCCGGGTACTCCGGGCCCTTCTGATCGGAGCTGTTTTTGCTACAGCGTTTGCCTTTTGGGCGCAAACCCACTTCCAGCGTTTTACTACAGCCACACACACGGCCATAATTTTTGCGTCTGAGCCTGTTTTTGCCGCGGCTGCAGCGGTTGCCATCGGGGGAGAAAGTCTGAGCACTCAAACGCTCATAGGCGGGGCATTGATTTTAGGGGGTATCCTGCTGGCGGAGCTGAAGGGAGCAGCAGGAAACACAAAAGAAGCGGCTTTATAAGAACATCGGAGAGTCTTCGTGTAAGAACAGGAAGCGTGGCGCATATTAGGGAGGATTCCATTTTTGTTAAAGGAGAATTCCCATGCCCAATAAAAACAAGCTTCTTGGTTTGCTGCTGGCCATTGTGCTGGTTCTTCCCGCAACCCTGCTGGCGCCGCGGCCTGCCAAAGCCGCTCCGGCGGATACGGATGTGTATACGGTCCAACCTGGCGACAGCTTATGGAAGATATCGGTGAAGTATCAGGTGGGGCTGTCCGAAATTATCTCGGCGAACCCGCAATTCGCGAACCCCAATTTGATTTACCCGGGTGATAAGGTGACGGTGCCGCTTTTCAGTGCCACCAAATCGGTGGAGGAAGAGGTGGTGCGCCTGGTGAATGTGGAAAGGGCCAAGAATGGCCTGAAGCCCTTAACCGCCAATTGGCAGCTGGCCCGGGTGGCGCGCTACAAGTCGGTGGATATGCGTGATAAAGGCTATTTTTCCCACACATCACCTACCTATGGCAGTCCCTTCGATATGATGAAAAGCTTCAACATCAGCTACTCCGCAGCCGGGGAAAATATCGCGGCAGGTCAAATTACCGCCCAAGCGGTCATGGATAGCTGGATGAACAGCCCCGGACACAGGCAGAATATCCTCAGTCCGAACTTTTCCGAAATCGGGGTTGGCTATTGTACGGGCGGCAGCTACCGGTACTACTGGACACAGATGTTTATCAATCCTTAATGAACATAAATATTTAGAACATTAAATATAAATGGCGAAAAATATAGAAGCTTGCCGAAGAGTGAAATTTACTGTCCGGTGAAGCTTCTTTTTGTCGTTTAGGCAGGCCGGCTGTTACGTTCCTGTTGGGTCCGTATTGGGGCGGTCGATGGCCTCTGCCATGGTTTTATCCGTAAGGTGGGCATATATCTGTGTAGTATCGGGAGACGCATGCCCCAGCTGCTCCTGGGTTTTGTACAGGTCATTGCGCACATAATAATCCGTTGCAAAGGAATGCCGCAGCTTGTGGACCGACAGGTAAGGTTTGCCGAAGCGTTTGGCATATTTAATGACCATCTCCTGGATAGCCCGTTTGGTCATCCGTTCGCCTTCCTTTTTTCCGTTGGCAATGGCCAAGAACAGGGCTTTTTCCTTCCGCGGAGCCTTGTACCGGGCAGGCCGCAGCTCCAGATAGGTCTCCAGATGCTGGACCGCCAGCTGGCGGAAATAAACCGGGGTTTTGAAGGTCTCGTCATTTTTACCCTTGCGGTAGACGTAAGCCAGCTTCTTCTTCAGGTCCAAGTCGTCGGCATTCAGGTTCACTACCTCGGATACCCGCAGGCCGGAATGGAGAATCAGGCTGATGATGCAAACATCTCTTTCCTTATTTAGTTGGTGGAAATAAGAGGCCTGTTTGTTGGCTGCAACAGCCTCCCCGTAACCATGGGCCACATATTCAATGAATTCGGCAATTTCATGCTCCTGCAGCAGCTTGCCCTCCAGCTTGGCCGCGGTATCCTTGGGCTTATGGGTCCGTTTGATTTCCACCTTGGCCATGATATTGCGCTTCAACAACGGGTAAAAATCCTCGTCCTCGGCAATCTGGCTGAGGTAGTGGAACAAGGAGCGGAGAGAGGAGAGCTTGCGGACAATGGTGGTTTTACTGTTAGTATGTCCGCCGACACCGGTGGCCAGAGACATGCGGAAGTTGTCGATGGCATCCATCCGCAGCTTTTCCAGATCAGACAAGGGAACCTCCCGGATATCGGAGGCTTCGGTCAAACCCTCGGCCATTAGCCAGTTCAGGAAAATCTCATAATCCCGCACATATTCCAACAAGGAGGAAGGTGAAAGGTCGGGAAGTTTATAGTTGATAAATTTTTCTATGTACCAGGGCATGGCGGGAAGCCGGCTGTCCAGTTCCTTGCGGTCCTTGGCTTTAATAATGTTCATAATGGCACCCCCGTGTGGGTTTGACGGATGACGTTCTTGACTTCAAGTATAACAAGGGAAGGGAAAAGTTTCTATCATCGTTCGAGAAATTATTAACATAAATAATATTATGTAAACTTAATATGATTAACTATTATTTTGCCTGAAAGTGGCAACAATTGCGGAGTCTGCTGCGTTAAGTAGGAAATGGATACAATGGACGGTGACGATACCTATGACAACCTCAATTTGGCGCAGCTCTGCTAGATGCCTTCTGCTGACTCCCTTGCTTGCAACTGCTGTTTCCTGCGGCTACTCTCCTTCATCCAAACATGTTCCTCTTGCGGCTCCTGCTTTTGGGGATATAGAAGCCAAGCTAAGCATTCAGGAGGACAATCGTGTCTCCAAAGAGGGATTGGACGCTCTGGAGCAATTTTCGATGCATACAGCCTCCCGTATTCTGAGTGAAGGAAAGGGCAATACCCTTTATTCGCCATACAGCTTATACATTGCGTTAGCCCTTGCCGCTTCCGGTGCGGAGGGGGCGACCCAAAAGGAAATGCTGTCCTTGCTTGGAGGCTACAGTCCGGGGAACATCACCCGCCTGGCAGCAGAAACAGGGAAGCTCATCCGTCTGCTCCATACGGACAATGAAATCGGCAGGCTCAAAACAGCCAATTCCTTGTGGATTCAGAAGGGCCACATGTTCAAGAAAGACTATGAGGACGTGGCGGCTGGAAGTTTCTACGCTTCGCTGCACGCAGCGGATTTTTCCCAAAAGGAAACGGCTGACAACATGGGTGAGTGGGTGCGGGAGCATACCGGGGGACAAATTACACCCACGATCCGCCCTGACCCCCAGCAGGTGATGGCAATTCTGAATACGTTGGATTTTAAGGATGAATGGTCGGATGCCTTCAACGAAAGCCAAACCGGCCAGGGAGTGTTTTATCCGGAGGATGGCGGGCAGCTGACGGCAGCTTTTATGAGCAGGAATTATTATACGGCGGATTACGTCAAAGGGGACCGGTTTGCCTCGGCAACACTCCGGTTGAAAAACGGCGGTGCCATGACCTTCGTCCTTCCGGATAAGGGAGTTTCCGTCAAGGAAGTGGTAGCTACACCGGAGAAAACCAGGTCGCTGCTTCCGGCATCGGGAAAAACCACCTATAAGCTGAATTTGAAGGTGCCCAAATTTGATTACAGCTCAGAGCTGGAGCTTGTGCATGCGCTTGAGGCGTTGGGGATGAAAACCCCATTTACAGAACAGGCGGATTTCAGCCGCATGAGCACTACTTCGGCTTATATCAGCCAAATCACCCAGAACGCCCATATTGCGGTAGATGAAAAAGGTGTAGAAGCTGCCGCTTTTACACAGTTGATGATGGCGGGCAGCGGGTTGCCCAAGGGTGAGCCTGCGGAGTTGATTTTGGACCGGCCGTTCCTGTACAGCATCACCGCTGCCAACGGTACCGTCCTGTTTACCGGGATCTGCCGGACGCTGTAAAATCATCTGTCCCGTTGGGAGAGCGCCGGTTGGGAGAAAGTCTGTTTCCGCGCTTGGAAGCAGCCAAGATATAACAAAGAACCGGATTCCTAGGAGTCCGGTTCTTGTATTTCAGCTTTTGAGTTAGCTTTTCCGGTTGCGCAGTCCCGCCAATGCTTGAGCCATGTCCTCCGGCATCGGGGCAGTCACATGGATTTTGTTCCCTGTCCACGGGTGGTAACAAATCAGCTTCTCTCCATGCAGCGCCTGACGGTCAATATAGGTGCGCTTGCCGCCGTACATGCCGTCTCCGGCAATGGGATGGCCGATATGGGATAGATGGACTCTAATCTGGTGCGTCCTTCCTGTGCCAAGCCGCAGGCGGACCAAGGTATGGCCCTTGAGCCGTTCCACCACGTCGTAATGAGTGACGGCAGGCTCCCCTGTTTCGCTGACCCGGCGGCGGGTGGAGTGGAGCCGGTCCTGGCCAATAGGAGCGTCAACGGTGCCCTTTTGCTGGATTATGCGCCCTTCAGCCAAGGCGACATACAGCCGTTCGATTTTCTTATCCTTGAGGGATTTCTCCAGAATGACGCTGGCTGCCTCATTTTTGGCAAATATCACCGGACCGGTGGTATCCTTGTCCAGTCGGTGAACAGGACGAACCTTGCAGGTTTTGCCGGTCATCTCGAAATAGGCGGCCACCGCATTGGCCAAGGTGCCTTTTTGGCCATGGGCGCTGGGATGGACCTCCATGCCCATAGGCTTGTTCACGATAAGCAGGAAATCATCCTCAAACAGGATGTTCAAGTCATGCCAATCCGGCTCCATTCCCAGCCGTTCCTTGGGAAACAGCCGCAGCTTCAGCAGATTGCCGCTTTTCTGGATGGCGTTATCCTGAAGGAGCTTGCCGGCCATCTTGGGAGGCAAAGGAAGGAAACGCAGCATCGCTGAAGCGGGGGCAGTGCCGTATTGTTCCGGCAGACGGATCTCATACCACTCGCCCTTGCGGCGACCTGTGAGCGATAAAGCGCCGCCCGCTTCCGGACGCAGAGTGGGGGAGCCTTGACCGGCAGCTGCCGGGGATGCCCCGCGGCGCCGGTCGTAACCGGTTCCTGCAGCGGAAGGGCTGCGGCGCCCGTCACGCCCGCCTGCTCTTGGCCGCTGTCCTTCGGCTTCAGGCGATTGCCGTCCGTGGGCGGCTCCGGCCGCTGCTTGTCCGCCGCTGCGGTATTCCGTGCTCCCGTAGGCGTTGCCCGGGTCTGCTTGCCGTTGTCTCTTGCCCCGGCCTTCTTGCTGGTGCCGTTCGGCGCCGCGGCGGGCAGGGCGGTTCTTATCGGATTGTTGTTTATGGGAAGAGGAGCCGGACCTGCGGCCGTTCTCCGGATTCCGTTTGTTTGCCATGTGAAACCACCTGTTCTAGTGTGATAAGCTATTAAAAGCTACCTGTATCATGACATAATCCGCGTCTGCATACAAGGTTTGGCTTCGGTTCCCATACACATGGTCGGCCTCTATCTGGGTTTTGGCCAGTAGAGCATGTGTGTTTGCAGAGGAGTCTGGTCGGTTTATGGAGGTGCCCAGCAGTTTATGGAGGTGCCCGCTGTAACGGAACTATGCAGCTCTTAAACGCCTAATTTCCCTTTGTTGGCGCTCTAACGGAACTGAGGCGCTGTTACAGGCACAATTTCGTCAATTGAAGCGTTCTGCAGCCTCTAAGAGTCACTTAGTTCCGTTAAAATTAAAAACCGCCCATTTTACCCGTCTAAAGGTCGCTGGGTTCCGTTACACTTCCCGGTATCGATCGACCTACCCCGGAAAAAACAGCTAAAACGATTTTTACCGCGGGGAAGGGATGGTTCTGGAAGCCAAAAGGCGGTAAGCTGAAAACGGAATACTACTAACCATCCAAAACGGGGGTTCATAAAATGGCCAATGTGTTCGAGCACTGGACCAAAAGCTATGTGCTGAAGGATCATATCACCAACAAAAATATCATTGCAGGGGATTACTCCTATTACTCCGGGTTTTACCACCAGCAGCATTTTGAGGATTATTGCGTCCGTTATCTGTCGCCTGACCGGGATGATGTGGACCGGCTTGTCATCGGCAGATATTGCTCCATCGGGTCCGGCGCTGTATTTATCATGTGCGGCAATCAGGGGCACCGGATGGATTGGGTCACCACCTATCCGTTCTACTACACGCCGGATCTGTATGAGGGGGCGGAAAACGGCTACTTGGCCAAAGGTAATACGGTCATTGGCAATGATGTGTGGATCGGCACCGAGGCCATGATTATGCCCGGCATCACCATCGGGGACGGGGCGGTCATCGCCTCGCGGGCCGTGGTTACCAAGGATGTTCCGCCGTTTGCCGTAGTGGGCGGGAACCCGGCCAAGGTGATCCGCCAGCGCTTCAGTGACGAAGAGATTCAGCTTCTCCTTGACACCAAGTGGTGGGAAAAGGATGCCGAAACCGTAAAACCGCTGATACCGCTGCTCACCTCAAACAGAATTGCCGAATTAGCAGCTGAGCTAAAACGGCTTTAGATGAACTGGGCACCAGACCAATTACAGGAAAGGGATTGACATTCCTCCCGGCTTCCTGTATAACTGGCAATAATCAATATGTTTCAACTTACATTCAAATTCGCTGACGAGAACAAATAAGCTGTTGTCTGATCCCCAGAGAGTTGGCCCCGCGCTGAAAGCCAACGTTCAGGAAACAGCCGAATATCCTCTCCGAGAAGGAAGGCTGAACGAAAGTAAGCCGACCCGGAATCCCCGCCGTTACAAGGGCCGCGTATGAACACGTACGCCGGAACAGCGCCGCACGGGCTTTTGATGCCAGCGGAACGAGGGTGGTAGCGCGAGAGCAATCTCGTCCCTTAGGGGACGGGATTTTTTTGTTTTTCGGCAGGAAAAAGGAAAAGAGAGGATGAGCAAACAGTGAAAACCGTCGATGTGAAGGAAAAGGCCCGGCAACGGGAACAACGGGTGCTGGCGCAATGGCAGAAGGAGGATACATTCCGCCAATCCATCACCAACCGGCAGGGCAGCCCCCGGTTCGTGTTCTACGAAGGACCGCCTACCGCTAACGGCAAGCCCCATATCGGGCATGTGCTGGGACGTGTAATCAAGGATTTTATCGGCCGGTACAAAACCATGTCCGGTTACCAGGTCATCCGCAAGGCAGGCTGGGACACTCATGGGCTGCCTGTGGAGCTTGGAGTCCAGAAGCAGCTGGGCATCTCCGGCAAGCAGGAGATTGAGATGTACGGCGTCGCCCAATTTGTGGAGGACTGCAAAGCCAGCGTTTTCGAATACGAGCGCCAATGGCGGGAGCTGACGGAGGCCATCGCTTACTGGACGGACCTGGATCATCCCTACGTAACCCTGAATAACGATTACATCGAAAGCGTCTGGCATCTGTTGTCCACCATCCATAAGAAAGGCCTGCTTTATAAGGGTCACCGGGTAAGCCCGTATTGCCCCTGCTGCCAGACGACACTCAGCTCCCACGAGGTTGCCCAGGGGTATGAGGACGTTAAGGACTTGAGCGCCACCGTGAAGTTTCCCAGCAAGGAGAACGGACTGGTATTCCTGGCCTGGACCACCACCCCTTGGACGCTGCCCGGAAATATCGCTCTCGCCGTAAATAAGGACATGGATTATGCTCTGGCCCGCCAGCAGGGGGAAACCTACGTGGTCGCCTTGAATCTGGTGGAAGAGGTGCTGAAGACAGATTATGAGATTCTCTCCGTGAAAAAGGGTGCAGAGCTGGTAGGCTTGATCTATGAGCCCCCTTTTGACAGCATCAAAGGAGCAAACGGCTTCCGTGTGGTGGACGCGGAGTATGTCAGTGATACCAGCGGTACCGGGATTGTGCATACTGCCCCAGCTCATGGCGAGGAGGATTACAGGACGGTCCAGAAGCATGGGCTGGACTTTCACAATGTAGTGGATACGGCCGGACGGTATACGGCACAGGTGCAGGAATTCCAGGGGCGTTTTGTGAAGGATTGCGATGTGGATGTGGTGCGTTATCTGGCCGAGAAAGGGCTGCTCTATGCCAAGGAGCGCTACGAGCACAGCTATCCCTTCTGCTGGCGCTGCAAATCTCCCTTGCTCTATTACGCCACCGAAAGCTGGTTTATCAGGACCACGTCGGTGAAGGAGCAGCTGATCGAGAATAACAGCCGCATCGAATGGTATCCCGGCCACCTGAAGGAGGGACGCTTCGGGCGTTTCCTGGAGGAGCTGGTGGATTGGAATATCAGCCGCAACCGGTATTGGGGAACGCCGCTGAATGTGTGGGTGTGCCCGGACTGCGGCAAGGAATTGGCGCCGGGCAGCCGCCAGGAGCTCCGGGAATGGGCTGCAGGCCCTGTGCCGGAGGAGCTGGAGCTGCACAAGCCCTATGTGGACGGCATCAAGCTGCGCTGCTCCTGCTGCGGCCAGATGGAGAGGACCTCCGAGGTGATTGATGTCTGGTTTGACAGCGGGTCCATGCCTTTTGCCCAGTATCATTATCCGTTCGGCGACGGGGAAACCTTCCGGGAGCAATATCCCGCCGACATGATCTGCGAGGGAATTGACCAAACCCGGGGCTGGTTCTTCAGCCTCCTGGCCATCTCTACGCTGTACAACGGCCAGGCGCCTTACAAAGCGGTAATTTCCACCGGACATGTGTTGGATGAGAACGGATTGAAGATGTCCAAAAGCAAGGGCAATGTCATCGATCCGTGGGAAATCATCGAGGAATACGGGGCCGATGCCTTCCGCTGGGCATTCCTGTCCGACAGCGCGCCGTGGAGCAGCAAACGCTTCTCCCGCCAGATCGTAGCAGACGCCAAGTCCAAGGTGGTGGATACCATTCAGAATGTCCATGCCTTCTATGCCCTGTACGCCTCCATCGACGGCTACCAGCCGGAGGCATATCCGGTGAAGCGGCCGCAGCATGATTTGGACCGGTGGATCCTCTCCCGGCTGAATACCCTGCTGCTTCAGGTGGAAAAAGGGCTGGAGGCCAACGATTTCCTTAATCCCGCCCGGCTGATCGAAGCCTTCGTGGATGAGCTGAGCAACTGGTATCTGCGCCGCTCCCGGGAGCGTTTCTGGGCGGAGGGCCTTCCAGAGGATAAGCTGGAGGCCTATCAGACCCTGCGGCAGGTGCTGCTGACGCTGGCCCGGATGACGGCTCCCTACATGCCATTTTTGGCCGAGGAGCTGTACGGAAATCTGGGCGGGGAAGGAAGCATTCATCTGGCGGATTATCCCCGCGGCGACGCCAGTCTGTCCGATCCCCTGCTGGAGCAGCAAATGGAAACGGTGCGGCAGGTGGTGGAGCTGGCCCGCAATATCCGCAATGAAACGGGGCTCAAAACCAGGCAGCCCTTGTCCCGCCTGCTTCTCGTAATGGAACAGCCCTTGTCCGTGGAGAGATTCGGCGCCATCATCCAAGAAGAGATCAACGTGAAGGATATTCAGGTTTTGGAGGAGGATGCCGAAATGGTGGATCTGTCCTTCAAGCTGAACCTCAAGCTGGCAGGCAGAACCTATGGACCACTGGTGGGGCCCATTCAGCAGACCTTGAAGACATTGGCAGGAAACGAGGCACGTCAAGCTTTGAAGGAGGGTTTTGTTGAGGTGATGTTGGAGGAGAAGACGGTCCGAATCTCCCTGGAGGAGCTGCTCGTAGAAAAGAAAGCAAAAGACGGCTTAGCCTCCGCATCCGGCTATGGCATTACCGCGGCGCTGGATACGGCGCTGACCGCAGAGCTGATCGAAGAAGGCCTGGTTCGGGAGGTGGTGCGGATTATCCAGGATTACCGCAAGAAGCTGGAGCTTCCCATTGACAAAAGAGTGCTTTTGGTGCTGGATGCCGGCCCGGAGCTGTCTTTGGCCCTGGAGCATTTTGAGGGGGTGCTGCGGGAGAATGTCCTGCTGTCCGGCATCCGGTATGCCCGGGAGGATGGGATGGAGGAGTTTGCCGTAGGGACGGATATGCTGCGGCTAAAATTGGAGTAGACTTCCATTTTGGGAAGCTGTAAAATAGCTAATCAATGAGAAAATAGATAGAATCGGTGGCGGGAGGTTGTTGTCGGTGATCAGATTGGCAAGCAAGGATTATGGGAAGGCGGAGGAGGCGCTCCGCCGTCTGTCCATTAACACGATGTTCGTGCAGAGTGTGCTTCGGGAATGTGTGGACGGGGAGGTTTACGGGGACCGGGTAACGGAACCGGAGGCCTTTTATGTGGCGCATCCTTACGGGATGGCGCTGTTGTTCGGAAAGACGGGCAGCAGCGACTTTGAGGCAGGCCTGGCCAAACGTTTGACCAACGCGGATGGCAGCCGTTCCAAGGCGGAGTGGCTTCAGACGGAGCCGGGGGCCGGATGGGACCCAGTGATAGGTTCGGTTATGCAGGCCCATCATGCGTCCTTGGTGGAAGCCGGACTGCCGGAGGATGGGGATCAGGCCATCTGGAAAAATACCCGGGTCAACTTCCGTTTTGATCCCGCCAAGCATGAAGCGTCCAAACAAACCCACCTGCACCGGGAGCACGACATCGTGCGGACCACCGGAGAACTGTTCCACAGGCAGCCGGGGGCGGTTGTGCCCCGCTTTTATTTCAGGAATGAGGAGCAGTTTGTGAACGAGGGAGTCGGCTTCACGGCGTTGAACGGCGGCGAGCCGGCGGCAACGGCCTTCTCCGCTTTCCGCAACGAGACAAAGCTGGAGATTGGCATTGAAGCCTCGGAGGGTTTCCGCGGCAAGGGTTATGCCTTTGCGGTCTGCTCGGCGCTGATCGATTATTGCCTGGAGCACGGCTTGGAGCCCGTCTGGTCCTGCCGTCGGGAGAACGATGCCTCATACCGCCTGGCACAAAAATTAGGTTTTGTACCCACTGTGACACTTCCATATTACCGGTTGCCCATGTAAGCATATGTCCATAGGAACATCCAACAAAAATGTAGACAGGCAGCAGCTATTGCTGTCTGTCTTTGTATGCGGAAATATCCATTGACTTTGACGCTGCGTCAAGTGGTACTATTTTGATTATCGGGGAGGTGAAATGAGCATGGAGCTGGTCAAGATCACCCAACTGTCCCAAGAGCTGGGGCTTTCGTCCCGCACACTGCGTTATTACGAGCAGGCCGGTCTAATCGAAAGTGTGCGCCCGGAAAACGAGAAATACAGGTTCTATGCGCCAGAGGCCGTGGAGCGTCTCAAACAGATATTAATTCTGCGCAAGCTGCAGATACCCATTAAGGACATTTTGCGCATATATCAAAGCCAGGACATGGGTGTAATTGTAGAGACGTTTGTGAATCGGATCAAAGCGATTGAAGAGGAAGTGATAGCACTCTCTGAGCTCAAACGGATTGTCAACGAATTTTTGCAAACCATGATACGAAACGGGATTAAGCAAATATCTGTCCTGCCGCTGTTGTATGAGGAAATGGACAAACAACTGAAGCACGTAGAAAAAAGTACCGTAACCTATGAGCAATTGTCCGATGTCAGTGAACGGCTTGAAAAACCGGTTGATGTGCGGATTGTAGAATTGAAGCCTATGCGGGTTGTGTCTTCTCTACATAAAGAATCCACGATTTCCGAGGTTGACGGTTTCTGGGATTGGCTGATCCAAAAGGGCATTCCGGCAGCAAAGCCCGGACAGCATATGCTCTTTGAATATCAGGATGATACGTACCAAACCATTGTGATCCGTACCATTCCCGAAAGCTTCGTCAATGACGGTCCTTATAGGGACTACATATTTCACGGGGGGCTCTTTGCAGTTGGAAGCGTATACCTGGATGATGATGTGAACACAGCCTTCAAGGGAATGATCCGCTATTTCGACGGCAACGCCTATTATGAAGTGGACTACACCCATGATGGAAAACTGCGGCAGGAGCCCCTTGTCGAATCCGTGATTTCTCCGGATGCCCAAAGGGAGAAGGTCGATTTGTTCTTGCCTGTCAAAAGCCGGGTGCCGAACGCTGCGCTTTACGTCCCCAACCGTCGGGCGGAGCATATTTCACTGTCCGAGATTGAATTGGCAAACCCGGCTTTGTGGGAGCGGGACATTCCAATGGATCAATTGCTCCCGATTCTTAACCCGCATTACCGTATTACCGAATGGGGAGAAGCGGAGTACATCGCCTTTATTGATAAACGCCTCTTATCCACGGGGGTTGAGGTCAGAATTCCCTTCCGTGTCGATATCGAATTCCGTGTCGATGAAGCGAGCAGCCGGTTTGCTCACGGAAGTGATGAAGGAAGCATCCGCTTCCTTCACGGTAACCATGTATACGGCATCAATATGGAGAACAACTCCGAAAGCGGGCTCTCCAAACAGGCCATAAGCTTCAATCAGCCGGTTTTTGGGGATTATTATGTTTTTCCGCAGTTGGGCCGCATCCATCCGGATGTATACAATTGTGTGACATGGATCATCGGCGAAAAGCATTTTGCTGTGATAATCAACGGCGAAACAAGGTATTGCGGTGTGGATTTTCCCTACATGGCAACGGATCTGCCAATGCAGCCGGCTTATCCTGTAATCCTCGGCTCAAACGGCAACGGGAAACGGTATTTCCGCAAGGTCCAGGTATCGCAGCTGAAGCATGCCTTTAAACCGAAAATAAAAGGAGGAGAGCTTGCCATGATTACGAAACAAAGCAACAATCTTTTGCCCAACATCCATCCGCTGATCACCATGCATTACGGGGAGAACTATTGGTTTAACGGTTGTGCGCGGTATGTGATGGAGTGTCTTGGAGAACCCGATTACGATTACTGGTTTTTTTCCGGGCTGACGGGGGATAATTTGGCTCAGGTTTATGCCCGCGACCGTTTCCGGGGGGATGGCGCAACGGACTATCAGGTGGGCAGCGGGAAAAAAGGGAGGTTCATCGAGGGTGTATTTGCTGCATGCGGATATGCCAGCACGTTCGTCTCCCAGAAGGATGTAAGGTCAAATCCGGACATGTATCTGCAAACGCTGATGGCGTATATTGACAAGGGCAAACCTGTGATCCGGTATTTTTATGAATGGGGCGTTTTTGTCGGCTACGAGGATTATGGCAAAACCCTGCTTTATCTGACGGCAGATAAGCCTGAACCTGAGCGTATTCCCTTTGATAAGGTTTTTGCCTCCCCAGAGCGTTTTGGAGCGGAATCCAATGAGTGGACAGACCTGCTTGGGTTTGGATGGTGTTTTGTTGGCGAAAAGCAGAATCAACCGGTGCTTGCCCATATTTACCGCGATGTCATCAAGGATATGCCACGTCTTCTGACTATCCAAACCAAGGAATTCTGCTTCGGTGCCGAAGCATTCCGTTTGTGGGCGGATGAGATTGAGAATGGCCGGTTTGAAGGGATGAAACCCGAAGCATTTGATGATTGGGCCATGTACAAAATTTATGTATGCAATCTTGCAACCAATGGCAGCTGCCGCAGGTTTCTTGAAAGGGCCTTGGAGAAAAACCCGGATATGACCTTTATTGCAGAGATCATCCAACAATACAAGCAGCTGGCTGTGTTATGGAACGGAAGCGATGGCCAGACCCGCCACCAAGGTGAGTGTTTGGAATCCCTTGGCGGCGGTTTTAATGTGACGCTGGAGGCATTAACTCATATTGAAAAACGGAAAGCCATTTCGGGCAAGATCCGTGAGTGTGCCGGCTGTATGTCCCGTGTGACCGAGATTCTGAACGAAAACAGAAGTTATTTTAATCCTTAAGCAATCGTGCAATTGTTTGGTACGTACAATTCCTACATAAAAGAAGCAAATCCCCCGCAACGGAGACTTGCTTCTTTTTTGGTTTTGATATCGGTTGTGGGAGGGTCACTGTTCCCGTTTATTATTTTTGTCCCGTTTTCCAGCAGAAAGCATCCCGTTCAGCTGGCCCAAGGTAGCGCCGGGTGTCAGCTCCAAAGGAAATTTGGCGCTGCCGACACGCTGGGAGGTATAAATCCCCGTATGGCCCGACACCAGATAACTGATCAGGCAGGCCATGAACATATACAAGGCGCCCTGTGAGCCGAACAGCTCGATGCCCATAATAAAGCAAGCGATGGGCGTATTGGCAGCTCCGCAGAATACGGCGATAAAGCCCAGTCCTGCCAAAAACGGAGCAGGCAGCTGCAGGAGCCCGGACAGGCTTTGGCCCAAGGTGGCCCCAATGGCGAACAATGGGGTCACCTCGCCCCCTTGGAAGCCGGTGCCCAGGGTGACAGCGGTAAACAGCAGCTTCCAGGCAAAGGCAAAGAGCGCTGCACCGCCGCTGAAGGCATCCTGAATCAGCGGGATACCCAGTCCGAGGTAATCCCGGGTGCCAACTGCATATACCAGAATAATGACGGCGATACCGCCGACGAAGCTTTTCAGCATGGGGTTGATGAGAAGGCGGGCGGACCATTTTTTGAGAAAATGCGTAAGTTCACTAAATATCAGGCTCACCAGACCGAATATGACCGCCGCAGCAACAACCTTACCGGCCACCGCCAAGGTAAGCTCCGGGACCGCGCCCATGCTGTAATGCAGATGGGGCACCCCCCAGAGAGCTGTGGTGGTCAGATGGCCCACCAGGCTGGCCACAAAGGCGGGAAGCAGCGCCTCATGGGAGATGAAGCCAATAGCCAGCACCTCCAGGCTGAAGACGGTTCCGGCCAACGGTGTGCCGAAAACGGAGCCAAAGCCTCCGCTGATTCCGCAGATCAGAAGAATCCTCCGGGTAGCGGGAGATACCCGCAGGAGCCGCCCGAAACCGTCGGCTAAGCTGCCGCCCATCTGCACGGCCGTCCCCTCTCGTCCGGCTGAGCCGCCGAAGAGATGGGTAATGAGCGTGCCGGCCAGTACCAGAGGCGCCATCCGCAGCAGAACAGCTTCCTGGCCGTTGTGGATTTGCTCTAGGATCAGATTATTGCCTTTGCCGCTGGTTTTGCCCACCTTCAGATAGAGATAGCTGACCAACGCCCCGCCCAAGGGAAGCAGGAAAAGCAGCCACCCATGACGGAGCCGCATATCGGTTACATAACTTAAGGCCGTCAGAAAAAAAGCGGAGGCGGTGCCAGACAAAAGGCCCACTCCGCTCCCAAGAAGCAGCCATTGCCACCAGGAGCCCAGCATGGCAGCGGGTTTTAATTTTTGCGATTGTGCGTTCTGAAACAGCTGCATCATTTCCGTTCACGGTTCCTTCCAAAGGGATCAATAAATGATGACGGTTGATCCGGGATTGAATATTTACCCAGTATACCAAAAGAGAGGGGCGGGTTAAAGAAAGGATTTGCTGCGCGAAATGTAATCCATTGACTAATAGATGGGACATTGTTCGTCCCATACCAAGTTGATATTAATGGATGTCCTCCGCAAGCGCATACATTACCAATGCCTTCCCAATTTAAAGGAATGTGAGTGATGCGCGCCATGGAGATCATTTGTTCGCAATGCAAGGAAAGGATACCGGAAGGGTCATTGTCTTGCCGGTATTGCGGAACAGTTGTGACAAAAGCCGGAGGAGCATCACCACCGGCCGCGAATGCAGAGAAAGCCAAGAAAAGGAGCTGGGCCGTGAAGCTGTGGCTTCCCATTGTGATCTTGCTTGTGCTGGCCGTTGTGCTGGCGCTAGTCTTGAGATAATCCGCCGGTCCAAACGGCGGCTGACGACCAATCCGGAGCAGGCGATATGGCCTGGCTGGATTGGTTGTTTGTGTTTATGGGCAGGAAATGTAACGGCTTGCAAAATGGGATTGATTTTTCATGAACATTGTGGCAACGTGGAGATAGTCAGGAGGGAGCCCATTGAACCACAGCTGGTATAACCGCTTGCTCATCTCGTATATGCCGATTTTTATTATCGTCCCCAGCCTGCTGCTGGTTATTTTCTATTTTGGCTCCGCCGAGCTGTCCCAGAAAGAGACGGCCAAGGCCAACGAAGTGTTTTCCCGGCAGGCGGTGCAATCCCTGGACTATTCCTTTCGTGCCATCAGCGAAATGATGAACCGGGAGATCATCTCCAATGAATTCGAGCCTTTTTTCTCCGATACGGGCAATCCCTACATCGCCGCCCACAACGCCTCCACCCGGTTGATCCAGCTGAAGCTGTCCAATCCGCTGATCGACTCCCTCTATTTGTACCGTTTATCCGATAAGGTAGTGCTGAGCCATCAATCCATCAGTCCCTTGGAGCAATTCTCCGACAGGGGCGTTATTGATCGGGCTGTCAACGGGCCGGTGCCTACCGGGTGGTCCGAGCCGAGAAACGCCGGGCCGTCGCCGGAGGTCTCCCATATGGTGGTGAGTCTCACCCGCAGTATCCCCCTCATTACTGGTGAGAAGGGGCTCATGGTGGTGAACGTGTCCGCGGATGCCCTGCGGAATCTCCTGCGGGACATGATCGGCAATGAAATCAGCTTCATCCATCTGTACGATGCCAACGGCCGTTTCCTGCTGGGCACCGAAAACGGGCTGCAGGCGGAGGAAGGGGCTACGCTCATCCCTCCCAACCAGAAGCAGGAGCTGTCCCGGGTGGTGTCCACCTATACGGGCTGGCAGATCCGCAGCGGCATGGTCGGCGGGTCTTTCCTGCAGATCCTGTTGAAAATTTCGTTTATCTGGATCATCATGGTCATCCTCATCATCACTGTAGGACTGGGTTGGCTGGTGCTGGTCTCCCGCCGCAATTACAAGCCGGTGGCCACCATGATGCAGCGGATCAGCAGCATGACCGGCAAGCTGCTTCCCACCGCGGCGCAAAAGGCGGGCAATGATGAATTTTCCTATATCGAATCCACTCTGAGTGAAATCATCCAAGCCTCCGACGAGTACCGGAAGCAGCAGAAGGAGGATATTATCTACAAGCGGCGCCACTTTTTCCATGAGCTGCTGGAGGGGAGCCGGACGGTAACACGGGACGAGTGGAGGCTGGAGCTGCCCAAATACGGATTAGAGCCGGATTTCCGCCAGCTTGCCGTGGGGCTTCTGGAGATTGACCGGTTTACCGATTTCAGCCAGGCCTATACCCATAAAAGCCAAGAACTGCTGCGGTATGCATTGGTGAATGCTCTGGGCGAGCTGTGTCACAAACGCAGCCTGGCCGTGTGGCCGGATTGGCTGTCCAATGGACAAATGGGGATGCTGTTTCTCATCACGGATACCTCCCAAGGCCCGGATTTTGATAAAACCATTATGGAGGTAGCTCAAGAACTTATCGTTTGGGTGGAGGCCAACCTGACCTTTACGGTGACCATGTCCTCCGGCGGCTTTGTGTCCGAGGTGTCCGACATTTACCGGTCCTATGATGAAGCCATGGAAGCCATGAAATACAAATCGGTGCTGGGGCGTGGACGGTTCATCGGTCAAAAGGACATTGGCATCAAATCCGATGCGGAGCTCTACAAAGGGCTGCAGACCATCCGATCCTTGGCCCAGACATACAGGCTGGGGGACCCCCAGTGGGAGGAGCAGTTTGAAGCGCTGTTCGGCGACCTGAAAACCGGTTTGCTCTCCAGAGATGAATTAATGAACATCATGAATTATCTGGTGTACCACCTGTTCCGCGAGATGATGGAGCTGCCCCAGGAAATGCAGGAGATATGGCGCCAGGAGGCGGCTCCGGGCTTGAATGATGCGCTGGAGCGTTTCGAAACCATGGAGGAGCTTCATGCCGACTTCAAGAAGCTGTTGGAGGACAATGCGAGGAAGCTCCGAATGCTCCGCCAAAGCAAGAGCAATCACAGTGTTATTCAGGAGGTTAAGCGGTACATCGAGGAGCATTATTCGGACCCGAACATGTCCTTATCCCTGATCGGGGAGCAGTTCCAGATTAGCACCAGCTACCTGAGCAGATTGTTCAAGGATGAGTTCGGCGAAAATTTTGTGGATTACCTGGCCCAGGTGAGGATCGGCCATGCCCAGCAGCTGCTGAAGGAAACCCGGGAGACCATCCATGAGGTTGCCAGCCGGGTGGGCTACACCAACTATATTTCCTTCAACCGGGCCTTCAAGAAGGTAACCTCCACCACACCTGGGGAATACCGGAGCCAGGAAGGTGCGTAACAGCACATAAGGATGGGATTGCGCAAGCGTCCCGTCCTTTTTTATTGGCATTCAAGAAATGATAGGAGAGCAAAATGTGAATATCCGTTGAACAAAAGCCAGCAGCAGCGCGGGTTTTCAGCTGATTCAAAAAGTGATAGCCTCCTCAAAAGCTGTCAATTGTCCGAAGCCCCCGGTTCAGGTTACATTGTGATTGCGGCTAGCCGGATCGGCTTCCCGGACCGGGCAGCCTGTTTGGCCGGCAATCGGTAACAAGACGGAGGTGAGTACGATGAACGATATGGAAATCGCACAGACAAGCACAGGCCGCGGAACGGCGCCAAAACACACCTTGTCCGGGCGGAGGCGGTGGATGCTGAACAAGCCCCTCATCGTCATGTTTTTGCCGGCAGTAATCTTTTTCGTTCTGTTTAAGTACGTTCCCATGCTGGGGATTGTAATCGCCTTCAAGGATTACAATTTCGCCGACGGCATCCTGCACAGCCCTTGGGTAGGATTGGGGAATTATGAGTATCTGTTTAACAACCCGAAAACACTGACCATCATCCGCAATACCCTGGTGTTAAGCTCCCTCACCGTATTCGTGGGCTTCCCGTTTCCCATCATTCTGGCGATCCTGCTGAATGAGGTACGGAAATCCTGGTTCAAAAAATGAACGCAGACGCTTCTGTACCTGCCCCATTTTCTCAACTGGGTTATCGTGGGGGGACTGGTGGTCATGGTCTTCTCCCTGGAGACCGGCATTGTGAACCATTGGGTGAGCAAGCTGACGGGAGAGGCGTATCCCTTTCTCTTTAAGGAAGGCTCCTGGATTGCCATCTTCGTTGGCTCCGGGATTTGGAAAACGGCTGGCTGGTCGGCCATCATCTATCTGGCGGCCTTAACCTCCATCGATCCCAGCCTGTACGAAGCGGCGAATTTGGACGGGGCCAACAAATGGCAGCAAATCCGCCATATTACCCTTCCTGCGCTGCAGCCGACCATTGTTCTGATGTTTATCCTGAACATCGGCAATGTAATGGATGTGGGCTTCGACCAGGTTTATGTGCTGCAGAATTCCGTGGTCATCGGTGTAGCGGAGGTCATCAGCACTTGGAACTACAAGGTTGGTTTGGGCTCCGGCCAATTCAGCCACGCAACCGCTATGGGGCTGTTTGAATCCCTGATCGGCCTGACACTGGTGCTGGTGGTTAATACGATCGCCCGGCGTTATGACCGGGGATTGTGGTAGGAGGGAGAAGAGGGATGAGAATTTCCGCTGGAGAAAAAATATTTTATGCCATTAACTATCTAATTCTGTCGCTGGCTTCCCTAAGCTGCATCCTGCCCATTCTCCACATCATATCGCTGTCCCTGAGCAGCGCCGAGTCCATTACGATGGGCCAGGTGGGGCTGTGGCCGGTAGAATTTACGGCAGAAGCGTACCGCAAGCTGGTCTCCGGCACCGATGTGCTGGGCGCCTTCCGCAACAGTGTGCTGATCACGCTGGTGGGCACCGCGCTTAATATGGTGTTTACTGTCTTGACAGCATACCCTTTGTCCAAGCAATATTTTTATGCAAGACGGTTTTTCACTCTGGCGATTGTGTTTACCATGCTGTTTACGGCGGGGCTGATTCCCAACTACCTGCTGATCAAATCGCTGGGGCTGGTGAACACCTACGGGTCCTTGTGGCTGCCCGGACTGATCAGTGCGTATAATCTGCTCATTGTCCGGACCTTCTTCGAGAATATTCCCGAGGAGCTGGAGGATGCGGCCCGGATCGACGGCTGCGGAGAATGGCGGCTGATTATCCAGATGGTGCTGCCCTTGTCCCTGCCGGTGATCGCCACCATTGCACTGTTTTATGGAGTGGGCCATTGGAATGCCTTCTTCAATGTCCTGATCTACATTAACGATTCCTCCAAGTTTAACCTGTCCGTGCTGGTGCAAAATATGATCCGCAGCCAATCCCTCATGTCGGAGCTGGCCCAGCTGGATCCGGACGCCTTCCGGAACCTGACGCCGGAGGCGATCAAGTCGGCAGGCATTATCGTCATGGTGCTGCCTATGCTCATTATCTATCCGTTCCTGCAGAAGTATTTTGTGAAAGGTGTGCTGATCGGCTCCATCAAGGGGTAAACCCGCAAGGGTATCTATAAAACACACATTATGGAGGGGTTGCAATGTCCAAACGGCGTATGAAAAAAGGAACTGTGCTTTCGGTAACGGCCGCCTTGTCACTGGTTACAGTGCTGGCTGCCTGCTCCAGTGCCAAAGAGGAAACAGCCAAGGAAACCGATAAGCCGGCTGCCTCCGGCACAGCCGCTGCCACTACCCAGGCCTCGACAGCTCCGGCTAAACGCGGCAGCATCTCCGTGGCTATCTATGACCGGGGCCAGGTCCCGAAGGAAGAGGGCAGCTACACAGACAACCGCTGGACCAAGTGGATCAACCAGAACGGCCCTGCGGATGTGAAGTTCGTTACCATTCCCCGGAACGAATCCCAGCAGAAGTACAGCATTCTCTTTGCCTCCGGCGAAGCGCCTGATCTGGTACTGGAATTCGACAACGCCTTCATCAATACCCTGTGGTCCCAGAAGCAGCTGCTGCCCATCAATGACCTGATCGATAAACACAGCACCGAGTACAAGAAAATCCTGGAGAAATTCCCGGCGATCAAAAAGCTGGCCACCAAACCCGACGGAAAGATGTATGAATTCGCCAAGGTGACCAAACCCGAGGTGCTGGGCACCATGGTCATCCGCAAGGATTGGCTGGATAAGCTGAACCTGAAGATCCCGGAAACCGTGGAGGAGCTGTACCAGGTGGCGGATGCCTTCGCCAATAAGGATCCGGACGGCAACGGCAAAAAGGATACCTTCGGCATCAACCTGAGCCAGTTTGCTTCGTATTATGTGGACGCCATGTTCCAAAACGAAATGTTCATCGTGGAGAACGGGGAGCTGATCCGTCAGTTTGACCGGATTAAGCCGGCCTACGAATTTAAGAAGAAGCTCTTCGATAACGGCATCGTGGATAAGGACTTCCTGTCCGACAAAAACGGGCAGAAGGCGGAACAGGACTTTGCCAACGGCAAGCTGGGGATTTACCTGGCGTATACCAGCGTTGTCAGCAAAAACTTCGATACCCTGAAGAAAAGCACCCCCGATGCAGTGATCGTGCCCATGGCCTTCCCGAAATCCCAATACGGGCAATTCGGACCTGATTTTAACCCGCCGCTGGCTCTGACCGCCTCTGTGAATGCCAAAGCCAAGGACCCGCAGGCCGTTATGCAGTATGTGGACTTTATGGTAAAACCCTCGACTGTAGAGGTGTTCACCAACGGCATTGAGAATGTGAACTATAAGAAGGACGCCACCGGCTGCCCGCAGCCTATCGATGCCGCCAAGAACAAAACCGAAATGGGCTACATCAACGACTATAAGATGTTCATGCCGACCTATAACCTGCAGCAATGCACCATTGGCGGAAGATCGCCGCAATCCACGAACGCTGTGGATCAGGAATGGATCAAGATTGCCAAGGAGATGGATAAACTGTATCTTGATCCTGCCCGTCCGCATCCCGGCTTCACCCATTCCAAGTTCCGTCCTTCCCTGGACAAGGACTTGAACACTATCTTCAACGACGGCTGGAACAACATGAACGATATTATGGCCAAATCCGTGGTCAGCGGCAATTCCTACACGGTAGATCAAGGTGTGAAGGATGTTAAGGATGCCTGGGATAAGGCAGGCGGCAAAAAGCTGGAGGACTGGTACAAAAACTGGTACAAGGAAAACAAGAGCAGCTGGATCTTTATGGATGAGCTGTACAAAATGAAATTCGACTGACGTTTCCCATCCGTTCCCGCATTACAAGCTGCCGGCTTATTGCGCATATACCGCAAAAGCCGGCTCGCTTGCGGCATCAAATCACACCATGGCATTACTCAGAACCTTTCAATATGAATAGGGAGAGTGGAACATGAACGATTTGAAACGGAGATTAAGTCTGATGTTATCCGGCTGTCTGATTCTGACAGCTATTCTGCCTGCAGGTGTTTTGGCTGAAGAGCCGGGTTCCGCCAGTACGGTCTATTCGGCTTCGGCCGGCTTCAGCGAGGTGCAGGGGCAGAGCCAATGGAGCTACCAGCGGTTGGCCGGAGGGGTGTATAATGATCTGCCGCACTACGACACCGCCAACAAACGCTGGCAGCAGTCGGGGTCTTCTCCCATCTATCCCTGGGTAAAGGGAGGAGAGATGCATCCCGCCAATAATGGCGATGCTGTCCGCACCTGGACCTCCCCTGCTAAAGGCACTGTGGACATCACCGGAGAGGTCCGGAAGGGGGATAATAACGGAGATGGCGTAAACGCTTCCATTAAACAGAACGGCACGGCCTTATGGAGCACGTTAGTTCCTGGCAGCACACCGTTGGTACCTAGCGGGGTCAGCGGCATTGCTGTAGAGGCAGGGGACACCATCACATTCGAAATCAACCGAAACGGCAATTTGAATAACGATCACACCTTCTGGAATCCGACGGTGCAGTTTACGCCTCAGCCTGTTGTGGTGGAGCAGGAGATAACCCTGCCTGCCACAGAGTCCGTCAATACCCGGGGAGGCAGCAGCGGTGGAGTGAACCATGCGGCGACCAACCAAATGATGAAGGTCCCTGCCGCCAGCCCCGATCCGGCCGCCGGAACGGAATTTTGGGTCAAAGCCCGGATTCTGAACGGTTCTCCTGATCTGGTGAATACCCGGCACGGGTATCTAAAGTTTGATTTGTCCGCCTTCGCCGGAGCTTCGTTGAACAGTGTCACCCTCCGGGTATACGGGAAGGAGGAGCTGACCAAGGATGTGCCGGTAACGGTCAGCGGGCTGTCGGGTTCAGCCTGGCAGGAGACCACCCTTACGTGGAATAACGCCCCGGCGGAAGCGGGAACCCCGCTGGGCACACAAACTATCCGCAGCATTGGCTGGTATGAGTATGATGTGACGTCATTTGTAAACAATCGGCTGACAGCTGGCGAAGGCTCTGTTTCGTTCCGGATGACAGATAACAGCGCTGTGGACCTGAATGCCAAGTTCTTCTCCACCCGTGCTGCGGGTAACAGGCCTGAGCTGGTGGTGAAAACAGGACAGCAGCCGGTAGTTTCTCCGGTTACAGCCCAGCCGCCCTCCGGCGCAGTGGCTGCCGGTACACAGATTCAGTTATCGACGCAAACCGTTGGAGCCGAAATCTACTACACATTGGACGGAAGCGATCCGGTGCTTGGAGGGACCTTGTATAGTGGCCCGTTTGGGTTGAACAGCGGTGCTACCATACGGGCCTATGCCAAAAAGCAGGGCTGGACTCCAAGTCAGGCTGCCTCCTTCACGTATACGATGCTGCCTCAGGTGCCCAGCGGTGTCACCAATCTGCCGGACAGTTTCTATAACCGTCCCGGTCTGGAAGCCATGCCCCGCATTGATTACGCCTCCATGAAAGTGGCCAATGTCCGGGATTACGGGGCTGCTGGAGACGGGGTTACCGACGACAAAGCCGCTTTTGATCTGGCCATCGATGCATTGAATGCACAGGGCGGCGGCGTGGTTTATATGCCTGCAGGCAAATACTTCTTCGCTCCTACACCCACCAACGGCACCACACCGGAAAGCCGCCGCTTCTGGGACAGAACCGGGGCAAGAGCCTTGAACAATATCCATTTTGTCGGAGACGGGGAATCAACAGTTATCGTTTTCCGGAATCCCGGCATCTCATCCGTACCCAACGGGCAAACCTACAGCAACTCCGGCGGGGCTTATATGAGCGGACGCCCCTACGGCTGGCGGCTGGACGGCACCAACTACTCCCTGCGGGGCTTCAGCACCTCTTGGACGCCGCGTATGGATATGCGCTCCATCAACGGACCGTACAATCTGGGCCTGTCCGGACAAAATATCCAAGCCGTGAACCTGAATGTGGACCAAGGCGGCATCGGCATGGTGTTCTGGCAGAATACGCGGAACGTTTGGGCTGTAGGTAACGTTGTCCGCAATACGGGAGCAGACAGCATCCATTTTGCCAATACGGTGGATGTGGTGGCTGCCTACAACTGGGTGGAGAACAGCAATGACGATGCGGTGGGATTTGTGTCCGACGCACCCGGGACCAACAATTGGCCGGTCTCCCAGAACAACTACGCCTTGTACAATACCATTATCAAAACACCCTGGGGCCGGGGCATCAGCGCCGGCGGCATCGGTCATAAGCTGGAGAACAACTGGATCGAAAGCTCGCTTCTGTCCGGGATTTTTACCAACTCCCTTGGGCAGGCCGGGGAATCCGGGATATCGGTTCAGGATGTCTCCATCAAGGGGAATACCATTCTCCGCTCCGACCAGAACAACCGGGCCGATAACAACAACCGCAACAGCGGCGTGTATAAGGGCTCTGTGGCGCTCAACAACAACGCCACACGGGTGAACATTGAAAATAATAAGATATACGGCAATCCGGGCAACGGTATCTTTTTCAGTGCGTGGAGCTCGGCTCTGCAGGGGAAAAATCTATCCGTCCGTAATAACCGGATTGAAGGCTCTCTTGAGAGTGCTGTGAAAATCAACGGCAATGCTGTGATCGACGGTTTGGAAATGACGGGCAATTCCTTCCTCGGGAACGCCAATAGCGTTCTCTTCGGTGGAACGTTGAAGGGAACACTCACCTATTCGGGCAACCGGGTCTCTCAGCCTACGGTGCCAGTGCGGACCGGCTTTGACGTGGTGACGGATCAGGCGGAATATGTGGATCTTTATCAGACTCTTGGAAATGCCGCCAGTGAAACCGGATGGGCGGAAGCTCCGGCCGTATTGCCGGCAGGAAGCGGCCAAGAGATCAATGTGAGGACCTTCGGCGCCAAGGGTGACGGGGCTTCGGATGATACTCACGCCTTCCAGGCCGCGTTGGATGCGGTGCCAGCACAGGGCGGCAGCCTGTATGTGCCTGCCGGGGTTTACAAGCTGAGCCCGCAGACGGGTCAGGATAAGCTGGCCTTTACGGCCATCGGACATCATCTGGCTGTAAAAGGGAAGAGCAATCTGCGGATCCGCGGTGACGGGGACGGCAGTGTGTTGCGTTTTACCTCTGCCGAGCATCAGGGCTTGCGGCTTGCCGGAGTAACTGGGGCTTCTGTACAGGGCTTGAAGCTGGAGCTGGCGGAGCAGCCGTACCAACGTCATAACCGGGCGCTCCTGGATCTGACCGGCAGCACGGGTGTGGCTGTAGATCATGTCACCGCGGCCAATTCCGGCGGTCCCGGTATTCTGGTGGACACCTCCACCCGAGTGTCAGTCAAGAACAGCACGGTGACCAATGCGGGGACTGGTGGTGTGGAGATTCTGGCCAGCCGTCAGGTGTTCGTGGAGAATAATACGGTGCAGAACTCCCGGGATTCGGCGGTGCTGGTCAACAAGCTGGGGACCATCGGCCGGGAGCCCCAATATATCCGGATTGCCGGTAATCAGCTGGCTGGCTCTCGTGACCAGTCCGGCGTCAGTATTGCCAGCGGCAACCAGATTGAGGTAACAGGGAATACCATTACGGACACCCAACTGGCAGGTATCGCCGTGTACTATACCAGTGAAGCCTTCCATGCGGAGAAGGTGCGGATTCAGAACAACACGCTGACCCGGACCAATCAGGGCAGTTCCACGTACCACTACGGCGCCATTACGGTGCTGCGCAGTATGAAGGGGGATCTGGTGATTTCCGGCAATACGGTGGATACGACTCCGTATTTCGGCATTGCCTTGGACCAAAGCACGCTGACCCGTCTGGAGCTGGGGCAAAATATCTTCCGTTCGCTGGGCAAGGAGCCGGTGCGGCAATTCAACACGACCATCTCCACGCAAGTGGATCTGGATAAGCTGGCCAATATCAAATCCATTGTTCCGAAGCTGGTGCAGCCGGGAAACTGGCAGCAATGGGCGGTGGAGGTGGAGCTGGAGAACCGGAGCACCGTCCCCATCAGCGGGACGGTGGGTTTGGGGCCAACGGCTGAGTGGCCCCAGCCGGGAGCGGCGGTTCCTTTGGCCAGTCTGGCACCGGGGGCGGCGGCGAAGCTGCTGCTGCCGGTGCCCCTTCCCCCGGATACCCGCCGGGTAGAGCTGGAGGTGGTGGTAAACCTGGATACCGGGGTCCGGCAATCTGTGGTCCAGCCCGTGAATTTCCTGGCGGCGAAACGTGCGGCGTCATTGATCGTGCCGGATGGTGTGGTTGGCGGGGAATGGGCGGGAGCTATGCCCTTCCGGCTGGCGGAGGCTGCCCAATACAAGAATGTCAGCGGCGGCACGGTGCCTTGGGGCGGTGCAGATGATCTGAGCGCCGTGGGGTACACCCAATGGGACCAGGATAATCTTTACCTGGCTGCTGTAGTGAAGGACAATGTCCACCGTCAGGCCAGCTCCGACGGCGCTGCCTGGATGGGGGACAGCATCCAGTTTATGATCGACCACGGTCGGCTGGCTGGACCGGGCAGCGCCGGGTACACGGAGCTGTTGTTCGCCCGTTCGGATGCCGGGGATACGGTGAAGTGGCGGTGGTCGGGAGTTGCCGGCAAGCCGGTTGGTGCCCTGGCGGCAGCCCAGGCCTCCATTGTTCGTAATGAAGCGGAGCGGACAACGGTTTATGAGGTGGCAGTGCCCTGGTCGGAGCTGCTGCCTGCGGGGGTTGCCATACCGGAAACGTTGGTAGGTTTTTCCTTCCTGGTGAATGATGATGACGGGCCAGGGCGGCACGGCTGGCTGGAATATATGAGCGGCATCGGCACGGGCAAGAATCCCGCCCAGTTCGGTGAGCTGGTGCTTTCTCCGGCTGGTGGGCAACCTCCGGGAGACAACGTTCCGCCGGTGATTACTCTGTTGGGCGCAGCGGAAATGGAGCTGGTGCAGGGGACAGCTTTTGTCGAGCCCGGATTTAGCGCCGTTGACGAAACCGACGGTGATTTAACCCCTGCTGTGGTGGTCACCGGCAGTGTGAATACCTCGGTCCCCGGGGAATACGTGCTGGAGTACAATGTCCGAGATCAGGCGGGCAATCAGGCGGTTGCTGTTGTCCGTACCGTCCGGGTGGTGGAAGCGCCGTATCCCTTCCTTCTGGAAGCGGTGGGCGGACTCCAGCGGGCCTCCGGGCTGTCTGCAACGGTACGTATCCACCGTGAAGACGGAGTACCTGCTCCTGCGGGCAACGCGGTGGTGGTGTTCCAGCTGATGAGGGGCACAACGCCGGTCAGCTACGTGGCCTCCAGCCAGTTATTTGACGGAGGCGAAGAGCTAACAGGCCACTTCGATGTAGCTGATCCCGGCAACAGCGCGTACACGGTCCATGTATTGATGCTGGACCGGCTGAACAGTGGCGGCGGCACGGGTATGCCTGTACCGTTATCTCCCAAGGTGGTGCTGGAGTAGGCGAATGGGCTGGGGCACTGGTGAGAAATGGAGCATACTTCTGTAATTTCAGCGCCATGAAGGCAAGAAGGAGTATGAGGAAGTGGTGGGAAGCTGTAACGGAACAGTATGCGGAAATTTGTGGGGAGAATAATGACGGAACAGGTGATGTAGACATTGATGCAGAGCTGTAACGTACTATATGGCGCTTAGAGGCTGAAAACGACCTGTTGCGATGAGTAACGGAACTGAGAGGCTCTTAAACCACAAATTTGCTCTTGAATGCCGACTTTTGGTGCGCTAAGGGCCTCTCAGTTCCGTAAGAAATCTGATTGGTGTATTTCGGGCCTCTAAGCGCTTGTAAGTTCCGTTAGCGGATCTGGACTTTGCTAACACCACACTAGAGGGGAGGGGAAAAAGTGCGCGGATTTCTTATCGGGGCTGTGGCATTTGCAGCCGTGTTGACTTCAGCCGTCCCCGTTTCTGCAACGGGTTCTGCCTATATGCAGGCTTTATACTTCCCGGATACGACTTTGGCTCAACTGGATGTTTCAAGCATCCCAACTACGGTTTCAGCTCCACTTGATCCCTCAAACGTAACAGATGCGGCTTCCACTTCACTAATTTCAACTGACATCCCGGAAGCAGCTGCAGCCCAAGCCGTCACCCTGGAATCACCGGGCTCCCGGTACCCGGGTGAGGCAGTGACCATCCGGGGCAACACAAGCCTCTCCCGGATTGTCGTTCAAATTCTCCGCCCCAACCTAACGGTCCTTTGGACAGATGTGATGCCGCAAGACCGTTTTACCGCCGGGGTTCCGCTGACACTTCCTGCCGATGCGCCTAATGGCACCTATACCATCCTGGCCGGCTCCGGCACGCACCGCGCGGAAGCGGTGTTCCAGGTGGTAGAGCGATCCGTCGGCCAAGAAGAGCAGGAAGGGGAGGAGCCGGAGGAATCGGCACCAGCGCCTGAAACCGGGGAACCGGCTCCAACAGCTTCGCTCCATCAGCTTCCGGACGGCACAGCCGTGTTGAGCTTTAATCCGGAGAAGCCTGAGGCAAGCGGACTGGCTCAAGCCGTGATTCCTGCGGAGGCACTGGAGCAAGCCAAAGCCCTCAATGCCCGGTCCATCCGCTTGGAACCTATTATGCCGGAGGGCGCCTCAGGGATTGAAGCTCTTCTGCCGGCTCAAGTATTGGCCAGTTGGCCGGCGGATACTCGCGTGGAGCTCCATACCGCCTTTGCCAAGGTAAGGATTCCTGCCGGTGAGCTGACAGGCAGCACTCCTGAGGAAACCAGCAAATTTTCCTTGAGCAAAATTTCCTTGTCAGTCAACCGCCTTTCCATTGCGCCGCAAGCTATCACAACGTCCAGCCAGCTGGAGGCGGTGCGGAACAAACCCATCGTGGACATTTTGCTGAAGCGCGATGGTCAGCCTGTGCACGCTATCTCCGCCAGAAACGGAATAACTGTAGAGCTGCCATATAGCCCTAACCAAGCAGAATATACCAATCCGGAAGCTCTGGTTGTCTGGTCCTTGATGCAAAAGAAGGACATGGTAAAGCCGGTTATTGACAGCAGATATGTTCCCCAAACCGGCTCCATCATCTTCCGCACCTCAAGCTTTGGCACTTTTGCAGCCGCGTACACACCGCGATTCTACGCGGATATGGAGAATGCACATTGGGCGAAAAGTCCGGTTGCGGCCTTGGCTGCCCGCGGAGTCATACAAGGAGTATCGGAGCGGGAGTTTGCACCGGACCGACCCGTTACCCGCGCGGATTATGTGCTGCTCTTGATGAGGGCCTTCGAGCCGGCAGCGGGAGAACAACCGGACAAAACCTTTCGGGATGTCCCCGCTGAAGCGTACTATTACGAAGCGGTGGCTGCAGCCCAAAGCCTGGGCATTGCAGGAGGGGACGGCCAAAATTTCCATCCGGAAGCAGCCGTCACCCGGCAGGATATGATGGTGCTGGCGGACCGTGTTATCCGCGCTGCCGGAGTCCGTCCGGCATCTTCGCCAACAACGCTGGACAGCTTCTCCGACCATACGCAGGTGGCGCCTTATGCCCAAGAAAGCATTGGCCGTCTTACGGAGCTGGGTGTGGTGCAAGGAACCGGCGGACAGCTGGAGCCTCTCCGGCCCACCACCCGGGCAGAGGCGGCGGCCCTGATTGACCGGCTCCTCACCCGGCTACAGCCGGAATCATAGACAAGGACAGGCCGGAGGAAGCGGTAAGCTGCCGCCCCCTCCCGGCCCAATCCGTTTGCAGGAGGGAGAGAAACCATGGTGTTTTATGAAGATCAGAGATTGGAAGCCATCCGCCGCCAGATTAAGACCAACCCTATAATTGAAAAGGGCTGGCTCTTACTGAAGGCCGAATCAGCAGGTTTTGGCAGTGAAGACGTGCAGGAGGTGGCGCGGACCCAGAAGGACATGCAGGACAGGGTGCGGCAGTTTGGCGGCAACAAACGCTTTACCTTGGGCAATTATATCCGGGAGCAGGCCAAACGGGCCCATCATCTGGCTTTTTTGTACCGGATGAACAGGGGGGCGGAGCTGGCCCGGGGGATCAAGGAGCTGATTCTCCTGATCGGTAAGGAAGAAGCCTGGCTGTACCAGACCGGCTCGGGAAGGGCCTCCGATTTGTGGACGGCGGATATCGGGCTTCATCTTTCCCTGGCTTACGACTGCATCCGGGATACGTTAACCCATGAAGAGAAGCGCACCATCGAGGAGCAGTTGTACACCAAAGCTTTTCTGCCATTGTATACAGACTGGCTGGACCCCACCAGCAAAATCCATGCCCTGGATACCATGGGCCATAACTGGTGGATTGTCTGTGTGTCCGGAGCGGGAATGGTTTTATTGACCCTGGGGGATCAGACGGAGGGATACGCAGCTTACCTGCATACCATTACGGAGGGGCTGAAGGAGTGGTTTGCCTACCCCGGCAATGTGCTTCAGAACAAAAAAGCCAACTTCGGTCCCAACGGCGATTATATCGAAACCATGAGCTATCTGGATTATGCTCTGGGCAGCTTTATGGTGTTTGAGGATTTGTACCGGCGTACGACGGGAGAAACCAGTCTGTTTATCCAGCCGCTCCTTAGCCGCATTCCAGACGCGTATCTGGAGACGGTATTCCATCTCAACGGAAAGCTGCACAGCTTTACCTTCGGCGATTCGGGAGCCCGCAACGGCAATGGGCATGTATGGCTGCGGCTGGCGGAAGAATTCGGCAGAGGGGACATGCTGGCTTTTTTCCTGGCGAATCTGGATTTCCCGGCGGGACCGCTGGAGCTGTTTTATTATCCTGAACACATGGAGCCTAAATTTCCGGAGCACCGGCCTGGGGTCTCCATATTGACCCACAGCGGCTATGGCATGATCCGGGACGGGAAAGCGACGGAGGACGGCGGCACCCTTCTGGCGGTCAAAACCGGGGAAAGCTGGAACCATAACCATCTGGATGTTGGCACCTTCATCCTCGTTAGCGGCGGCCGGGAATGGATTATGGATTCGGGCTATTGCGTCTATTCCAAACCGCTGTACAACTCGTATTACCGCCAGTCCATGGCGCATAATGTGGTGCTGCTGGACGGGGAAGGCCAGCCTCCGGACATGATCGAATTCGGCACCAAATTCGAAGGTCGGCTGCCTGCATATCTGGACGCACCGGATTACCGCTACCTGCTGGCGGACTGCACGGGACCCTACATGAACCTGTACCACCGCTTTTACCGGCATTTTCTCCTGCTGGACGGATATCTGATTATGGTGGACGATCTGTTTGCCAACCGGGAGGGAAGCTTCCAATGGCTGCTGCATTATAGCGGCACTGCCGAATTGGAAGAGGATACTTTTCATATTACCCCGGATGCCACAACTCCCAACGAAAGCAGCAGGCTGACGGTACGCCATCTATATCCGGAGTCGAAACAATACATCCGTGAGAAGGGTTACTCTACTGCTGCCCATCGGGGAACGGGACTGGAGGATATTTTTCCGGAGGCGGAATATATGAAGGTGAGTGCTGAAGGGGAGAACCGCCGAATCAAGTTTATCACCCTGTTCACCCTGCCTCAGGCACCCTCGGTGACGGTGGAAAAACAAGCCGACGGCCAGTTTCAAACCTTCCGGTTAACGTATCCTGACGGACGGGTGCTGATGGTGCTGTGCAATCTCCATGCCGATGGCCGGGTGATGCATGATAATGCCCACGGAAGCTTCGCCGGAATCGAAACGGATGCGTTCTTAAGCACGGCGCTCTACAGTCCGGAAGGGGAGCTTGAGCGGATCACCCTGCATAACGGCAGCTACTTGAAAAGCGGTGGGAATTGCCGGTTCAGCTCGTTATTAAAGGCGGATGCATATATCGATTACCGGGACGGTCTTGCCATCCGGACCAGTCTGACGTCGGATGCTTGGTGTTATTTCGACTGCAGGAATGAAGGAGAGTCCGCTTTGTCAGCCAATGGATTTCTGAAGGACCCCATGTCCGGACTCTGGAAACGCCAGATGAAGCAAGGCCAGTCGTATGTCCGGTTGGAATCGCCACAAAATCACACGCCTAACCCGGCAGAGGAGGTCCGCCATGTTTTGGACTGAAGAGAAATTGAAGCAGCGTATCGCTGAAATCGGGGAGCTGCGCTACCGGACCATCACCCGTTTTGAAGTGCTGGAGATGCTGACGGATGAACTCGGGGAAATAGCTGCCGAACCTCCCAGCCAAGATACCTGGGAAACCCTGCAGCTGGGAGACCGGTGGAGCGGCAGAGACCGCTATGTCTGGCTCAAGGTGGAGGCGCTGCTTCCTAAGCAATTGGCGGAGCACCGGCTGGTGGGGCGGTTCGATTTTGGCCGGACTCATCACGGCAATAGCCAGGGCTTCGAATCCCTGCTGTTCCTGAATGGCCGTCCGCTGCAAGGCGTGGACAGCAATCACCAGGAGGTATTCCTGGATGAGCTGGCGGGACAACCGGTGCAGCTGATCTTCCGGCTGTGGTCCGGCCTGGAGGGCGGAGGTGTGCCCCAGCTTCAGATTCATGAGATCAAACGGGCAGAGCTCAGCTTCCTTCATAAGGCATCAGACGATCTGTATTATACCGCGCGGGCCGTCCGGGAAACCGTATCCGTACTGCCGGACACCACTCCCGACAGACAAGCGCTGCTGGCTCTGTTGAACCGTTCCCTAAACCGGGTGGATTGGTCCAAACCCGGCTCCGATGCCTATTACGGCTCTGTCGCGGAAGCGGCAGCGGCGCTCCGGGAAGGGCTGGAGCTGCTTCCCGCCAACCATCCCGTCACTGTTCGCTGTATCGGGCATACCCATATCGATGTGGCCTGGCTGTGGCGGCTGCGCCATACCCGGGAAAAAGCAGCCCGCTCCTTTTCCACGGTGCTGCGCCTGATGGAGGAGTATCCGGAATATATCTTTTTGCAAACCCAGCCCCAATTGTATGAATATATCAAAACGGACTACCCGGAGCTGTACACGCAAATCGGTGAGCGCATCCGTGAGGGACGCTGGGAGGCAGGCGGCGCCATGTGGCTGGAGGCTGACTGCAACCTAACCTCCGGCGAATCCCTGGTGCGGCAGATCTTGTTCGGTACCCGCTTCTTCCGAGAGGAATTCGGCGCAGAGTGCAAGTATCTCTGGCTGCCCGATGTGTTCGGGTACAGCTGGGCCCTGCCGCAGATTCTCCGTAAATCGGGCATCACTTCTTTTATGACCACGAAAATCAGCTGGAGCCAGTACAACCGGATGCCCCATGACACCTTCGTCTGGAGGGGGATGGACGGCTCGGAGGTGCTGACCCATTTTATAACGACGCCTGAAATTGAATTCCCCCACGAAACCTACTATACCTACAACGGTTATGTGGTGCCCGAGACGCTGACCGGCATCTGGCGGAATTACCGGGACAAAGCCTGGAACGAGGAGCTGCTGCTTTGCTACGGCTTCGGCGACGGGGGCGGCGGTGTCAACCGGGATATGCTGGAGATGCGCCGCAGGCTGGACCGGATGCCAGGATTGCCCAAGGCCGTAACGGGTCGGGCAGACACCTTCTTCCAGGAGCTGGAGGAAAAGGCGGCGGCAACGGATCAATATGTCCACGTCTGGGACGGGGAGCTGTATCTGGAGAATCACCGGGGCACCTACACCAGCCAGGCCTTTATCAAAAAGGCCAACCGGCGCTTTGAGCTGTCCCTGCGGGAAATGGAGCTGTGGTCGGTTTGGGCGGGATTAGTGAACCCTGCGGTTTCCATCAGTCAGGCTCAGGAGCAGTTGAACCGGGTTTGGAAAATCGTGCTCCGCAACCAGTTCCACGATATTATTCCCGGCTCCTCTATTGCGGAGGTGTACGAGGATGCCCGCGAGGAGTATGCGGAAGCGGCACAGCTGCTGGAGCAGGTGAAGCGTGAAACGGAGACGGCCTTGCTGAACGGCGGCGGTACAGTATCCGTTTCTGCCGGCAGCCGGGATACGGCCAAGGGTTTTACGGTATTGAACAGCGCTTCCTGGAACCGGAACGGGCTGGTAACCCTTGCTGCGGAAGACGGGCAAAACACCGGCTGCTGGAGACGGGCCGACCATTCCCCTCTGCAGGCCCAGCTGACGCCGGAGGGCTGGCTGGTGGAGGTGACGGATGCGCCTTCGTGCGGGTTCACGACAATTTGGTATGAGCCGGAGGGTACGGCAGTGGAGACGGCCCACATTCCCTTTACCTTTAATGAGATAAGTCTGGAAACGCCTTTCTATGTACTGGAGTGGAACGAGGCTGGACAATTTACCCGTATCTATGATCGTCAACTAGGCAGAGAGGTGCTGTCTCCCGGCGTTTGCGGCAACCTGCTGCAGGTGTTTGAGGATAAGCCCATGCAGTTCGATGCCTGGAATATTGACCTGTTCTACCAGGAGAAATCCCGGACGGTTACGGAGCTGCGGTCTGTCCGTCTTCAGGAGGCCGGTCCTCTGCGGGCGGTGGTTGCCTTCGAATGGGGGTATATGGATTCCGTGATCCGCCAGGAGCTGATTGTGTATGCCGCAAGCCGCCGGATGGATTTCCGCACAGCGGTGGAATGGCGGGAGCAGCACCAGCTGTTGAAGGCAGCCTTTCCTGTGGATATCCGTTCGACGGAGGCTACCTATGATGTCCAGTTCGGCAATGTGAAGCGCCCGACCCACTGGAACACCAGCTGGGATTACGCCAGATTCGAAAATGTAGGCCACCAGTGGGTGGATCTGTCGGAGCGCGGCTACGGCGTCAGCCTGCTGAACGATTGCAAATACGGCTATGATGTGAAGGAAAATGTGCTGCGCATCAGTCTGATAAAATCCGCCACTTACCCCGATCCGCACGCGGATCAGGGAGAGCATCAGTTTACGTATTCCCTTTTGCCCCATGAGGGGGATTGGCTGATGGGAGGTACGGTTCAAGAGGCATGGGACTTGAACTGTCCCATGACAGGAGCGGAAGGATTGCCGGAGGGGGAGGCAGGCTCCTTCATCTCCTTGTCCGCTGACCATGTTTGGATCGATGCGGTCAAAGCCGCCGAGGACGGAACCGGAATTATTCTCCGTTTGCATGAGTTTGCAGGACGCCGGGGACAGGTTGCTGTGCACACTGCATGCGAATTGGCCTCCTGGCAGGAGACGGATCTGATGGAGCGTCCGGAGGGAGAGGAGCAAACAGGCCCCTTCGAGTTTCATATTAAGCCCTATGAGATCAAAACCTTCCTGCTCCGCTTGAAGGGGGGAGGGGCATGAACTCTGTCCCATACCAGTTTATAGAAACGGATGTTCTGATAGCCGGTGGAGGCACCTCCGGCTGTTTGGCCGCCTTGGCTGCTGCGGAGGAAGGCGCCCGGGTGGTACTTCTTGAGAGTGACAGTGCGTTGGGCGGTGTCGCCACCAGAGGCGGCATTCACCGGTATTATTATGGCTCACCAGGCGGACTTCAGGAGCTGGTGGACCGCCGGACGGAAGAAGTTGCCCGGATATTCGGCGGCAAAACCAAGGGCTTCCATCCGGAGGCTAAACGGGCGGCACTGAGCGCTCTGTGTTCGGAACGGGGTGTACAGGTATTTTTAAATACGGTGGTCAATGGTGTTAAGATGTCCGATTCTACCGTGTCCGGTGTTACAGCCGTTTCCCCTTGGGGGCAGCTGCGGATTGAGGCCAAGGTTACTGTGGATTGTACAGGGAATGGCAGTGTTGTCCGTATGGCCGGAGGCACACTCCGGTACGGGCGGGAGCTGGACGGCATCTACCATAACTACTCGTATATTCCCCGGGGCCTGCAGGACGGAGTCCTGGGCTATGATAATCTGGATGCCGGCTGGGTGGATCCGTATGACCCGTGGGATGTGACCCGTGCTTTCTTCCGCGGCCGTGAATGGGTGGCGGAGGCCTGCCGGCAGGGCAGCCGCTACTTCGGGCTGTCCGCCATGCTTGGCCTGCGTGAAGGGGGACGGATCGAAGGGGACACAACCATCCGTCTGGAGGAGTATATTGAGGATACACCTGCGCCGGATGTAATCGCCCGGAGCTATTCCCACTTGGATAATCACGGCTTTGATACCGGCAACGAAAGCGGGTTCAGCCAGCTGTGGATTTCCGTATTGGGCTTGTTCACCAAAGGGCTGTGGTGCGATATCCCCTACGGCAGTCTGCTGCCCCTCGGCTTGGAGGGAATCCTGGTTGGCGGCCGCGCGTTATCCGTGGACCGGGATGTCTCCATGGGTGTCCGGATGCAAAAGGACATGCACAAGGTAGGGGAGGCAGCAGGTGTTGCCGCTGCCATGAGCATACGTAACCGGGTGAGCCCAAGGAGCCTTGACCGGAGTGAGCTGCAAGGTCGCCTGGTGGAGCGGGGCGTATTGGAGCAGAACGACCTGAAGCGGAAGCAGGGGCGTAATCTCCGTTTTACGCAAGAACCGCTTGTCCAGATCCACCCAGAGGAAATCAAGGCAGCACCGGAGAGCATGGTTTGTGATCTGGTCCATGCTTTGGGAACAGGAGAGGGCTGGAAGGCGGTTTGGCTGTTGGCCCACAAGGCCGGTCCCCGTCCGGATGTAATCCGGGCGCTCAACAGGAAGCTCCAGGAGGACATTCCGGTTGAAGAAAGGATGATGGCCGCCATTACACTGTGCCTGATGGGCAGTCATGAAGCCGTTCCGTTCCTCCTGGAGCTTATCCGCTGCAAGGAAAAGACGAAGCTTAGCGATCATCCCAAGTGTGTTCCCTTTTGGGTGGCAGGATTTGTATTGCTGCGGCTCTTGAAGAGTAAAGCAGCACTTAGCCAGGCCTTGACAGCTCTGGAGGAAACAGAATCCTCCGTCATCCATACCTTTCTGCTGGATTATCTCTCGGTGCTGCTGCCGGACATGACCCAGGATGAACAAAACCGGACCGCCTCTGTGTTGTCACGATGGCTGGAGCATCCAAGTTTGGGGACGGACTACCTGATGCATGGAGAGCGGCCGGAATCCCTCCGTTGGAGTCTGGAGCTGCGGGGAGCCATTCTCCTGAAACGGCTGGGCCGCGAAGCTCCGCTGACGGATATATGGCAGGAAGCTGCAGCCGATCCCCGGCGGTATGTGGGCCGGGCAGCCGAATATCTGCTGAACCCGGCATTAGCCAGCCGTGTTCACGCTTCACAAGAGATAAACCTTGGGGAATACGATGCCGCTGTAATCGGGGGCAGTGTGGCCGGAGTCGTGTGCGCCGCCAAGCTGGCCGGCCGGGGATTGCGCGTGGTGCTGGTGGAGAGCAGCGGAAGCCTGCTCACCGAAATCACCCGCGCCAGGCGGACGCAATGGTCTATCACGGCTCCAGCCTCGCCGGAATCCGCTTCCGGCAAGCTATTGCAGGCCTTGCTGGAGGCAGGTGCATACCGGGATGGAGAGCTGGAGCCGGTTCTGGTCCAGCTGGCGGCAGACCACTACATCCAAAGCTCCGGAACACATGTTCTGTTCGAGGCATTATATCAAGAAGCGGTTCCTGACCCGCAGGAACCGGGGCATACCCTAATTCATTTGGCTTTAAAAAACGGTACAGGGACTTTACGGGTCCGGCACGCCGTTTTCCCCGATAACCCACCAGAAAGAACAGCCAACAAGCCGTCAGCATCGTGTTTCACCCTGGCTGCGGTTCTCGTCGGGATGAACGTCCAACAGCCCTTTGCTAGTGAAATGCCTACTGTACAAGGAAATGTCGCGATACAGCTGCGCCCTGGTTTTTACCCGGATGAAGCCATTATGGAAATAACGTGGCGTGACGAAGGACCATCCTCGGATGTGCTCGCTATGGCTTTCGTAGTAGAGGCTGTGAAAGAGCTCCGCAGGCTGGCCCTAATTCCGGCTGAGGCTTCATTAGCCTATATCGCGGATATTCCTTGGCAGGAGCTAACGGTGGGGAATAATCAAGGGGAGGAACGTTTGTTCCTGTTTGATTCTCTTTTGCAACAAGGGGAGGATATAGCGGATCGTATTTTGGGTCTACCCAATTAGTCTTACAAAGCAGGGAGTCTTCCATAACCGGTAGACTCCTTATTGCTTTTCCCCATAAACCAACAGAAGAGCCTCATAGTTTTCCAAAGCACCATCGGCCTCAGCCGCAAAGCCCAGGCTCCGGAAGATTCCGGCGCATGCCAAAACTAGCGTTTTTCCTGCCTCTGCCTGCCCGTGAGCAGCTAGATGGTCCGCCTCACATAATTGGGCCAGCACCATCTGGTGCAGATAGGCTTTGTTTTTGGGGAGCTGTCTGAGCTTCTGCAGCCATTCGTCTCCGTCTTCACGGCGGAGCTGACGATAACAATGGGCAATATAATTGGTAAGCAGGTTGTACATGCGCTCCTCATAATGGGAATATTCCGCATAACGCAGGAGGCTATTGTAGCAGTTTTGCATGAGCAGCCGCTGAGTGTCTGTATCGAACAGATAAAAATAGGAGGAAAACAGGTTAATTTCCTCCAGCATCCAGGATTCCTTCTTCATGAGATAGTGAATGAGAAATTGCTGCTCCTCTGCAGTGCAGGGGATAGAGGGCAAAGAGGTGGCGGCGGAGAAGGAATATTGGATGGCCCGGGATAAATACGCGATAACCTTATGGTAATCGGATTTATCGTTCCGGTGGAGACGGTACAGCTCCTCCAGCTTGCCGCGTTGTTTGCCGTTGGCCGCAAAAGCGAAGCTTCGCCATAAGGAGACGGATTCCGGATTCCGGTAACCGGCCCGAATAAATTCGAATTCCTGGTGTGTGATGCACAGCCTCTCCAACACCTGTGCCAGATCCTGAACATTCAGAATGGCTTTTCCCTGCTCGAAGGCGATGGCGTAGCTTTTGGATACAATCCCCGTAAAAATTTCCTTCTGTGAAAAACCCTTGGACAGCCGGATGCGGCGGGCTGTGTTTCCGGGATGGTTCATGGGAATCCCCCTTTTTGGTCCACTATACTATACCTTCTGCAATCTGCATATGCCCATCCGATATACTGGGACCGGAAGAAACGAATTGTTCCCATCACCCGGTCAAAAGGAGAGGCTTCCCATGCAATTGCTCCGTCACAATCCATTATATCGCGCTTTGTTATCCTCAGGAGCCGTGTCAGCCTTGGGGGATTCAATCTATTATATTGCCTTGTTAACCTACGCCAGCCGTTTTCCCAAACCCTCCTTGGCCATCCTGCTGGTTTCGCTGTCAGAGACATTGCCTGGAGTGTTTTCTGTTTTCCTGGGGGTTTGGTCGGACCGGACCCGGGATAAAGCCCGGCGGCTTGTGGCTACCTTCTGGCTGAGAGGGGGCTGCTGTATTCTGATCGGACTTCTCATGGGGTTGGATTCTGCATGGTCGCTGTTTGCCGCTATTGTTCTCCTGAACTTCGTATCCGATGTCATGGGCAAATATGCAGCAAGCCTGCAATTCCCCTTTATGGTGCAGGTGGTGGACGACCGGCAGCTGGAGCAGGCCAGCGGCTTGAATTCCGCCGTACAGCGGGTGATGGGGGTGCTGTCCCAATGGGCAGGCAGCTTTCTGATCCTTTGGTTCAGCTTCCGCACCCTGGCGTGGCTGAACGGGGCTACCTTTGCAGCGGGCGGACTGATGCTGGGGCTTGTGTTGAAACAGCTTCTTGGTGTGGAGAAAAAAGAGACATTCAAGGAGGGGGCCACCACGGCCAAGCCTCCGTTCTGGAATCAAATGAAACAATCCATTATCATGCTGGCGGGCAACAAACAGGTTTTTCCTGTGGTTATCCAGGTCACACTGGTCAACGCAGCATTGTTCCCCTTGTCTGCCTTGTTTTCCATGTATGCAGCTGCCGGGGGCGGTTTTGTTGTGCGCAGTTTTTCATTTAGCATCGCGTTATTCTCTACTGCGGGTTCGGTTGGTGTTATATTGGGCAACTTGGCTTCGGGAGGTTTATGCAAAAATACCCCCTTGAGGACGATCATCGCATGGAGCTACGGCTCTGTCCTGGGGTACTGTGCGGGATTATTCCTGCAAATTCCTGTATGGGCGATATTCATGTATACCCTGACTTGTGCCTGTGTTGGGCTGTTGTCCCCCAAGTACGGAGCCTTGTTCGCCCGGAATGTGGAACGGCAGCAGTTGGCTTCGGTGACCGGCGCTTCCCAAACCTTGGGGAATGGAGGGGGTCCTCTATGCAACCTTATTATAGGAGGGATAGCATCAGGCATATCCCTTAATGCCGGAACCGTTGGGGTTGTGATCCTGGTTTTGGCGGGGTTCGGCTTCCTGCTTTATCCGGCCCGGCATGGATATAACACTCCAACCGGGGGACAATAAACCAACCTTGTCATTTCCGGGAGGAATGTATCATGAATGTGCAATCCGGCATTTATTATTGGCCAACCACCTACCCCGATGCCCCGTCGTATCCTGTTTTGGCGGCGGATGCTGATTGTGATGTGGCGATTATCGGCGGGGGAAGCTCCGCAGCGCAATGTGCGTATTATTTGGCGGGCAAAGGCCTGTCCAGCATTGTTCTGGAAAAAGGAAGAATAGGAAGCGGGAGCACCAGCACCAACACTGCTCTGATCCAATATTCCGGAGAAAAGATGTTTACCTCTTTGGCCCACACCTTCGGAGAGGCATATACCGGGCGGCATCTCATGCTGCTGAAGGAAGCGATCGACGATATTGAAGCCGCCTCCCGTCAGATGGAGATGGATGTGGAGTTCCGCCGCCGGGATACCCTGTATGCCGCCAGTTGTCCGGAGGATGTGGAGCGTTTGCACACCGAGTATACCTATATCAAGAGCCACGGGATCCATATCGATTTTTGGAGCAAAAGCCAGGTCGAGGCCCATTACCCCTTCAGCCGCGAAGCAGCTATCTATTCCCAGAGCGACGGAGAGCTGAACCCGTACAAGTACACCCATGCCTTATTCCAATATGCGGTTAAGCAAGGCGTTCAGGTCTTTGAATTTTCGGGGATGAAGGGTCATCATTACGACGGAAAGCTGAAGCGTACAATCATTTCCACAAAAACGGGGCATAAGGTCAGCGCCCGTTATGTTATATTTGCCGCAGGTTATGAGAATATGGATATCCGGAAGGAAAAACAGGCTTCCTTCGTCAGCACCTATACCGTCACCACCCAGCCTGTAGCGGATTTCTCCTCCTGGTATAACCGGACGCTGCTCTGGGAAACCGCCCGGCCATACATCTATATCCGGACCACAGTGGACAACCGGGTTATCATCGGCGGTCTGGATGACAATACCCACTATCCGGAGGACAGGGATAGCAAGCTGATGCACAAAAAAGACAAGCTGATTCTGGAATTCAATAAGCTATTCCCCGCCATCCAGGTAGAGCCGGCCTATTATTGCGCCGCTTTCTATGGAGGAATTACCGACGGGCTGCCCATTATCGGCAAATATCCGGAGGTGCCCGGCAGCTATTTCCTGCTGGCGTATGGGGACAACGGCACCGTCTACAGCCAGCTGCTCGCCAAAAAAATCGTCCAGGAAATCGTAGAAGGACACAGTCCCGATCTGGAGCTGTACCTGCCGGAACGGCCTTTACTAGTTCAGGTTTAAAAATGAACGTGTGAAAACAGCCTGATGCATAGGCTGTTTTTTATTTTTCGAGAAAAATGGAACTTTTCCGGATTTGGAATGTCTGTTTAGTGGAAGTGAGGCAGTGGGAGAGGACTACTTGAAGCATTGCTCTCAAATCGACCGCAGTGAAATGGAGCGGCTTGTCCGCAGCTATTGGAAGGATGTTTGGCATTTTGCCTTTTTGTTGACAAAAAAATATGACGTTGCCGATGATATCGCCCAGGAAACTTTTATTCGGGCTTTTCGTTCCCTGCACAGCTTCCGCGGCGAAAGCACGGTGAAAACCTGGCTGCTGAAAATTAGCCGGAATTTGGCGGTAAACCATAAACGCTCATCCTTTTTCCGGAAAATAGTTCTGCTAAATACGGAAGAGTACGGGCTTTCCGTCGCTCCGTCTGCTGAAGCAGCCTATTGGGAGACTCAGTTTGCAGATGAGATATGGGAGCTGGTTCTGCGGCTGCCTGTGAAGCAGCGTGAGGTTATTCTGCTGAACGCCCATTACCAAATGCCCCTTGGAGAGATCGCCGCGATGCTCGGGCTGCCGGAGGGCACGGTCAAATCAAGGCTTCACCGGGCCAGACGAAGGCTGGAGGAATGGTTACAGGAAGGGGCCGCCCATGGAAGGACGGACACAAAACCGAAGGGAGGCTTCCGAGCATGAGCACTCATGAACCGCAATGGTATTCACGGCTTTCCGGCCAGCCTCATCACCACGAGCCTATGCCGACAGACGGTCAAATCCGGAGAATTCAAGAGGAAACAGGGCGTCCTGTCCGGAACCGAAGGTTTGGGAAAGCAGCAGTGGCTGTTTTTGCAGCAGTGATTCTGTGTATAGGGATAATTTGGTTTGTGCAGGAGCAGGGAAACCCACCGCCACAAGGGACCAACACAGGCAAGAAGGAGTTTGGGCAATCGCTGTCCGAGCTGCATCAGGAGGAAAGTTATGTTTTCGATGGAATGCCTTGGCTGGCATCCAAAGAAGAGGTCCTGGCCCAAAAGCAAATGGACCGTAATTGGTCCGAGGACGGTGATATGTTAACAAGAGAGGGCGATCTCTTCCTTGACCCTTCTATCCGGCAGTATGTTATTTACATTTTCCAAGACAATCGTCTGGTTTCGGGAGAATACAGATTTGTGATAGAGGACAAAAGCCTATTCACCAAACTCAGCAAGGAGATGCTGGCCACTCTGTCGAAAGAGTTTCCTATACCTTTGGGAAACAGCTTGAATACCCTTGACCTGGAGCAGGATCATTCGCTGCAGGAAAAAAATGTGTTGTGGGAAGGGAAGGATCGTAGTACATTAAACATCAATATAATCCCTCCGGGGAGTGGAAGTAATTACTATGACTATATTCTGCAGATCAAAAGCTCATCGCCTCTCCCGGAAAGGAAGAGTCTGCAGCCATAATCCTTATATAGTGGATAGAAAGAGGAGACAGGAATGACCTTCGGGCAAAAAATCGAACAATTGCGCAAGCAGGAGAATATGACGCTGCGCAAGCTGGCGGAAAAAAGCGGGATTAGCTATTCCCTGATCCAATCCATGATCAAGGATGAGCGGGTGCCCACCCAAGAGGCGGTTCAATCGTTGGCCAGAGCCCTGCACTACGAACATCCTGAGGAATTAATCCAATTAGCCGGTTATGGAAGCTGATAAAAGGAGGGAGGGAGCAGCATGTGGATCGTTGTCTGTGCCTATTTGTTGGTGATCAATATAGCCGGATACGGATTTATGCGTTCGGATAAATCCCGAGCCCGGCACAAAAAGTACCGCATTCCGGAGCGGCAGCTGTTTATGACCGCCATATTGGGCGGATCGGTGGGGGTGTATGCAGGCATGCAGCTGCTCCGTCATAAGACCAAACATGCATCCTTCTACATCGGTATTCCGGCCATCCTCATCGCCCAGGTGATATTACTGGGATATACGCTGGGGAAGTTATTAATGAAAACCGCATAATATAAATGGGCAAGTTACCGGAGCAAATCGTAAGCATATGATGGTGTATCTGTGAAGAAGGGAATGAAACAAGATGCAGATTTTTCCCCAACCACCCTATGGTTACGCATTTTATCCGTACGAAGCCGTTTATTACCCGTACAATTATCGATATTATAATGATTACAATTATTTTGCGAATCGATCCAATATGCCGCAGCATCCGATGACACTCCAGGATTATGGCAAGGAGCCTCTGGTTATCAACATTGAACAAGCGGCAGAACAAAATACCAACTATCGGACCACTTTGTGGACCGGGCAGCATTTCCAGGTCACCTTAATGAGTATTCCGGCCGGCAGTGATATTGGCTTGGAGATTCATCCGGATACCGACCAGTTTATTCGGGTTGAAGAAGGTCAAGGGTTGGTTCAAATGGGAGATTCTAAAGAAGATCTGGATTTTCAATCCCAAGCATATGAAGGTTACGCCATTATGATACCTGCAGGAAAATGGCATAATTTAACTAATAATGGTGCAAAGCCGCTTAAGCTCTATGTGATTTATGCGCCGCCTCATCATCCGTTTGGTACGGTTCATCCGACCAAAGCGGCTGCAATGGCAGCTGATTCGTAACGTATTGAGATGAGAAGCAATTGAACATGAAGTCGGATGAAATAAGATCATTACAGAGTAAATAGGTTAATCTGAAAACAAATAGCTAAATAAACAAGCCGGTGGCCATTATCGCTACCCGGCTTATATACTTTTACACAAAATTCGTATTTTATACAATAGTCTATATAGCGGCAAATACCTGCTGATTCCCATAAATCCAACTTCTATTTATTATTATACAACCATCACTTATCCCTTTATTTCTTGCAGGTATGAACCCGGATCGCTGTAACGCTCCGAGTTTTGTGCCTCTACATACTAAAAGGATTTCCCGCAAAAAGCATACGGGAAATCCATTAATATCTTTAATCCTATTAACCATTAGACGCTTTATAAGAAGCGGTAAACTCTTCGATAATTTTACTGCCGCCTTGATCCTGCCATTTTTTCACAGCATCCTGAAATCCCTTCTCATCAATTTTGCCGAGTATAAACTGGAAGGTAGCATCCTTAATGATATCTCTAATCCGGGCACCCGATTCTGTATTGGTTTTCGAATCCAAGGGATTGGTTGGATCGGTAATCGCGAATTGAATGGCTTCATTGGTCAATTGATCCGCTTTTTCCGCTACCTGTCTTGAGAAAAATTTCGGTTTCATATTGGTGGTTCGATTCAAGGTAAACCCATAATAACTGGTCACTTCCTTTTCCAGAAGCTTCGTATCGGTGACCGGCAGTACCTTACCGTCCTTCAGTGTATAGTGCGTCCCTTCTATGCCGTAAACGAACAGGTTCGCAATTTCGGGATCAAACAATTTATCGCAGAAGGCAAGACATAGACCAGATCGTTGCGGTCGGCTAACGGGATCGTCGATAACCCCGACTCTTTGAACTTCTTCAACATATTATAGATGTCATCAACAGATTTAGGGCTGGATAATCCAAGCTTATCTGCCCAATCCTTACGGTAGATAATCCCCTGCCGTGTAAGCGGTGTCTCCTGAATACAGCGAATAGATCTTTCCATTGATCTTAATATTGTTCATTATATCCGGATTTAATTTGCTCAAATTCGGATAATCCTTCAAATAAGGACCAATTTCCCAGAATAGATTGCTGTTGATTGACGCCCTAATACTGGTAAATGAATTATTATTCCCTACGTATAACATGTGAGGAAGCGACCCTGTTGCCAGAGATGCCTGAAGCTTTTCTCCGTACGAACCGTCCGGTACAAAGGTGAAGGTCAAGTCCGTGTTGGTCTTTTCTTCAAGGATTTTCTCCAATTTGTCAGATGGGATTTCCGGGGTATTCAATACAGTCATGATATTGATTTTGGTCGTTCCCTCTTGAGCCGGCTTGTCCGTATTAGATGAAGTAACCGCTTCCTTTCCTTCGCCGGAATCTTTTGATTGCGCGCATCCTGTTGCAAGTATAGTGGAAGCCTACAGGACGGTCCCCCATGCTTTTGCCCGTTTATGATTCTTCATAGTTGTCATTCCTTTCTTATAATATCTATGGACATTATAGTTCCATTTATGGGCTCCAAAAAGTAATTTCTTGCCCATTTGTGGTCAAAAATTGCTCATTTCCAGGTATGAAAAAAATAAAGGCCGAGCTCACAATGAGAACATTGAGCCCGGCCCCGCACTATTTTACATTTGTCCAAAAATGAAACGGTGCTTCGATGAAATCCTTCAATTTGTCTACATCCGTGTTGTTTATTTGTCAATAGTGTTTCAGTATGGTTTCATCGCTCCATATATGAGCTTCAATATACCGTTCCGGGCCGAACCGGCCATCCTCATTCCAATCCTGCGGCATTCCATACTTCACAATGATCCCGAGTATTTCCTCATAGGTGTACAGCTGTTTCCGGTATTCCTTGCCATCATTTATTGTGGGGCTGAAGGTCGGCATGGAATCCCCGTATGTAAAGGAAACGGTCATGATCGCAAACTCTTCAATCGGAATCCGAATGTAAGCGCTGTTCTCATACCATGTGCTTAACCACGGGCTCTCTCCCACCACCATATAATGCGGGGATGTCCTGGTGATAACGCCCCCTTTTTTGGCAAACTCTGACCGGATGATGCTTTCGCAGTTACGCCGGTACTCCACGTATTGATCATGTCGTTGGGCACATTGGGAGTTGGGTTTTGTCGCTTTTATCGTATTCAGAACGGATTGTGCCTCATCTACCGGCAAGTCGGACAAGTTGACGAAGGGGCCGACGGTTTTATCAAAATAATGATACAAATACATGGTAATCACCTTCCCCAACAATAATATTGATTTACTTTTGTTCTGTTAAAATAATTGGGCCATCTGCCGTTACCGCAATGGTATGCTCGTACTGTGCGGACAGCGAGCCGTCCACAGTTCTGGCAGTCCATCCGTCGGCATCCACCTTCATGGCTGCTTTTCCGGCATTCAGCATGGGTTCGATAGTGAACACCATCCCCTCCTTCAACCGGAATCCCTTGCCCGGGCTTCCCACATGGGGATAACTCGGCTCTTCATGCATCGCCCTTCCGACACCATGGCCAAGCAGATCGCGCACCACCGAGAATCCGTTTTGCTCAGCATGGGATTGAACTGCGTGCATCACATCGCCGATCCGGTTTCCGGGTACCGCTTTTTCAATGCCCAGATAAAAACATTCCTTCGTAACCCGCATCAACCTCCGGGCTTCCTCCGAAACTTCGCCTACAGCATAACACCAAGCCGAATCTCCAATCCAGCCGTCCGCTTCCGCGACGATGTCGATTTTGACGATATCCCCCTCCTGCAGCGGCTTCCGGTTGGGAAACCCATGGGCAATCACATCGTTAACCGACGCGCAAGTCGCATACGGATAGCCGTTATAACCAACGGTATAAGCCCGGGCATTATTGTCCTTCAGGAAGCGCACTGCAAACGACTCGATCTCACTGGTCGTTATTCCAGGCCGGATCATCCCTGCAATCGCTTGATGAAACGCGGCCACAATTCCCCCGGCTTTTCTCATATCTTCAATCTCTGCCTTCGATTTCAGGATGACCATTCCAAACTCCCCTTCTGTTGTATGCCTGAAAAAATCATACCTACGATGCTATCCACGTCCATCTCATGGCGCATATTGTGATGGATGTTTAGTGCAGCGCAGCCAATCAATGAACCAAATATGTGGTTCGCAGTTTTCTCCGGAGATGTAGCCCCAAATCCCTCCAGGATCATGCCTGCAAACGGCAGGTAAATCCGTTCTTGAAAATTCTCAAACAGCTTCATGAACCGGTTCCCCGGGAAGTGATGGAAATTGTCCGCAACAGTTTTAAGTAAAATAAATACGGAAGGATCCTGGATGCATGCTTGAAGCAGAAGTCTGGAGAAGGATGCTGCTTGCTTCAAGGCAGCCACCTCCCCTGTCAAGGCGGGTGCAACAGCCGTCTCCGTCCGGGCCAGGGCCTCCCACAGCAAATCCTCCAAAAGCATGTGTTTATTTTTGTAATAATGATATACGGTCCCGTAACCCAGCTCCGCCTTCGCGGCAACATCGCGGATTTCCAAATGAATGCCTTTCTCCAGATATACCTCCGCCGCGGCTTGCATAATTTGGCTCATCCGCATCTCCCGGATGGCATCATTCTGTTCCTTGGTGCGTGGTGACATGGCTCCTCCTTTTTTAGACCTGCGGTAATGTCAATGTAAAAACAATATACCCCATTTGGAGGGGAGGATCAAGTACCGGGTCCGGATAATGTGGAAACCTTTTCCTTGCCGACGCGTATTAGGCCCATAACAAACTTCAAGGAGAAATTTTATGATCGGTATTATAGTGATTGTGCTGGTATCATGGGTGTTGCTCCGTTATGCGGTAAAACAACCATTGTCCGTACTGGGCTACAAACCCGTTGGGTTGCGCTTACAGCAATTTGCATTTGCTTTATTCATAGGACTCGCCGTTTGTATGGCCGTTAAATGGACTGAGTCCATCATCACTTCCGCAGGTTGGGAAATGAATTCCGGCTATACGTGGTCAGAGCTTTTCTCTGCCGGGTGGTGGAGCTTGAAGTCCGTTTGGTTTGAGGAGCTGCTCTTTCGCGGGGCACTGCTTGTACTGCTTATCCGCTGGTTGGGAGTCCGGTGGGGCATTGTTCTTTCGTCAGCCGCGTTTGGGGTTTACCACTGGTTTTCGTATGGTTTATTCGGCAATATCCCTTTGATGATCATTGTGTTTGCCACTACCTTTGTGATGGGCTGGGTGTGGGCGTATGCATATGCAGCATCGGGTTCCGTGGCTATCGCAGCAGGCAGCCATCTAGGGTGGAACGCAGCAGCAGCTATCCTCTTCTCGGATGGTCCGCTGGGAAACCAACTGTTTATCCCCGTAAAAGGTGCGGAGTATGCACCGCTTACCGGATTGCCTTCCTTGTTCTTCTTCGTAGCTTCCAACATCGCATTCCCGCTTATCCTCTTCTTATGGATCAAATACAGGGTTCCTGCCCGCCAATAAAAAAGCCGCGCTATGCGCGGCCTGTGCATTCACAGATTATAGAATAATAGCAGTGCAATCATCAGAATCCCTGTCCAAAAGGCTGCCAGCATCCATTTGCCGTTGTCATGCTTTAACATAGGTCTGACTCCCTCCCTTTTTCCATCTTTCCCTGATTGCCTGGATCCTCACTGTCAGTGCGGTAAACTCCTCTTCAGTAACGGTCAAATCACTGTACTTGGCTTTCTCAAACAGCAGGAGAAGCGCCTCAACATCGTCCGGCTCCGCCCAACTCCCTTCATGGCTCCAACGTTGTACGGCTTCCCTTACGGTCTCATGCTCCTTGCGGGAATAGCCCCTGCGTTTGGCATCACGCAAAAAACGTTCCAATTCCAGCAAAACCCGCCGGTTCATGCCCATCTGGCCGGGGCTGGTCCGAATGCTCCGCAAATACGGGATATACCGCCGGAATACCCACGCGGAGCCCAGAAGAAGAGCGGCCGCGGCCGCACCTGCGGTCCACTCCAAAAAGCTACCCCGGCTTTTATTGTCACCGGCAGCGGCGGCCGGCTCATCTTGAGCAGCCAGCTCCGGTGCGCTGGACGCTTCCGGCTCCGCTGAAACCTCCGGCACCGGATCAGCGGCCATATCCGCTGCCAAACCATTGACTGGCAGGGAGAAGCCTGATGTGGGCTCGAACGGAAGCCAGCCATACCCGGGAAAATAAACCTCTACCCACGAATGGGCGTCGGAGTTACGGACCAAATATTCCCCATCACCTGCAGCCTCCCCCGGAGCAAATCCTTTGACCCAGCGGGAGGGAATGCCGATGGTACGGAGCATCACTGCCATTGCAGTGGAGAAGTAGTCACAATAGCCTTCCTTTATTTCGAACAAAAAACTGTCCACAAAGTCCTTGCTTTGACCTGCATTCAGGTTGGGCGCAGTCGTATAGGGAAACGTAGCAGCCAGGTATTGCTCCAGCCGCTTTACCTTGTCGTACTGGTTCAACCCGGGGGCTGTCACCTGCAAGGCCAATTCCCTGACCCGGGCCGGGAGTGTTCCCGGAAGTTCCAGGTACTCCTCCAGTCCGGCAGTGGAGGCCAAATTCGCCGGGAGCCTGCGCAGCTCCTCCTCCCTCACAACCGGGACCATCGAGGTGAGAGTATACGAAACGGGGTAAATCCGTTGATTGTTCCCCGTCCATCTCAGCTCGGACAACCGCGGCGACCATTGAAGCGGAGACAAGTCTGCGCCTGGTCCATCGGTTGTGATACTCCGCACCCTGTCTATGGCATAGGCGCCGAATAGCACCGGATATTCCTTCCCTATTTCTGCCATGGTAACCGTCTGGGTCACCTCCACCGTTTGGCGGCGGGAGGTGTCCGGCTCCCGTCCTGAGGCCACTGGCAGCCTCGCCGAAACAGGGGACAATACCGCTTCGCGCTCCACCTCACTGATAACCCAGCCTTCTCCGGTATACCGGGATCGGGTTTCACCTCGCCAATAGCTGCGCTGGGGCGAAACTACCGACATAACCGGCGTCTGATTCAAGGTCAGCTGTCCGCCCAGTGACGAATCATCCCGCCCATACCCGGAGACGGCGCCTCCGCCGGGAGGAAAGAGTGGGGAATTCCCACCCGCGGATAAGAAGGAGCGGTTGCTTTGCAGGTTATTCCAGAGGGTATTGGGATCCGTTAACACCGGCCGGACATTGGGGGCCTGCATGCCGAGGAATACCACAAGGATAAGAAGGATGGCCGCAGGCAGCGTAATAATGGGGGTATAACGGGAAAGCTGCAGCCCGCTTTCCGGATTGTTTTTTTTCAATTCGGCGGCATGACAGAGGATAATAAGCAGCAGACCGCAGAATATTACCACCCCCACCTCACCCCGGAGATCAAGGGTGCCGGTGGAATCCCGGACCGCAAGGGCAACAACAGTGAAAACCAACGCGGCCATAGCCAGCTTCTTCGTCTTCATCATGCTGATGGCAAACAGGGTGATCAGCCATGCGGTTAAAGCAAACCAGATAAAGGGCTCAAGTGGTATGAAATTTTCTTGAATGAGCAGGACCGTTTCCCGAAGCTCCGCCGGCTTCCGCCATACAGGCACATAACCGGTCTTATAGCCGGTAACCGTAAAAAGGAATGTTACCTGGAGCACATGGCGGAGCAGCCAAGGCACAAAAACCAATAACTCGGTCAATACCGTGAACAATAGAGTGAGCTTAACAATGGTCACGGTATCCGGTAGCCAGACTCCCTCCTCCTTCTGCATCCACAGAACGTACTGCAGAAGAAACAGTCCCGTCAATACAACCGGAAGTCCCTCCGGCCCAATCCGCATTAAGATGTTTTTCCATCGCTGCTGTTTCATTTCATCGGGTCCTCCAATTCATGAGCAAGCTCATCCAGCGATGGTATAGCATAGCCCCATACCCCAGCCGCCCGCAAGGGCACACTCCACTGCTCCCGTTCGGACCCGGCCGCGCCCGGGGCAATCCACATGTGGCAGCCGTTCATGCCCCGCTGTTTGATCCAGGCCAAGGGCCGGTTCACGGCTGTGCCGGACTGCGGGGAAATGATAATCAGGAATAAGCCGGGGACCAGGATTTTTGCCCATTCCCGGAGTACCTCCATCAATGGCAATCCGCTGTCCGGCTCCACATCAATCAGATGGTTTGCGATACCATTCAATTGGGCAGTGCCCGGCTTTGGTTCAACATAGGTGGAACGTTTCCCTGCAGACAACAGACCCACCGCCAGCCCCTGACCGATGGTATAATCCGCAAGGGAAATGGCCGTCGAAACAGCCAGCTCCACATGCTCCCGGCTGGGATAGGACTGCTTGTCCCTGTCCAGGATAATCATCACCCGGGGGACAGCCTCCCGCTCAAACTCCCTTGTTTTCAAAGCACCGGTTTTGGCAGTGGCATTCCAGTGAATGCGGGACAGTCTGTCTCCCGGGACAAACTCCCGCACACCATTGGGCTGCATGGTTTCCCGGGGATAACGGGCTACTGCGGAAGAATGGCGGCCGCCCTGGAACATCCGGGTCAAATGTTTCCATTCCCGGATATGCGCCTTTTGCGGCTGCACCGCAATGGTATCCGGCAACCCGAACCGGCTGCGGTGCTGAAACAGTCCGAAGATATCCCCGGTTATGCATTCCGTATCGGCAAAGCTGTAATAACCTCTGCTAAGCGGAGGTGTCCGGTAGGTTACCTCCGCTTTCCGCCTGCAGCCAGGAACCAGCAGGGTTTCCATACTTTCTCTGCCCCCGTCCCGCCGGACTAACCGCTCCTTCACTCGCAAAAAAGGAACAGGCCAAAAGCCGGGAAGCTGCACCTGGAGGCTTACGCTTAGTGATGTCCCCGCCTCCATAAGCGAGTGGTGGCCGGCACCAGGGAAGGTCCGGACGATCCCAGCCCGTGACATGCCGCTCCAACGGTTGAATACCAGATACAGGCACAATAAGGCAACGATAATGAAAATCATGGCAGCAAGCTCGCCGCCCTGGATCAGCATGAAGAATAAGCTGGAGAAAAATATCAGAGCAACGCCGAATAGGCGTCCGGAAACATGAACCCTTTTCCCCAATCCGAGCATTCTGCCCCCTTTCTTTACCGGTTGAAGCCTTCCCATCAACGTTCCACCCGCACCGGGACCGGCACCCGCTGGAACAAGGACAGAAACAAAGTATCCAAAGCGCCGCTGTCCATCCTTGCCTCAGGCTGGAGTATAATCCGGTGCCCGAACACATAAGGAACCAGATATTTCACATCATCCGGTGTGACATAGGAGCGGCTGCGCAGATAAGCCAATGCTTTGGCCGCCTGTAGCAGTGCAATGGTCGCCCGCGGACTTGCGCCCAGGAACACGGCCTCATGCTCTCTGGTTTCCCTGGATAGAGTAACCACATAATCGGCAATGGCATCATCCACATAAACTAGCCTCACCCGTTCTTGAATATCCTGCAGCCCCTCCATATCCAGAACCGGTTCAAGACGGCTGACGGGATGGTTTGAGGCATGGGTGGACAGAATCATTTTTTCCGCGTCCCGATCGGGGTAGCCCAGGCTGAGCTTCAGCATAAAACGGTCAAGCTGCGCCTCCGGCAGCACATAGGTGCCATCAAAATCCACAGGGTTCTGGGTAGCCAACAGGAGGAACGGCTCCGGCAGTTTATGGGACTCCCCATCCACAGTTACATGGTGCTCCTCCATGGCTTCGAACAAGGCAGATTGTGTTTTCGTAGACGCCCGGTTAATCTCGTCCACCAGCAGAATATGCGTAAACACCGGTCCCTGCCGGAACACAAAGGCTTCCAGCTTGGGGTGATAAATCGAAACCCCGGTAATATCCGTCGGCAGTAAATCCGGATTGCACTGGATCCTCCGGAACTCTCCTTGCATGGATTTGGCCAACGCTTTAATAAGAACCGTTTTCCCCGTTCCAGGCACATCCTCCAGCAGGACATGTCCCCCCGCCAGCACAGCTGTCAGAAGCAGTTCGATTTCAGCGGCTTTCCCTAGAATACAGGCTTCCAAATTGGCCTTCATTTGCATCATGGTCAGCATATCTTTGGCAAAAGTGGTTTCCATCGCTACAGCTCCTCTTGGTGGCGTTAGGCTTATATTTAAAACAAAAGCAGCCGCCCGGGGCTGCCTGGATTACCGAATGATTTTTATGAAACCTTTGATACCATGAAGCGGCGTTTCCTGCTTATTGTAGATAAACAAGCAATAGCTTCCCGCTTGCTTCTCTGTGATGTTTATACCCTCTTTGGGAACAGCCAACCAGGTTTCTTTGTGACCGGAGCCGGTGCCATCATCACGGACCAGCTTGATGATGACGTTCTGATTGCCTGCTTCCGTACGGATGTCATAACGGATCGTATCTCCAGCCTGCAGGCTGTATGTTCCCGGCATCGGTACCATTGCCTTGCTTTCCAGGGTTTGTACATCCACATCAATGATTTGCTTCTGCTTATGCTTGTAAAAGGATTCTTGCTTGGCTGTTCCTTCTGCCAACTCATAGCTTGCGGGGCTGAAGGCAAACACCATTCTTGCTCCCATAATCACCACTAGCGCGATACACAGCAGGGAAATTCCCGTTTTTTTGGGCGTGTTGTCCATGATGCGGAAGATGCGGGTCCGGACACTGTTGCCCTCCCTGTAAAAATGGGTCGATAAGGAGGTCTGGAGTTTGGTCCCCCGTTTGATCAGGCCGATGATGGTTTCGCTGTAGCGCTGGCGCTGCTCCAGGCTGGTTTCCCGTACAAGCCTTTCGTCACAGGAGAGCTCACATTGTACTTCAATGGCTTTGGTAATGACATATACGAATGGGTTAAACCAATGGACGGCGGTCGTAATCAAAACCAGCGATTTGTACCAGAGATCATGCTGCTTATAGTGGATCAGCTCATGCCGGAACACAAAGGCCAGCTCGTCCGTATCCATGGGAACAGAAGGCATTAGGATTACCGGGCGGAAAAAACCGGTCATCATTGGGCTGGTAATAAAGGAGCAAGTGACCAGCCGGACCCGCTTGCGGATGTTCATGTCTGCCTGTAAGGACTTCAAGAGCAATAAGGCTTTGGGATCGGTTACGTCCTCTCCCCAACGGTTGACCAAACGGAGAAACCGCTGATGGCGCCAAACATTGTAAGCCGTGATCCCCGCTGCGCCAATCCCCCAAACCCCTCCGATAATCCACCAGAGCGGAATGGATGACGCCGGGTAAATCCCACCTGCAGTCAGATTCACTTCCTCTATACCAAAATATGTGTTTGGAATAACGGGCAGCTCCGGAATGGAAACCGGGAGAAGCTGATGCTGAAGCTTGGGCCAGAACGGCAAAATCCATCCCAGGATGACGATGAGCCAGATATAATACATCCATTTGGCCGAGTAGCGTTTGGACAGGTAGGGGGTTGCGGCCAGGTAGCCTGCGGATAAAACCGACATGACAGCAGAGCTGCCTATTAAGGTTGCCAAGAAACCCGGCATATCAGTCCCTCTTTTCCTTCAGCCATTTCATCAAATCATCCAGATCATGGTCATCAATCTTCTTGTCGTTATACAGCATGGCTACCAGGCTCCGGAACGAATTTCCATGGAACCTGTCCATAAAATCCCCGGACTCGAACTTCAAATATTCCTCTCTGCCGATAATCGGAAAATAGGTGCGTTCCTTGCCGTTTTTTTCGGTACGGACAAACCCCCGCTGCACCAGCCTTACCATCAGCGTAATCACCGTTTGGGCCTTCCATGCCTTTTCCCTGCCCAACTGCTCCATAATTACACTGGTGGTAATCGGGGGTTCATTGGCCCATACCACCTTCATGACTTCAAATTCAGCATCCGGAAGCTTTTTCATGACCTCAATACAGAACCTCCATTTTCTACAACTGTCTGTATTGGTATTCTACATTTGTCTTACTTTGTTGTCAAATGAACTGCGCGAGCCACTTTTCCGGGTTACCGGAACAAAATCAGAATCTGGTTGGGGCCGGTGCGCCGCAGAACCCGGTAGCCGGTGTTGTCCGACGGTGCAGCCACTCCGCGGCTGTCTGGACGGCAGTATCCGTTGGGTTTACATGTCCCGTTGTCGCGTACCAGGAGCTTGCCCAGCATGCCTACGGCAACCCATTCCTTCCTCCGGCTGCGCGGTATATATTCCAAAGCCGGATCCCAAGCCGGATTCAGCACAGGGCGCCGCACCGGCCGTTCTGGCACGGCGATCAAACCGCGGGCATCGAATACAGGCGGTATAATCACTGTTTCGTACAGAGCTACTCCCCACTCGTCAGTCAAAAATTTATCCTTCCAGCGCATCTCCCCGCTGTCTGACAGAAAAGCCGGCTTAGCGCTGGTCACTCCGAGGATATAGCCGTCCCTTTCATGTGCGGTGCGCACCTTATCCTCTTCCAGCGTCACAAAATACCCGGGGCCGATAGGCTGGCCATCCGCCGTTTGTAACATCTCTGCATAATCGGCTGCGGGGCTGCTGACGGTACCATCAATTTTTACATTGCCGTCGCTTAAGATTTTTGCGGCTAAGCCGGGGGTGCTTGCATCCGTTCCGTTGGCCAGATACCAGGAGTAGGAGAGCTCATTAGCTGACCCGAACTGCCCCATCACGTGCACACCCTCCAGCATATTGGCGTTGGTAGACTGTCCTTCCGTATGGGAAAAGAACCCGGACGCCACGGTGTTAACCCCTTCGGCATGGGACGTAAATCCGCTGGCGGTATTCAGCGCTCCTTCCGCGTGGGCGTTCTGGCCGGAGGCTACCGTCTGATTTCCTTCCGCATGGGACAGGTCCCCTGAGGCGTCAGTCAATTGACCCTCCGCATGGGCATAGATTCCGCTGGCTGCGGATTGGTACCCCTGCGCATGTGACGCACGGCCGGAGGCCTGGGTGCTCTCCCCTTGGGCATGGGAGGATTGCCCGGTGGCAGTGGTACCCTGACCCTCCGCATGGGCGGTGGTCCCGGTGGCAGACGAGTTTTCCCCTTCGGCGTGGGACGAAATCCCGGAGGCCACCGTCTGGTTGCCCTCCGCGTGTGCGGACAGGTTCATAGCGGAGGTATTGGAGCCTTCGGCATGGGACGCGTTAAACAACGCGTTCGTGCCTATTCCCTCGCCGTGCGCCCCTGCCCCGGCGGCATTGGACATGAGACCCTCCGCATGGGCTGCCGCCCCGCTGGCTACGGACAGATAACCTTCCGCATGGGCCGCGGTACTGGAGGCTACCGTATTGGAGCCCTCCGTATGGGAAGCATCTCCGCTTGCATAGGTCTGAAAACCCTCCGCATGAGTTGAGCTACCCTCAGCAAGCGTATTGGATCCCTCGGCAAGCGAGGCGGGTCCGGATGCGCGGGTTTGAAAGCCAAACGCCGTTGAACAGGAACCGGAGGCGGTCCGGTTGCAGGAATCAGCCATTGCCATCACCCTCATTCATACAGTCTGGTTCTTCTATTCTATTGTTCTCCCGATGAAGAGGAACGGCTGATTTACTATATTTTCTCCAAAATGTACAAACCTCCGCTGCCGAGGCGAATTCCTTTGTTTGCCATTGGTTATACTGAAGCCGAAGGATTACTATATACGAGACGGAGGCATGGACGTGAATTACCGGGATTTTAGCCCTGCCGAGCTGGACGACACCGCTGTCGCCGCTCTGAAAAGCTTTGAAACCGAGCTCAGCAGCAAGGCTCATCAAAACATTGTGCTGATTGCCTATACCCCCAGTGGGAATACCCACAAGCAAAAGTCAGGCGGTATGCAGAACTGAAACGGACACCATAAAGAAGGGACCCGCCTTATCCTTCCAGGCAGGTCCCTTGCGGTTTATTCGGATTATTTGCCTCCTACCAAAGCATCATCATACACTACATCCACAGAGGTTGTCCGTAACCCGACCTTCCCTGTTGTTAATTCCGTAACCGGATTGGTCCATTCCATTTTCAGCGCTCCATCCACATAGGCCTTGATGTTATTTCCTTGTACAGCGGCTTTAATGGAATACCATTGTTTCGAAGTGGCTGTAAAGGGTGTGCTGGATACACTGGTCAAGGTTCCATCCACACATTTGAACAGCTCCAATGTATTGGCGGAGGAATTGATGCGGTACATATAATAATTGTTGGCATCCTTGACCCGGAAGACAATCCCGGCATTCGCATTGGAAATAGGAAGCTTCACCTTGGCTTCGAACACATAATCCGTCCATACGCTGCCCGCGGTAATCAGAGCGGCTGCCGATGCCTTCTGGGCCAGCACCTTGCTGCCATCCGTTTCCACGCTCCATGTTCCTCCGGAGGGAGTCCATCCTGTTGTATTGCCATCCTCGAAATTGTCGCTGAACAAGCTAACCGTAAAGCCGGGATTGGGTACAGGCTCATTTACATCCGTAATTTGGACTGTGAAGCTTTTCTCAATAGGGAGTCCGCCGGAATCCAGGCTTCTCACCCGGATGCTGTAGCTGTTTTTTGCCTCGTAATCCGGCTTAATCCCCAGGATCAGAGATCCCTCAGATATAATAAAGCTGCTGTTGTCGTTGTCCCCGTTACCTGCCACCAGCGTATAGACAAAGCTTTCGCCTGTGTCCGGATCAGTGCTGGAGAATATGCCTACCATCCCTCCTGCCGTGGTGTTTTCGGGTACGCGGTTATTGGATAAAACGACGTTTGTTGGCGCATGGTTAATGGCTCTCACAACAGCATCATCATATAGAACGTCCACAGAGGTTGTCCGGAAGCCCACCTTCCCTGCTGTCAATTCGGTAACCGGATTGGTCCAATCGGTTTTCAGGGCTCCGTCCACATAGGCTTTGATTGTATTCCCTTCTACAACCGCCTTAAGGGTATACCACTGCTTCGGAACAACTGTAAAATCGGTGCTGGACACCATGGTCAAGGTTCCATTGATGCTTTTGTACAGCTCCAGAGTTTTGGTCGTTGAATTGATGCGGTACATATAGTAGTTATTGGCATCCTTCACCCGGAAGGCAATACCCACATTGGCGTTAGTGTAAGGCACCTGAACCTTGGCTTCAAAGGCATAATCCGTCCATGCGCTGCCTGCCGTAATAAGCGCTGTCGTCAGAGCCTTCTGGGTTAACACCTTTGTGTCATCCGTAACCACATTCCAGGTGCCGCCGGCGGCCGACCATCCGTTGGCATTTCCGTCTTCGAAATCGTCGGAAAACAAGGGAGGTTTGGAGTTGGCAATCATCACATTTTTCACATTCTCGTTGGCGATGTTAATATTCAGGTCATCCACGCTTGTGGCGAGTTTGCCTCCAACATACACATCCGTGAACGTGACTCCGTCGATCATCCCACCCTTGGTGACATTCCCCGAAAGCCTGGATTTCTGGCTTCCCGTTTCCCTGACATTGACATTTCTGACCAGCACACTGCTTACATTGCCGGAGGTGCTGGTGGACACACCCAGCCAATAATTCCCGAATTGATTAATGCCGACCCGTTCAATATCAATATTCTCAAAAGTGATCGACCTAGCCCACCCCTCTTCTGGGAGAGTGTTGCTGGTATACCCATGATCCACCAGCAGCGCCCGGGCGCTCTGAAACACATACGAATTCCGGACCGTGACGCCGATCTGCGGCGTGCAGATGCCCATGCCAATCTTGAAGGCTACGCACCGGGTCCAGGCCAGACAATCCTCAAACACCACATTTTCCAAATGCTCAATGGCGCCCGGCCAATCCTTGGACATGCCTTTTTGGGGCCAGGTTTTGGTGGAATAGGTGTCGTCATCCGATATGGCAATGGCATGCTTGACTAATACGTTCTGGCTTTCGTTAATGTCCAGGGCGTCATTCTCGATTTTGTACAAATCCTGGAAGCCCTTATAATTGGTTATTGTCACGTTATCGGAACGAACCACCATGAACATCCAGAACCCGGCGTCCCGCAGGATTAAACCGTCAAAGGTAAAATTGCTGGTTTGAATCGGAACCAGCAGATTATTCAGGAACCCTTCCCCCTGCTTATGGGTTGCCGGCGGAGCCGTCATTTTACGCTCCCGCATTTCGATCCCTTTGCCGTCAATGGTTCCGCGTCCCCGTACCGTAATATTGCTGGAGTCCACAGCGGTCCGGATAAAATAGGTGCCATCCGCATTGCGGGAATCCTTCCGGAAGTCATTCCGGTAGTCCTCACCCCTGCCGGTGCCGACAATAACGGCGCCTCCCGCCAAGTAGAAGGTTACATTACTTTTTAACGTAAGATTGGCGCATTTATAGACGCCGGCCGGAATGAATACTGTGCCTCCGCCTGCCTGATTGGCATCGTCAATGGCCTTCTGGATGGCAGCAGTAGCCATCGCGTTTCCTGTGCTGTTTGCATTATAGGGAGAGCTGGTTACATTGTAGATGCCCGGGCCCGAGGAAGCGGGAATATCCGTTTCCAACGGATCCGCGGCAATGACGATTTTCTTGAGATTGTTAATTTTAACGATGACATAGGTGGAGGAGGTCAAGGTAAAGCTCAGCTTTTTGCCGCTGACGGTCCCTTTGATGTTCTTGGACATGGGGCTGATGGAAAAAGAAGAGATGTTTTCACTTGCCGTAACCTCAAGATTGATGCTTCCGGAAAAAGAAAATTGCGCATAGTCATAATCCCCCACGTAGCTGATTACCGGCACATTGCTGCCGTTAACCTGTAAGGAAAATACGCTGGAGGCGGTGTAAATCGAGGGCATGGGATAGTTCTGCAGCACGGTAGGCACTGCCGCCGCTGCTTCTAGTGGAGTATCGGAAGCTTCCATATTCTGAAGTGGAGCTTCGGCATCTGCGGAAGTGGTGATGAATGGGTCAAACGTTTCATTCGCTGCGGATATAGACGGGACAAAAGCTGTAAGTACTAGAGCTAGGACGATGAGAAGGCTGTAGAAGCGCTTTAACATAAATACCTCCTATAAATCTAATTGTAAGCGTTATCTAAAATGTCACCTCCTTCATTTGGTACATTCTGTAATCAGAATACAACTTGTCGTCGAAGAAAGGAGTGCGGTAAGCCCACTTTCCAGGGAAACTTTTCCACTATTCTAATTCCTGGGAATAAGAAAAAGCTGCGGTAAGCAACAACGGGCACGAAATCAATATAGGCTGAAACACAGAAGGAGAAAAACAAGTTATAATAGAGTGGAAAACGAAACGAAACCCATAACCCCAGAGTCAAAGCCATACTCCTGTGGGCGAAGCAGACCGTACTACTTCCACAGAGGTTGTCAGAAAACCTACCTTCTGCTTAACGGAATACATCATCATATACTTTGGCCAAATGAATGATAACAAATGAAATACCAAAGATATTCAAAACATTTCAGATGCCTCCACGGTCTAGATATCCACAATATATTGTCTCTTCATTTCCAGTATTGATGGGGGTTCTTCTAAAAGCGAAAATAAGGAGTCATTAATAATGAATAATAGGCCGTTCGGAATAAACCTTATTCTGGTTTTATTGTATTTATATATCATTTTATTTCTTGCTGTATTGCTACTTCCTTCTAAAAATATATACTTCCAAATTGATATTGCACGGTTACACGGTTTGTCATGGGTACCTGAAAAAATAGTCGTGGGTATGGTAACGATCATTCTCATAACGATAACTTTCTTCTTACAAAAGATGAAAATTTGGAGCTTATATATTATCCTCATTTATTTTGTATATCTGGGCGTATTCTCAATTCGCTTATATTATTATAGTTCACAACCAGCATATCTAAGTTCTTTTATATTTTTCTTGCCGACACTTACGTATCTGTATTCAAAAAAAAGTTATTTAAATAAGTAAATAAAGTGTTTCAGTTTTATTTATGGAATATTAAAACTGGTATAAGAAAAAGCCGCGGATGGCTGCCTATGCAGTTCCATCCACGGCTGGTAATCACAAATCGTCTGGGCTTTTAATGCCCCACGTGCTTTGTCGCATGTTTGCCCACCTTCACCCGCTTCACGAAGAAGGAGATCGCAAGGCCAAGCAGGCACAACACCATAGCAAACATAAATGCATTCTGTACGCCAGAGGTGAAACCTGCCAGCTTTTGCTCCGGGCTATCCGGGTTGGTCACACCCTTCAGATAGCTGGATTGTCCTGCGGCCAGGATGCTGACGGCTACTGCCGTACCGATGGCGCCGGATACCTGCTGCAGGGTATTCATAATCGCCGTACCATGCGGATAATATTCCGGTGGCAGCTGGTTCAGGCCATTGGTTTGGGCCGGCATCATAATCATGGAGATACCGATCATCATGATAATATGCAGGGTAATAATCATTCCCAAGGATGTCCCCGGATTGATACCTGTATACATATAGAGAGCTGCCGCGACGATAACCAGTCCTATGATCACAAGCCATTTGGGTCCAAATTTGTCAAACAGGCGTCCCATCACCGGAGACAGGAATCCGTTGAGCAAGCTTCCGGGCAGCAATACCAGCCCTGCTGTCAAGGCGCTGACGGCCATCCCTTGCTGCATGTACATGGGGAGAATCAGCATGGAGGACAGCAGCATCATCATCGCGATGAAGATAAGGATCAGTCCAATGGTGAACATGGGGTACCGGAAGGCACGCAGATCCATCATCGCCTCTTTCATCCGCAGCTGTCTGATGCTGAACAGCAATAAGGATACTGCGCCTACAACCAACGTAGCGATGACAACTGGACTTGACCAGCCGCCCCCGCTTTCCCCATGGCCGCCCGCACTGCTGAAGCCGTATACGATACCGCCGAAGCCCAAGGTGGATAAAACAATGGACAACACATCAATCTTAGGCTTCGTCAGCTTAGAAATATTCGGAAGGAACATTAATCCGCTGACCAAGGAAATCAGAAAAAACGGCAGCGAGATCCAGAAAATCCAATGCCAGCTGAAATTGGCCAGAATAAGCCCTGCAATGCTGGGTCCGCTTGCGGGAGCAAACATAATCACGAGGCCAATCAGCCCCATGGCGGCGCCGCGTTTTTCAACAGGGAAAATCACGAGGATTGTATTAAACATCAGCGGCAGCAGCAAGGCAGTACCCACGGCCTGCAATACTCTGGCTACCAGCAGGATTTCGAAGCTGGGCGCAACCGCCGCCACCAAAGTGCCGGCAATAGAGAAAATCAGCGACGCTGTAAACAGCTGTCTGGTCGTAAACCACTGCAGCAGCAAACCCGACACCGGCACTAGAACGCCCAGCACCAGCAGATAACCGGTGGTTAACCATTGAATGGTGGTGGGCCCAACCTGGAGCAAGCCCATCAATGGAGTTAATGCCACGTTTAATGCCGTTTCTCCAAACAGGCCGATAAAACCGCTGAGCAGCATGGCGAACAAAATCGGGAATACTTTATACTGCTGTGCTTCTTGTTCTGTATCTCTTTCTTTCACGGCTGTTCCAGCCTTCATGGAAGCCTCCACGATTCCCATCCTCCCGTATCTTGTCTCTCTCTTTGTATGTTCAACCTCTAGGGTCTATCTAATTAAAGCAACATCGCGAATTTTTGTCAATCGTGTGACAAAATGAGGAACTTAAGGGCACAGGAAAAGGTCCCCCTAAATCCGGCTAACTAACCTGTGGCACGCTATTTCGCCAAAAACGGGCATAATAAAAATCTAACGAATCTGTAACACGCTATTCGCCCGTTTGGAAGCATTTCGGCGCATATTCGGACAAATAGCGTGGCTAGGATTCGTTAGATTCTTGAAATGCCCTGAGGTGATCAAATAGCGTTGCACAGATTCGTTAGAGCTACTTCCAGTTAGCTATTTCGCACAGCCCCTACTAAGATGGATGAGCTTTACAGCCCTAAATTCTCAATACGGTTCACTAAGCCGGTTACATCCTGGATGGTGTAAACGATTTCGGAGTTCTGAAGCTTATCCAGAGCAAGGTGGCCATTCTCCAAAACTTGATTCACCTCGTCCAACAGCAGCTTGTTTTTGTCGGTGAGCTGCTGGTGCAAATCCTTGGCAATAGCCGGAGCGTTGGCCGAATTAAACTGAAGAATATCCTCCTTCATCTTTATTACGCGGTCCTCCAGCTTCTGCAAGGTTTCCGGATCGGTAGCGGCCTCCTTCATCATCTGCGGCGCCTGTTCGGCAAAGTCGGCCAAGGAATTCATGTAGGTCTGGGTTTGTTCCACGTACTGCACAGATTGATTGGCGCCTTCAATCACCGAACATGCCCCTAACAACATCGTGGACAGGATCAATAAGAGTATCGGCGGTTTTTTCATACCATAATCTCATCCCTTTTGTTCGCTGTTATGCTATGTTCACTAATACGCCACAATTGAGAATTGGTTTCATTTACATCAATTTAAGCTGTTTTTGGGCCATAAACCGCCGCATCCGGTCCAAAACCCGTTGGTTGCCCATCACTTTCATGACGTCATACAGGTCAGGTGTTTGGGTTTTATTCGTCATCACAACTCTGATTATCATGGCGATGTCACCCACATGACCTTTATATTGTTCAGGGTTAGCTTTAAATAGCTTCATATCCTTGGCGTAACCCAACTCCGCAGCTAGTCTTTGAATTTGATTGAACCAAGTCTCTTTATCGCACTCCAATGTGAACATTTCGCTGTATCTTTGGATAACCGTTTGCGCTTGTTCCATACGTATGGAATCCGGAAGCAAATAACCGCCTGATATATCCTCCTCAAACCACCCATCATAGAAGTAAGCAATCATGGGTTTGATGTCGGCCCATTTAGCATAATCTTTCCTAGGTTTGGTGCTATTTCTTCCTATACTTAAAATCTTCAATGTGTATTCTTTGTCTTTTTGAAGGGTTTCGAAAAATTCAGCATCAAACTCCTTAGACCACTTGTATATAGATTCATATACGTCTTCGCTTGTGAGCCTGGAGATGACCTCCTTGCTGGTATCATTCAATTTGGCCGTATCCAACAAGGCGCCGCTGGAGTTCATTTTATCTGTGGAAATCAAGTATTCAAGATAGACTTTTTCCGGATTCTCCGTTCTCCACTCTTCGAATCCGGAATTGATCAGGTTCATGAAATATTCTCCTAGAACAAAACCAGGATAACCCTGGGCTTTGTAATACTCCGCCGTTCCATCGAGATCCTTCCTCTTGCTGAATTTACGCTTAGAGGTTCCCTCCAGCTTCATGATGGGGGCGATATGCCCGTACTTCGGTAACGGAAAACCAAGGAGATCAAACAGTTGAATATGGATGGGTAATGAAGAAAGCCATTCATCTGCTCTAATCACGTGGGTCGTTCCCATCAACCGGTCATCGATGGCGTGGGCAAAATGGTATGTCGGCAGGCCATTTGTTTTCATGATGACAATGTCCTGGTCATTCTCAGGGAACTCAATCCTGCCCTTCACCAGGTCATGATGAATGATTTTTTTATTGGGACTGCCGGAAGATTTCAGTCTGATTACAAAAGGCCTGCCTAGAGCTATTTCTTCCTGCGTTTGTTGGAATGTTACGCTCCGGTGTTTAGCCCACTCGCCATAATAACCCGGTGTCACCTTCAAATTCTGCTGGCATTGCCTGATCTGGTTTAAATCCTCGTCATTACAGAAGCAGGGATACGCCAAACCTTCCCTGATCAAGTGCTTCAGAAATACACGGTAAATTCCATCACGTAAACTTTGTTTATAAGGTCCGTAGCTGCCAACATCTTCTCCCGATAAGAACGGTCCTTCATCCCATTGGACTCCAAAATAAACCAAGGATTGAAGGATATTTTCTACACCTCCAGGTATTTCGCGCTTTTTGTCCGTATCCTCAATCCTCAAATAAAAAACACCGTTGCTTTGATGGGCCAGTCTTTCGGAAATTAATGTTGCGTAAAGTCCGCCGATATTCAATGCGCCAGTCGGGCTTGGTGCAAAACGGGTAACCATTGCTTCCGGAGGCAGTTCCCTTGCCGGATATAATGAAAATAGATCCGCCGGTTCCTGTGTAACATCCGGAAATAACAAATCAGCCATTTGTTGGTGTGACATCTCAACTTTCTCCTCCCGGTTAAAATCAAAAAAGCCCTTCATCCTTCTGTTGAAGGACGAAAGGCTATGCTTCCGCGTTACCACCTAAATTGGTTTAAAAACCCGCTTTGTGCGCAGCACGAAGTACATGGCTGCTGCTTCGTTAACGGGAATCCCCGGCGGACTTACTCCCTCTTTCAGTCCGCTGCTCCAAGGCTTCATTCATTAATGCCGGATACCCACTTTCACCGTTATGGGCTCTCTGCAATCCGGAGGATTAACTACTCTTCCTTTTCCTTGCATTTAGCAATATGTGGATGTTACATGATACTATAATCCAGCGATGACCTGTATGTCAATAGTCATCATTAAGTAATCGAAGCCTCATAAATGGACTGAATGGAACGGGTCAAGGTGTCATTAAATTGCTCGTTCGTTTGCTGATCGGACAAGCCTTCTGCCAAGGCGCGGGAGAAGCTGGCGATCAAGCCGTGATTGCGGGCCAGCAGCCCGTTGACTTCCTCCCGGCTGTAACCGCCGGAGAGTGCCACGACTCGGGCCACATGCGGATCGGCCATCAAATCCCGGTAGAAATTATCCTCTGTGGGAATGGACAGCTTCAGCATGACGGTTACATCCGGAGCAAGGGCAGACAGCTGCTTCTGGATTTCCCGCTTCAGGATCCGTTCCGCTTCTTGTTTTTCCGGGCTGTTGATATCCACCTCCGGTTCGATAATCGGAACAAGTCCGGCCGACCAGATCTGCTGCCCCAGAGCAAATTGCTGTTCCACCACCTGGCCAATGCCCTCTTCATTCGCCTCGTGAATGACGGAGCGCATTTTCGTTCCGAAAATATGACGTTCCACCGCCCGCCGGAGCAAATCATCAAAGCCGGGAATCGGCTTCAATAGCTGAACCCCATTGCTCGTCTCCGCCAATCCCTTATCCACCTTCAAAAAAGGTACGATGCCTCTTTTCTCCCAAAGATAATCAGCTGTGTACAAGCCGTCAATTTTGCGGTCCATGGTATTTTCGAACAGGATAGCCCCTAATATGTATGTCGCGTCGAACGCCGGGCTTTTGATGATGCGCGTTCTCATTTCATGAACCAGCGCAAACATTTCCTCATCGCCGGAATAACGCTCCGACCCGATACCGTAGAACTGGAGCGCCTTGGGCGTGCTTCCCCCGCTTTGATCCAGCGCTGCGATGAATCCTTTACCTGTCCGGATTCGTTCCATCTGCTTATGATTCATAATAGATGCTCCTCCCTATTGGTTTGGTTTTATGTTGTCCATCGCCATACTGTATTTAAACCGGAATGACCGGGATGAAGCAGCCAAACGCATTAATTCTCTATAATGAATCCTTCCCTTTCCTCTTCAGGGACAACCGCGTACAATATGGAGAAACAAAGAATGGAAACTGGTGATGGATATGAACCGTCTTGAAATCATAGAAATGCTGGCCGTTTGGAATATTCCCCATCATGTTATAGACCATCCCGCGGCACACACGATTGAAGAAATGGATGAGCTTGCCTTACCCGGTGCCGATCAAATTGCCAAAAACCTTTTTCTCCGCGACGATAAAAAACAGCACTACTATTTGGTGTCCATCCGAAAGGATAAAACGGTTAATCTTAAGGCGTTGCGTTGCCAGCTTGGTACAAGGCCCCTCAGCTTTGCATCCGAGGAGGATTTAACTGCCTATTTGAGCCTGGAAAAAGGTGCCGTTACTCCATTCGGGCTGCTGAATGATGTGGAGCAGAAGGCCTGCTTTGTGTTGGATCAGGATTTACTGCAGCTTCCGTGTATCGGCGTACATCCCAATGAAAATACCGCCACGGTATGGCTTCCTCCGGGGGACTTAGTGACGATCATGGAATCCAGGGGAAAATTAGTGCAGATCGTGCAATTATAAATAAAACAGCCGCGCCGACAGAATGATCTGTTTGGACACAGCTGTTTTTCTTTATTCGTTACTTGCGTTCAAACGTCCCGTTAGCCATTCTTGCAGGGACAAGCCCTCCTGCTCCGCTTTCCGCAGCAGTTCCTTCCTCTCTTGCTCCGAGACAAAGAAGGTAACGGGAACCAGCCCGGTATCAATAAGCGTGCCATCGTACTTGGAAATAACCTCGCCTGACTTGATGAACAGCTTCAGCTTATCGATCAAATCCGGATGTGTAGCCGGCATAATCCCCAGCAGCACCGATTTTCTTACCTCAAGGACAATATGTCCGTTATTCTGCGACAGCTTCATATTGGCTGGGCCGGTTTGTTTGAAAAACTCCTCTATAATAGTGTAAATAATAGAGTCTTGTGACTGGGGCTTCGGGAATTCAAAACGGGCATAGCCGTATCCGTTGACTGCTTTTCGTTCGGTGATTTCGATCAAGGGTTTCCAGCCTTGCAGGCGCGCTTCTTCATAGCTGAGGATTTCCCCGTCCCCTGTTCTCAGCTTGGCTTCGATTTTCTTATTGTTCAGCCGCTTCAGCTCCATCACCCTGGCCACAGCGCCGTCCTTGCCGAAGGGCTGGTACAGGAATACCCCGCTTTTTTTATCGTAAATGGCATCCGACTTTCCCGAATCCGGATGTTCGTTTTGGTAACGATCCAGTTCCTCCTTTTTAATGAAGAAAGTCCGTTTGCCCCTGTATTCCTCCTCATAATAATCAATCACACCATCTCGTATCAGCTTATGGATAAAGGTTGGGGATCTTCCCAGACGACGTCCTGCCTCCACTGAGGTCAGATCCTGTTTTACGTAGCTATTCTTAAACGCCTCTACATCCGTTGCCCGGAACCGGTAACCTCCATCTCCGCGATGGGTGGTGCGGTTGACGGGCTCCAGCCGCTTCTCCGGTTGCTCATGATTGATGATCTTGTAAAGAGAGGTGGTGGTGATGCCAAGAAATTTCGCCGCTTCTGTCAAGTTTATGTATGTATCCATTATCGTTCCTCGCATGACTTTGTTTTATATTACTATAAACAATTACGACATTATTTTCAATTAACACTTTCATTCGAACATAACCTTTTAATATTAGTGGCATTTTAATTATGAATGCATTCTTTATGTATAAACAAAAAGAATGTACCGTTATTTTCGATTGGTCTACAAAAGTTATTTTTTATATATGAGTTTCCCTTTCGAAGATAAGGTTTGGTATAATAGAAAAGTTAATTTATGTTCAGGCGGTGATAATTTTTGAATGAATTAACTATACCAGGTAAACCATCATTCTTTTCCTCAGATCATATGATATCTGGTGAATCAATTGTTGATCTGGTTACCACTTTGATGAACAGTCATTATTACCTTCACCTTCGTGAAAGTATATCTTCATATGAAGATGAAGATGGCAATTACGATTACTCTGGAATTTCGAACTTAGGAATGGTCTATCTGTACGTTCATAACCGTGAGAAAAAGAGGAAGGACAAAACAAAAGAGGATTATCTGCGGACCCTGACCACCTTCTTGGTGGATGTGTCTGAATCGGGTAAAGGGGATATCCGGGAGCTGTCCCGTTTTGATATGGAGATGTTTCAGGCACGATTGGAGCAGCGTTACCTGAAATCCAACACTCAGGCGAAGAAGATCGTCATTATTCACTCTTTCCTGACCTGGTGTTACGAGGAGGGTTACCTTCAGAAGAATATTGCACGGGGCCTGCGGCAGGTGGCGAAAATCAAGGAGGAAATTCCCGAACGGGATATAGAGGAAGCGGATCTCCGCTTAGCCATTGAATTTCACAAGGAAAACCCCAAGGTGCAGTCCCTCCTCCTAATCCTGGCTACCAGTGGTATGCGGCTAAACGAGGTGATTCTGCCCCGATGGGGGGATTTATACTACGACCGGAGCCGGAAGCGGCATTATCTGATCACGCGGACCAAGGGGGACAAGCTCAGGCATGTCCATATCAAAGACTACGCCTTGGAGGTTCTGATGGAATACCGGCGGCGGGTCGGGTTACCGGTGGTGTTGAGCAGCGGGGATGAATCCCCTTTTTATCCCAACCGCCACGGCAAACGTTACAACCTGACCAGCTTGTCCACCTACTTGTCGGAGCAAATGGCTGCCGCCGGGCTTACCACGGTACATGGGAATCGGGTCACTCCCCACTTCATGAGGCATTATTTTGCCCAAACCTCCTATGCCAACGGTGCTCCGCTGGATTGGATTTCGGAGACTGTGGGCCACTCCTCCACCAAAATCACGAAGGACAACTACCTCAGCCGCCAACTGAAAAAAGAGCGGGATGTCAGCGATTATGTGGACTTATCATAGATAGCCTGGCGGACTGGACCGTTTCGCATTTTCTGCTGCCGGTAAGCCAATTCTATAGAAAGCTTTTTTTGCTTAGCGCTGGTTAGAACCGCATCAAGCAGACTGAACCCGGCCAAACCTCCCAGCGTGTTATGCAGAAGGTCATCCAGATCAAAAATTCCTCTGGCGGTCAGGAGCTGTGCCGTTTCCACACCAAGGGATATGAGAAACGAAACCATCACAACCGGAACTGCCCGTTGAAACTGTTTTCCCAGCAAAGGCAACAAAAACCCTAACGGCATAAACATGATCAGATTAAATACGATCTGCTGGAACTCACCGAAAGAGCGGTTGTTCCATGCAGCCACATACCCGCTGAACAGCCAATAATTGATCCGCCCTCCGTAATGGGCACCGCGGTCAAGCAATGTTAAGCCAACTACCAGTGTCAACCAGGCAACCAGCAGAAACACAATAATACTCTGCACGTTGGTTAGTTTGCATGTGCCGCCTCTTTTTCTATAGAACCGATATCCGGTTAAAAGTATGCAGAGAATAATGCCTCCAACCCCTGCTGCAAGGGAGGCATAAGGCATGATGGTAGATAATATGCGATTGAACTCCATAATACTCCCTCCTTCTGTTCTGGTTTATTTAGTCTAGCGCATAAGCATTGCTTTCCTCTAAATAAACCATTAACAAACTATTAAGGTTGTTGTTCTGGAGAGCTCCTGTATAATTAAATGAGAATGGGATATATTTACTTAAGGTTTTCATTTCATTGAAAAGGAGCCGGGTAAAATGTCAACAATCAAATTAGCGGTGATTTATTACAGCTCCACCGGAACCAACTATCAGCTAGCCCAGTGGTCAGCCGAAGCCGGTAAACAAGCAGGTGCGGAAGTGAAGGTTCTGAAGGTCCAGGAGCTTGCCCCGCAAACCGTCATCGATGGCAATCCTGCCTGGAAAGCACATGTGGAAGCGACCAAGGATATTCCTGTTGCTACCCCGGACGATATCGTTTGGGCCGATGCGATTATCTTCAGCACCCCCACCCGCTTCGGGAATGTGGCATCGCAGATGAAGCAGTTCCTGGACACCACCGGCGGCATCTGGTTCCAGGGTAAAACCGTCAATAAAGCGGTGAGCGCCATGACCTCCGCCCAAAATGCCCACGGGGGCCAGGAGCAAACCATTCTGCAGCTCTATACAACCATGTACCATTGGGGAGCCATTGTAGTAACGCCTGGATATACAGACGCCGCGGTATACGGCGCCGGCGGCAATCCGTATGGGACAAGCGTGGCAGTTGACCAAAATAACAAGATTGTAGGAGACACCGCGGCATATCAAACGGCTGTTGCCCATCAAACCAAACGTGTCCTCACCATAGCCGAATGGATCAAAAAGGGAAATCAATAAAAAAAATGACCGGGTCATGAGACATGAACCCGGTCATTTTTTTTGACTAAGAATCAAAGGGCTCGATCCGAAACAGATCGGTGTCTTCGATTTTCCATTGGCCATCTGTCGTACGTTTTACGGTATATGTATAATCCCGAACAGAGTTTCTGACTTCCTTGGAATCAAAGCTGTAATTTTTCTGTATAGTTTTCACAAGAAATGAATCCGTACCGGTTGGACTTGCTGTTATACTCTCCATGTCGCTTTCCCACTGCTTCCGGACAAAGAAGGGAGCCAGTGTTGGCGCTCTCTCCATAATGGATCGACTGGAGTCCGTTAAATCATTTGTCGCTTTAGCATCATCACCTTGTGAAATATGCTTCATGAATCTGGTGACCGCTTGCTTGGCTAATTGCTCCGGGCTGCCAACCCTCACTTCCTGGTCCACCCCATCCCACTCCACCTGTAGGCCTGTAGCCTCTCCTATAAACCGAAGCGGTACATAAGTTGAACCATCGATGATTTTCGGTGCTGCGGACAAAGGAACAGGCTGTCCATTCACTTCCGCCTCTTGGCTTCCGATTAACATTCTGATCTGTGTTCCTCGTTTGGTTCCCGTAACCGTTGCTGAAGCTTCGTCCCATTGCACTGCTAAACCAAGCTTTTCAAAAACAGGCCGGAACGGAACCAGAAGTGAACCTTCAACCAATAAGGGCTTTTGATCAAATGTAACCGGCAAACCTTCTATTGTGACATCGATACTTGATTTGGCAATTCGGAACAACCCGATTTCTCCGGTTACCCCCATTATCCCTCCATCAGGAGGCAGGGACAGAGTAGTGAGAATAGACGATCTCGAATTTCGGATTAAACGAAAAATTTCATTTCCCTCAGAATCCAATCCATATATATTTCCGCCATTATCCGTAAAAAACACATCACCATCCTGGTTCGCAATCACATTCGAAGGATGGCCAAACTGGGATTCAGGTGTAAAGTATGTCCACAACACATGGCCTTCTTTATCCTTGGCAACCAAGTTATTATCCTGCTCGGTGGTCTCATAACTTCCACCTTTCCAAGGAACGTTATAATATGTCCATCTGGAACGGCTTAGAGAATCGAGATATGCGCTTCGCGTCTCGTCCTCGGTAAGCCACTCATTTTGCCACAAGTATAAACCGTCCTCTCTTTTGTGGATGGTCAAGCTGCGGTTGGAGTCAATTTGCAATTTAACCTTCGTTATCTTTTCCGATGATAGCAATTTCTGTTCCTTATCAAAAGTCTGAGCTGTGCCATCTGTCATGTAAATCTTAAACGTGCCGTTATTATCCGGTGAGATTTGCTGCACATTGGAAAACCATTGTTTTAATTTATCTTGAGTAATAAGGATAGGCTCTCCCATTACCCAAAGCTTCTTACCATTAAGATCGGTGCAGACCAAACCTTCCTCTGAAAGAAACAGCAACCGCTCATCAGTAAAGAAGGATATGCCTCCAAAAGGCTGATAGGGACTGATTATTAGTTCATCCAGGATCAATTTACCTTCCTGGTTAAAAATGTACAAACGTTTGGTATTGGCAGGCTGTGCCGATGATCCGATCACACTTACCGTAGAACCAGTAAAATCACTGACTACCACAAGATTCCCGTTGTTCACTCGGCGAATGGATTCAATTTTATATTGCAATGGTTCAGTCGTCCAAACCTTCTCGCCATCGGACGTTATCACATGAATCATATTATTGTTATCAAAATAATGAAACAAGCCGGTGCCGCTATTCCCAAATCCGTAAAAACCATAGGTTTTATCAATTGCTTTCCATTCGTATTTTCCGCTGGTGCGAAGGATTGGTTGCTGCTTGATTGGATTATCTGCATCTCCATATTTAAACAATGACATAGGAAGCACTTGATCATAATCGGCAGATAATTCCTGCCCGGCTCCTGCTGCATGAATTGTACTTGCTGAGAATAATGAAACGCAAAACATGATCCCGATTCGACAACATCTGTTCACTTCGACACCCACTCCCCAATTGTTACAAAATATAACTGTTTTTTAACATTCGATGCTTGGGGTCTGGTTCCTTCAATTTCTATAAATTTATCCATTTCTAGTATCAACAAAAAAAGCCTTAAGCCAACCATCGGCCAAGGCTTTTACGGATGATCACAGGGAAGGCTGATCCGGAACAGGGTTGAATACCGGGTATCCTTCTCCAGCTTGATGATGCCTCCATGCAGCTCAATAATTTTCTTGCAAATCGCCAACCCCAGACCGGAGCTGTCCTTTCCGGATCCTCCACTATGCACAAATTCCTCGAAGATTTGCTCTTGAATGTCAGCCTTTACACCGGCACCGTCATCCCCTACCCAGAGAATAGCCTGTCCTTCGGCTTTTTCACATGATACGTACAGCGACGTCCCTGGCTGGTTGTGTTTCAGACTGTTGGTGATCAAGTTGGTTATCACGCGGGTCATATGGAGCTGGTCCATGCACACAAATAACGGCTCCTCCGGAACCTGCACCTCCAACCGGAATCCCTTCTCTTCTATTTCAGGATAAAATTCCACAATCTGCTGCTGGAACCACTTGGTGATATTGACCTTCTCCTTATGAAGCGCAAGCAATCGGTCGTCCAGCTTCGCAAGCTCGAACAAATCCTTAATTAAATGGGCCATATATGCGGATTTATCATAGATGTATTGAATGTATTTGCGTTGCTGTGCTTCATCCGGTATCTGGTTGTCCAGCAGAAGCTGCGAATAACCGTAGATGGAGGTGATGGGTGTTTTCAGGTCATGGGATAAATGCAGAAGCAGGCTCCTTTTGTTATTCTCCATGCTTTCCTTCTCCATAGAGGTGCGCTGCAGCCGCTCCGCCATTCCGTTAAAGGCTTCTTGAATTTCAGCGAATTCTTTCTCCGCCGAGTAGTCCAAGCGTTTGGTATAGTTAAACTGCTCCATCTCTTTAATGCCGTCCACAATTTGCCGAAGAGGCTTCTTGACCTGCCGGACGGAATAACGGGAATAGATATAATTGGCTATAAAAAGAAGCAGAGAAAACAATGCAAAGAAAATCCCCAGCGCCGCTGAGATTTTCCCTATTGGCTCCGGGATCTTCCATAACAGCGTGTAGGATTCGCCATGGGGACCTTCGCCCGGATAGGCATGATAGCTAATGGAATCATCATTTCGTTCCAGATCCATTTTTGCGAAAATTTGTCCAGCCGCATAATGTGTAATTGGATCCTTCTTATCCCCTTTTACGAAGATGACTTCCCCTTGCCCATTTACGACTTCAAACCATCCGCCATATTCGTCCAGCAGCTCGCCCCTGATGTTTTCGAACGGGTATTGGAAAATACTCTCATTATTCATTTTTTTAAGATCCAACGGATCAATATAACGGTCCATCACGAAGTCAGCACCGAACAGTGACAGGATCATCGTCAAAAACAGCAGGCCGCTGATGACCATATAGTTGCGAAAGAACAGTTTTTTTAACGGCCGCCTATCCGGCAGTACCCTACCCTTTTTCAAAACGGTAGCCTAACCCCCTTATGGTGATCAGATAGACTGGCTTCCTGGGATTATCCTCGATTTTTTCCCGCAGCTTGCTGATATAGACCATGATGATGTTCTCATCCCCCAGGTATTCCTCTCCCCAGACCTGCTCGTAAATATGGGCTTTGGTGAAAACTCGGCCCGGCTGTCCCATGATCAGCGCAAGGATCTTGAATTCAAAGGACGTCAGTTCCTTGATCATTCCCGATTTGTACAGCCTGCAGCTTTTTAAATCCAGCTTGATATCACCGATTTCGATTACCTCTTGATCCTGCTTTTCAATCCTGGAAAATGCATCTAAACGCCTGAAAATGGCTTGAACCCGGCTTACGACCTCCAGGGGATTAAAGGGCTTGCCGATATAATCGTCTGCCCCAAGCTGCAAGCCGAAAATTTTGTCCATATCGTCCGATTTGGCGGATATAAACAGAAACGGGATAGGCGAATGAGGACGCATCCGCTTCAGCAGCTCCAAACCGTCCATTCCCGGCATCATAATATCGGCGATAACCAGATCAACATTCTCCCTCTTAAGCGTTGCCAGCCCCTCATGCCCATTGCCGGCTGCAAGCGTTTGATAACCGTTATTATTCAGATAAATGGTCAATAGCTCCTGAATTTCCGGTTCATCGTCAATGATGAGAATGGTCTTCAGATTTATTCCTCCTCAAGTCAAAACAATCCCCTCCTGCCCTGAACTGCCAAGCAAGAGGGAGATTGCCGGATTAGAATAAACGGTCCGCAAACAACGATAACAGTGCAGCTGCTTCTTCCTTCGTCATCGGCTGCATAGAGTCATAATTGTAAGAACCGTTTGCGCCTTCAACTGTTTCAGGACCGAACAGCTGCTTGCCTACTACAAAGCGGACGCCTTCCTCTGCCCAGGAATCCGTTTCCCCGGAAAGGACAGCTTCTTGTGGCTCGGCATGTAAATAGCGGAATGCCATCCGCCATACAATAGCGGCTGCTTCCTGCCGCGTCAACAGCTCCTGCGGATGAAACCTGTCCGTTTCATCCCCTTGGATCAGCCCAAATTCATAAGCTGCCTGAATTTCCTTGGTGTAGGCGCTGCCTTCAAGATCAGAAAACACCGGCTTTTGCCGGGAAGGGGCAATCCCCGCCCACCGAATAAACCAGCCGATAAACTCTTCCCTGGTTATCGCCTCGTCAGGGTTAAAGCGATCAACAGAGCTTCCATCGGCAAGAACCTGCAATTGCTGCAGATGCGCAATGAATGGAGCATACTCACTATCTGCTGCAACATCTGCATAAGGATGCGGGTCGGGCATTTTTTGTGCCCAGCTGTCGGATTTGATCTCATAATAAAAGGCATCAATTTCTCCGCTGCTGTCCAGCTTGAACGCAGCTCTGGCACCTTGCTCATCCTGGAAAAGTAGCGGTTCAACTTCTTGCAGCGTATGCTCACCCAGCGGGTCCTTCACAATCAGCTTACCGGCCTCAGCACGGATGCGGCTGGTCCACATCCGGTTGCGCAGGTCGCTGTATACACCCTCCAGCCTCTTCAGATCTGTCTTGCTTTGATTCTTAGGAGCCTCCGGTTTGCTTGGTTGCGGGAAATAGTGCTTCATGAAGGCTTGAATAAAAGACTGCCGGATTTCAAAATCCTTGTTTACGGTTAGAAACACGCCAACCTTCTCATCAGGCATCAGCCACATGCCGCTATGGTATCCTTCTAAATCCCCGCCTTTTTCTACCACATTATATCCATTGTAATCCTGCTGGGCTGCATATTCAAAGCCGTACGCCATATTCGGCAGTTTAGGATGAATGGCAAGCTGGGGCTTATGCATATCTGCCGCTGTTTCTTTCTTCAATATCGTTTGATTTCCCAATGTCCCTCCGTTAAGGTGAGCTATCATGAATTGAGCCATGTCGGAGCTTGTGGTAAGCATTCCGCCCCCTGGAAGCTCCGTTGGCACCGTTGCATAATCAGGCATAGCTTCTCCCAGCTGGTTGTAGGGAACAGCCAGTCCTTTCATAATGTCGGGTGTCAGACGGAAGCTGCTGTTCATCATACCCAGCGGTTCAAAGATATGCTTGTGCACATATTCGCCGAAGGGCTGGTCTGTCACCTGCTCCACAATATAACCTTGAAGGGTGAAGCCCAGATTATCGTAGCGGTAATAGTCTCCCGGCTTGCGTACAACGGTAGGGGTATTGTCCAGCATGTACTGCTTAATAGGGGTCTCTCTCTTCAGATCGTTTGTCGACATTTCGGATGTATCCCCGTAATCGAAGCCGGTGGCATTCGTCAGCAAGTGCTTCATGGTAAGCGGAGCGCCTGTCCGATTGGGAATCTGGACATCTCCGGTATAGGCGGCAATGTCTTGGTTCAAATTCAATTTTCCCTGCTCAGCCAGCTGCATAACGGCTGTTGCTGTAATCACCTTGGAAATGGACGCTACTCGGAATACGGTCCGGTCCGGGTCCACCGGCACCTTTTTGTCCACATCGGCATATCCATAACCCTTCTTCATCAATACCTTACCGTCTTTGACCACAACCAGTGCGGCTCCTGCCAAGCTCTCCTTCATTTCCGGCTGTCCAAAAAAACCATCGGCAAACTGCTCTACCTCCATAGGCACCTGGGGACCGCTTGGAATGGAGGCTGCCTGCACCTTGGCCCCTAAGGCTGTGTTAAAGAGGCTTGCTGCTACCGTTAAGGTTAGTGCTGCAGCCGTCACCCTGGGAAGCCTGGATTTCTTCGTCATTCTTACTTCACTCCTCTGCTTGTTTCTCCCTTACATAGTCAAGAATAAACAAACAGTCTTAATCCGGATTCTATGTAACCTTAATGTAATGTGAAATTTAAACACAAACAAACGCCAACCGGACAGTTGGCGCTGTTTCTTTAATAACGATTTATATCTCCTGCATTCCTCGGCTCACGCTGCTTTGGAAATCCGTTCCTTGGCGGAGGTAGAGCTTGCCTTCAATTGGGGATAAGCAATACCCAACAGGATCACCACGATCCCGAGCCATTGCAGAGAGGTCACCTGCTCATGCAGCACCAGAACCGATGCGAATACAGCAACCGGGAACTCCCCAGCGCTCAGAATACTGGCAAGGCCCGGGTTAATCTTCGGCGCACCTAGACCAAACAGCAACACGGGAATCACTGCTCCGAAGGTCCCTAACAGAATACCATACGGCCATATTGCGGGCGTCTCTGCAAGAATCAGGACGACCTTGGGTGTAAAAATCGTCAGCAGCATCAGCAAACTTCCTGTAGTCACATAGAAGCTGCGGGCGATAATCGGCAGCTGGGTTTCCACTCTTCCGCTGCAATAAATGAACAACGCCATCATTAGCGCTGCACCCAAACCATACAGCAGACCGGCAAGACTCAGATCAAGCTCGCTGCCACCGAGCATCCCCCCTGCCAGAATGGTGCCGGCAAATAAGATCAACACGGAGATCATCGTAGCTCTGGAGGGCCGCTTCCGGGACAGGAATGCTTCAAGCCCCACACCAATCCAGGTAAACTGAAACAAGAGCACAATGGCAATGGACGCAGGCAGTGTCTGCAGAGACATATAATAGAAGACACCCGTCAGGCATGTGCATGCTCCAACTCCCGCCAACCGGATAAATTGCTTGAGGGTTACCTTCGTTCTCGAAAAAATAAGCATGAGACCTAACATCAAAAGCCAGCCAAAGCCGTATTGGCCGCCCATCACATGCTGAATCGTAAAGCCTTCGTTATATGCTGTTTTTACAATGGTGGACAATATTCCAAATGAACATGCGCCCAAAAATACATACAATGAGTTCTTCCATACCTGAATCAATTCTTGCTGCCTCCTTTAAAAAAATATAAAACCACCCTATTGTTTTGGAATCCAAAAAACAATAAAGTGGTTAATTGCGTTCATCATTATTCAGTTGTTTTGACCCGTCTTATTATAAGCCGAGGGAGGCCAAATGTAAATACGAAAATGGCAGCTCTAGCTTTCCAAATAGCGGTAAAGGGTGGATTTACTGATTCCCGTTTCTTCACGGATCTGTGCTAAGTTGTAGGCTTTGCTTTCGTACATGCTGATCGCCCGTTTAATATTGGCATCCAGCTTGCGCGGCCGGCCTAATTTCAGCCCCTTTTCTTTGGCCTCATACATGCCCCGCCTGGTATTTTCACTGATGATGTCGCTTTGGAAATGGAGTAAGGCTTGTACATTCTGATGGAATAGCTTGCCTGATGGCTCCCGTGTGTCGATGTTCTCTTGTAACGATAAGAAAAACGCTCCTTGAGCATGCAGCTGGTCTAATGCCTCAGCAAGATGCCTCGTGGAGTCAGCAAGAGAAAATAACCTGCAAACAATGAAGGTGTCACCGGGCTTAAGCTGAAGGAACACTTGCTTTAGAACCACTCTTTTTTTGGGAGAAGAATGCTCCTCCGCATAATAGCTTTCGCAGGGGACCGCCTGCAATTGCTCAAGCTGGCTCCTGCATTCCAAATCATCATGAAACGGTCTGCTGTACCCAATAAGCATGATATAACCCCGATTCGTCAAGTATGTGCTAAAAAGCACGTTCATCCATTTTCCCAAAAAGGGTTTATTTTTGGGAATAATCATGGTACGATCTCTAATGATCATACACGAGAGATAAAAACATTAGGGAGTGAAGAGCAAAGCATGCTGCAGAAAGTAAAGAATGAATGGTTTTCCAATGTAAAAGGAGATATTTTGTCGGGTATTGTTGTTGCGCTGGCATTAATCCCGGAGGCGATCTCCTTCGCCATTATTGCCGGGGTAGACCCGATGGTAGGCCTCTATGCCTCTTTTTGCATTGCTGTGCTGATCTCGTTTATCGGCGGTCGTCCCGCTATGATTTCAGCTGCTACCGGGGCAATGGCGCTTCTGATGGTCCCTCTGGTGAAAGAACATGGTCTCCAATATTTACTGGCGGCAACAATCTTAACCGGGATCATCCAACTGCTGTTCGGTGTGCTCAAAATAGCCAAGCTTATGAAGTTTATCCCAAGACCGGTAATGATGGGATTTGTCAATGCACTGGCCATTCTTATTTTTATGGCCCAGGTCCCCCACTTCTTCGGGATATCCACGATGACGTATCTATTTGTTGCTGTGACACTGCTTATTGTATATGTTTTGCCGCGTTATTTCAAAGCGGTACCTGCTCCTCTCATTGCTATTATCCTTCTTACCGCAGTTGCTATTTGGGGCGGCTTGGACTTGGGCACAGTAGGTGATTTGGGAGTTATTACCCAAACTCTGCCTACCTTTCTGATTCCCGACATCCCGATGAATTGGGAAACCCTGCAGATTATTTTCCCTTATTCCCTTTCCCTGGCGGTGGTGGGTCTGGTTGAATCCCTGCTTACATCAACCATTGTTGATGATATGACCCAAACCGAAAGCGACAAAAACAAAGAAGCCCGCGGGCAAGGCATTGCCAATATTGTGAATGGTTTCTTCGGCGGAATGGCCGGCTGCGCCATGATCGGACAGTCCGTCATCAACGTCAAATCAGGTGGCCGGACCAGATTGTCCACCTTCGTAGCAGGTATGTTCCTGATGTTCCTCATCCTTGTGCTGGGTGGGCTAGTTGTCCAGATTCCCATGCCTGTATTAGCCGGGATCATGATCATGGTTTCTGTCGGTACCTTCGATTGGTCTTCCTTCTCTTATCTCAAAAAAGCGCCCATAAGCGATTCTGTTGTGATGGTCGCTACCGTTATGATGGTGGTGGCTACCGATAACCTTGCTGTGGGAGTAATCGTGGGTATCGTCTTGAGCGCCATCTTCTTCGCAGCCAAGATTTCCAAAGTTGCGGTAACGAAGCAGTTGAAGGGTAATCAAATTGTGTACAGGGTAAAAGGCCAGCTGTTCTTTGTTTCCGTTGAGGGATTTATCGATGCCTTCGATTTTAATGTGGCGGATCAGGATATCGTGCTTGACTTTACTGATGCACACATTTGGGATGATTCTGGAGTGGGTGCATTGGATAAGGCTGTGCTGCGGTTCCGGGCCGGATCCAACCGTGTGAGCGTTAAGGGGGTTAATGCTTCCAGTGAGAAAATCATCCATAAGCTGGCGGTTTATCATCACCAGAATGCGCAGTTGAAATCACATTAATCTGCAAAAAATCAAAGCACCTTGATTGCCGGGACATGCCTGGTAATAAGGTGCTCTTTTATCCGCTTTGCAGTGACATTCACTCCAATGGGATGCCTACATAAGACAAAACGAATACATCAGTCAATTGCTTATCCGTCAACGGATAATCGGGTTTATCCTCAAACTCCATTACATAGGCGTTTAATGTTTCCCGGGCCTCAAGATTCAGGTCAGTGGTGAACGTGACGACCTGTGTACCTTCAATGGTATTATCGATTTGTTCAACGGCATAAGCGGTGCCCTTTAACTCCCCGTTAGCCTTAAAAACTTGAACAATCCCCCGGCCGTAGCTGTTCAGATCCCCTTGTTTGGTCACGGACATGGAAACCACACGGTTATTGACATCTAATGCTACATGATTGATCGCCAAAGGATAGGCGACCGGTGTGACATAAGGCTCGGGGTAAGCACTGTTCGGTGCCGGACCTAAGCTTGTAATGGAATGGGGAACCGTATATGGCGTTTCGTCTCTGGCTCCTGCCAGCACTTCGGCTAATACCTTTGCCTGAGGGGAATTCGGGTGGGCATCCACAATGGCTTTGGCAGCATCCATAAACATTCTGGCAAAATGATCCACACCCGCATCATTGGGATGGGTGCCGTCCACCTCTGTTCCCTGCATTCCGCGGAAATAATAATCCGTACTCGCCGCATTCCTGCCCAAACGTGCACATAATTCCGTGTACCAAGCAAGTGACGGAGCATTCAAATCAACAAAGGCGATATCGGTGGCTCCCGCGGCAAGCTTTTCCTCTACGTACCGCTTTCCTGCGGCAGAAAAAGCATCCAGGGTAGATGTCCATAGGTTACGGGAAGCATCATATTGGAATGCTCTATGCCGGTCGATGGGGCCGACAATGATGAAGTGGGCACCCTTAGCGTGAATGAAATCATAATAATAGGAAATTCCATTGTAATATCCGTCAGGCCCGTCCGATTTATGGTTGTGTCCGAACTCAAAGAACACAATGTCCCCCGGCTGGATCCGGTGTTTAAACTGGTCGAAATGCGGTTTGCTGGTAT
>JAEWMH010000179.1 GCA_023393235.1 Bacillota bacterium | reverse complement strand
GGCAGACGGTTCATGCCGCCATATTGTGAGCTTCGATCCGGAGACAGGGGAAAAAATGGAATCCATAGGCGGACAAGGCTATGGACCGGAATCCTCCTGGAGCCGTGGGCAGTCCTGGGCGCTTTACGGAATGGCCAATACCTACCGGAATACCAATGATATCCGTTATCTGGATGCGGCTAAACGGGTGGCTCATTATTTCCTGGCTTCACTTCCGGAGGATGGTGTTCCCCCCTGGGACTTCCGTGTCCCGAACCCGGAGCATGAGCCGCGTGATACTTCAGCTGCAGCCATTGCAGCCTCGGGGCTTCTGGAAATTGCGGAGCTGGTGCCTGCGGCGGAATCCTCTTTGTACCATAGAAACGCATGCAGAATCCTCCGCGCCCTGACGGAGCAGTACGGTACTTGGGATATGCCGGATCATGAGGGAATTCTTCTAGGCGGCACAAGCCATAAACCGGCGAATTCCAATGTGAACGTTTCGCTGATCTACGGAGATTATTTCTACGTGGAGGCTCTTGCCAAATTGAATGGATGGAAGCGGAAGGTGTACTAGAAAGGAGGGCGGGCAGATGGAGGTTCAAAACACGGTTCATCCCTTGATCACGCAAAGGGCGGATCCTTATGTGTATAAGCATACAGACGGGTATTATTACTTTACGGCGTCTGTTCCGGCGTATGATGCTATCGAGCTCCGGCGGTCCCGAACCCTGCCGGGATTGTCACAGGCCAAGCCGGTTACCATATGGACCAGGCATAATGCCGGCCCGATGAGCAAGCATATTTGGGCTCCGGAATTACATTGGATAGACGGCCGGTGGTATCTGTATTTCGCTGCTGGTGAGATGGAAGATCAGTGGCGCATCCGTCCTTTTGTACTGGGCTGCCAAGGCCCAGACCCGTTAACGGATGCATGGACGGAGCTTGGTATCATGCAGGCTGCAGATGAGGATCCCTATTCCTTTACGGACTTTTCATTGGATGCCACTGTATTTGACCATGGCGGGAATTATTATTTTGTTTGGGCGGAGAAGGTAGGTGGGGAAAAAGGGATCTCGAACCTGTACATTGCCCAAATGGAATCACCCGTAAAGCTGAGAACAGTCCAGGTTCTCCTGAGTACGCCGGATTACGACTGGGAACGGGTAGGGTTTTGGGTCAATGAGGGGCCTGCTGTCCTCAAAAGGAACGGGCGGATATACCTTGCTTATTCCGCAAGCGCAACAGGAGCCTGTTACTGCATGGGTCTGTTAAGCGCGGATGCAGACGGGGATTTACTCGACCCACGTACTTGGTCCAAGGCCCGCTGCCCGGTTCTGAGGACGGATGAAGAGTTGGGTGTGTTCGGTCCAGGGCACAACAGCTTTACCGTATCGGAAAGCGGCGAGGATGTCGTTGTATTTCATGCAAGACCGTATGAACGGATTGAGGGAAATCCGCTTTATGATCCCAACCGTCATGCGTATTGGATGAAGCTGCTGTGGAATAAAGAGGGGATGCCGGAATTTCAGAATTCGTTACGAACCATATTTCCATAACCAATAGAAAAAGCAAGCAACCATCCATGTAGTTTCGGGAGGGAGCTTGCTTTTTTACGGATCTGGCCTAAAGGTGTAATTTCAATCCCTCGTGAGATGCTTTAAAACCTAATTTTTCATAGAAATGCAGTGCTTTGGGTCTTTTTTTATCCGTTGTTAGCTGTACCAATCGGCATCCACGTTCTTTAGCCCGCTGAATCGCCCATTGTATCAACAAAGAACCTATACCCTTCCCGCGTTCAGAGGAGGCGACGCGAACACTCTCAATTGTAGCTCTACAGCCTCCTTGATGGCTCATATATGTCGTAAATGTAATCTGTTGCATTCCTACAATCTCTTCCCCATAACAAGCCACTATCAATTCATTGTTGGGGTCGGAGTGAATTGCTTGAAATGCGTTCGTATAACTTTCTGGCAAAGGGTGTATATAAAGCTCTCTTGTTTGGCCCAAAACGTCATCGGATAGAATATAAACAATTCTGTCCAGGTCCTGTATGGTTGCTTCTCTAAATGTGACTTGATTTGAATTCATTAAGAATGCCACCCCGGTTTCGTTAAGTTATCGAAGGTATCAACATGGCGATTATAACAAGCGGTAAATAATTTGCAACCTTATCTGGCTTCGATCCGTTGTATGGATAGTATGATTCATTGTAAGGGTAAAGGGGGAATGAACATGAAGCCAGCTCCTTTTGCAATCCTTCTTTTGTTTATGTCATTGCTCCTGCCTGCCTGTAGTAAAGGCGTAGATCCACAGGAGCATCTAGCTGAAATATACATCGCCGCGTTGGATTCTATGGTAAAGCTGGATGAAGCCCTGAACCATGAAATGAAGTATATCGCCATTGATATGAGTACATTCAAGGACGTTGATGAATCTGCTAAGGAGCAGATAGCCGTTTACTTCAAAGAGAAATATAAGGTCGAGGTAATGGATGCCACCTTTGACCAGCTCAAAGAAAAGGGATTATTCAACCAAGACACCCTGAGTTTGGCCGGCATACTGCTTCGGATAGAAGAAGCGGATTTCGTTTCCTCCAAAGAAGTATTATTTGAGGGGTCCAAATATAAATCGGGGCTTGGTGCCATCGGCGTGAAGAGTATTGTACACTTCAAGGATGAGCAGTGGGGAATTAAGGAATCAAAGATGACGTGGATAAGTTAAGAATACTGTTTATGCTATACTGTGGGTAGAATGATAAAGAGGAGCTGTTGGAGCAGCTCCTCAGTGTGCAGCAACCGCTTGAAAGGCGGTCGGCTTCGGGTGAACTGTCTTAAGAATAGACCGCTACCTTTGGCGAGGGCGGTCTATTTCTTTTTGAGGTAATTCAGCAAGGCCAAGATGAACATCAAGTTTTGATAGAGCCGCATACAGCGGCTTTTTTTATTCCCTTCTTGCTTACTCCTCCCCCTCCTCCGCGGGAACCCGGACCGTTGTCAGCCTGGAGATAATTGCTCCGCGGAAGCATCTCCCCCGGGCTGCGAACTCGAAGAAGGCCGCTGCCCGGTTGAGAATGACATCGTTGGTGGGGTGGAATTGGACCCGGACAGAGAAGGAGATGTTTCGAATGTCCCCGGGCAGTAAATCCCCAAGAAAAACGCCGACCCTGGGGTCCAATTGCGGAGTTCCGTTAACCCGCAAGCTGCCGGACACAAATTGAAGGGCTTCGTCCAGCCGGTCATAGAGGATGACATTCTCCAACCGGACTGACCGTGAAATATTTCGAAGTGTAATATTGTAGGAATAGGTGGAGCCGGTAGAGGTGACGGTGGTAGTGGGAGCTTTCTCGATACTGATCAGTTGCTCCGTGCCTGTCGGAACAACGGAAACCGTAAGGGGCTGAGTTAGAAATTCCCTGCGTTGAAGGGACTGGTCTGCCAGACGGAAGTTCGCTGTGATGGTACTGATATTGGTTAAGATGTCCCCGCCGGTGATGATCACGTCAAAGCGGACCAGTACACCTTGAAACATGGGGATGGGTCCCAAGGGTATGCCTGCTGCGGGAACGGCATCCAGAAGAAGGGTGCGGTTTACCCTTACTGTGCCGGGAATGAAGGAAACACCCTCCGGGGCCATATTCGTGAGAACTGTCTCCACAGAAGGAGCATTGCCGTTATTAATGATATATACACTGTAGGTGAGCCGTTGGCCGAGGAATACCTGTCTTCGGAATATACGCTGGACTACGACTAAATTCGGCTGGGGCTGGGGGTTGGGGACCGGAATCCGCACATTGGCCGGCGATACGATGGGTGAAGGAACGCCTGGAATAAGCGGAATGGTTAACCCAAGAAGCGGCGGGAGCGTAACCCCGGGTATCGGGATTTGGCGGTTCAGCACGGTTCTTCCATTGTTCAGTACCATCGGGCCTTGAGAGGCGGAGGTAGCAAGGGGGGTTATGCCGGGCTTAAACACAAGCAGCACGGGTACTCCTTGGCCGAAATTGGGCAAAGCGGTATCATTGGCGAATACAACCCGTTCACCCAAATTGCAGGTTCTGGGCAAGCTCCCCGGACTGACGGTAATGATATTGCCCTGATTGACGATCTGTCCTCCGGGAGGCAGGGAGATCACAATTACGTCAAACTGGGCGATGATGATTTGGCCCGGGTTGATAATTCCCAGCAGTACATCTTCTCCCAAATCAATGCCCTCGTAGGGGCCGCCATCCACTCGTAACGTGTTGGGCAGATAGATAATCCCCCGGGGCAGCCGCTCGCTGAGCACAATATCTGCAGGTGCGTTGCCTGTATTGGTGATGGTAATGGTAAAAGTAATAACATCCCCCAAGTTGGCCTGAGTGATATTAGCCGTTTTGACCGCTGTAATCTGGGGGGCCGGTAAACCTGGAGAGACGGTTGTTGTTGTGGTGCTTGTAGTTGTTGCCGGTACAGGTGTTGTTGTGCTGGTGGTTGTGGTCGTAGGAACTGCGGTAGTGGTTGTGGTGGGAGGAACGGGAGTAGTAGTTGTGCTGGTAGTGGTTGTCGTCGTAGTGGGTACCGGAGTAGTCGTTGTGGTAGTGGGGACCGGGGTTGTAGTGCTGGTGGTAGTAGTAGTCGTATCCGGTACAGGAGTCGTCGTAGTTGTCGTAGTCGTCGTTGTAGTCGTCGTTGTAGTTGTGCTTGTAGTAGTAGTGGTCTCATCCGCAATAAAATCAGGTAAACATCCGGTGAACGGAACATTATGGGCCTCAAGTGTCCCTGTAACATTCGTCAGGGAATTGGCGACCAAGGTGCCGTCGATATTCCCGAACCCGATGGCCGACCAATCTGCATTAGGCGCGAGAACCGAGCCTGAAATATTTATATTTTGATTAAAGGCCCTAGAGGCCTGGAAGAAGTTCCAGAGAATGAGGGTAGCATCCGCTCTGGTGGCAGTGATGCCGTTGCGAAAAATGGCGTAGCTTCCAAAGCCGATATTGTTGCCGCCCACATTAATAAGTATCGTTGACCCGGCGGGAGCAATAATGTTAATCCCGTTGGCATTATCAAGGGTCAAGCCTTCGCCGTCCACATTGTTCCCGTTAATGGTGAACACATTCAGATCCGGCGCAACCCCCGTCAAAACAATTTGCCCGAAATTGTTTGCTACCGTCCCATTGGAGCTGATTGCGGCCAGATTGATGGCAGTTTCGGTCAGACTGCGCTCAGCTGCCTCGAAATCGATGGGGGTTCCCCGGAGCGGCTGGTCCGGAACGCGGTTATTGTTGGTCATGGTGTAAGCGATGATCGTGCTGTCCGGGTAAATCACTGTATTCCCGGCGAAGTTTGTGCCTCCGGTTATATTCACGTTACCCTGGATAATCAGATCCGGTCTGGTTGTGGATACAGGCAGGGTATCACCCACCCCATAGTTCGCATAGGTTGCTGTTCCGCCTACTGCTACGCGCCCTTCCGAGTCCACGGATGATTGTGTATGATCATTAAAAATAAACAAATTAAAATCATTTGCAATGCCCAAATTTCCACACGCCATTCAGCATCCTCCCAATCATTCGAAGATCAATGCTACATCATATAGGGTCACGTGAGAAAATATGTATTTCAAGGCTCGGCTCCGCATATAAAATAAAGCCTCTGCATGAGATTACACGTAAGGATGGGGAGCCTGTGAAAGTAGCCCTTTTAACCATGTTCAATGGTTTATCCAAGACCTATTCATTAGTGAATGTTGTGGAGGAACAGCTGGGCATGCTGCTTCGGGCCGGGATGGAAGTGAAGCTCCTGGTCAGCCAGGATTGTCCGGAGGAGGACCGTTACGGGATTTATCGGGATGAGCGCATTCAATGGGTGAAAGTGGTCAACCGGTTTGAAGGAGAGCAAATCCATTGGCGGGATTATTCCATTGCCGCAGGAACTGTACATGACACTTTTTTTGCTGAGGCGGATACCATTGCGGGGGACTACATCCGTCATTTAGAGGATGTGGATGTTTGCATCCTGCATGATATCCACTACCAAGGCTGGCACTTGGTGCACAATGTGGCTATCCGGAAAGCCCAGCCTTTTTTGCCTCATGTGAAATTCCTGGCCTTCACCCATTCCCTGCCGGTGAACCGTCCGCTGGAGACACATTGGCCCTTTTCCGCCAGATTCACCCCAATGCCCAATACAACGTTCATCTATCCAACGGAGGCTGGTCTGGAGGCGTTGTCCCACCAATACAATACCGGGACCGAAAACTGCCGGCATATCAGCAACAGCTTCGATCTGTTGGCGGAAGCAAGCGGGGACGTGAAATTACTGGCGGGGAAAATAGATCTGCTTTCGCCGGATATTCTGATCATTTACCCGGGGCGTCTCTCGTCAGGCAAGCAATTCGAGAAAGCTGCGGCTCTTGCAGGCGCCGTCCGCACGGTATCCGGCTGGTCCGTCCGCTTGATCTGCTGTGACTTCCCGGCGTTGGATACAAACTCCGACCGGTACAAAGCCATTATTCGGGAGAAGGGGCGGGAGCAGGGTTTGCCTGAAGGGGACATCGTATTCACCTCCGACTTAGGGTGGAGCGACGGCTTCCCCCATAGGGGAGTGTTGGAGTTATTCCGGCTCAGCAATCTGTTTATTTGTTCATCCTTTTCGGAATCCTTCGGCTTAATTGTGCTGGAGGCAGCCAGCGGCGGGAATTTTCTTGTTCTGAATCAGGCGGTTCCCGCGTTGGAGGAGCTGGGCAATCGGCTTGGGGCTTATTTTATGCGCTGGAATGCCCGTAATATGGGGTATGATACGAGGGAGAGCTATCATCCGTCCGAAACGGACTATCTGAAGGAGCATGCCGGTCATATTGTGGAACGAATGAAGCAGAACCCGGTGCTGCATGCAAAAACTCTGGTGCGCCAGCGCTACAGTCCGGAGTCGATCTGGCGGAACCAGTTGGGGCCTCTTATTTGCGCCCTCGCCGGTGGAGGCTCCTAATGAAAGCGGCAGCCTGGGACTTTCCGTCCGGAGCTGCCGCTTTTTTGGCTATTTTAAAACCCTGAAGTGTATTGTCTCGGAGGATTAACGGGCTGCTTCAGCACGGTTGCCGCTTCCAGTGCCCAGTGGGGATTCCTCAGCATACCCCGGCCTACAGCCACCAGATCCGCTTCTTCATTGCCGATTACGGCATTTGCCAGAATAGGATCATCCAGCCTTCCAACCGCGATTACCGGAACCTCCACTGCTTTTTTGATTTCTCTGGCAAAAGAAACCTGGTACGCCGCGTGGGAGCCCGGCTTTTCAAACACACCAAGTGGGCCTTCCCCGCCTGTGGAGATGTGAAGGATGTCCACGCCTGCTTCTTTGAATGCTTTAGAGAAAACAATGCTTTCCTGTAACCCGTATCCGCCCTCCATATATTCCCGGGCAGAAATCCGCATGATTAAAGGCATACCGTTGGGCATTTCCGCTTTCGCTGCTTCAATAATTTCCCTGCCGAATCGGGTGCGGTCCTGGCCGTACTCATCTTCTCTTTTATTGGTGATGGGGGATAGAAACTGGTGGATCAAATATCCGTGGGCGCCATGAAGCTCGATGGCATCGAATCCGGCTTTCACAGCGCGCCGTACCGCCTGCCGGAACTTTTCCACCATCTCTTGAACCTCAGCCGTGGACAAAGCCCGGGGTGTTTTGGATTTTTCGTCATAGGGGATTTCAGAAGGGGCTACGGGTACAGCTGCGTCTACAGCCTTCCGTCCCGCATGGGCGATCTGGATGGCGACCTTCGCGCCGTAGGTATGGCAGGCATCCACAATCCGCTTCAGGGCAGGAATTTGCTCATCCGACCATAATCCTAGATCATAATCCGTGATCCGTCCATCCGGCTCTACATTGGTCATTTCGATGATGATCAGACCCGCTCCGCCGATAGCTCTGCTCACATAGTGCACAAAATGCCAGTCCGTTGCCGCTCCATCCTTGCCCGCTGCAGAAAATTGACACATGGGAGGCATCACGATCCGGTTTTTTAACTCGAGGCTTTTCAAGCTGTATGTGCTGAACAATTGGTTCATGTTTATTTCCTCCTTCATAAATAACAAGCTGGGCGTGGCTCAACCTTTATTATAGTAATATATCTTGTCTAATGTAAGTATGCACATTTTTGATAGATACTAACCTAAAGTAAAGTGGAGTTCGATCCCGGCGGAGCTTTGTAGGAAAGGTTTGATTGGGTTATTTGCCCATAATAGTTTTTGGTATACAACTAGATGAATATATGGGAAATTACACCTTTTATTAATAATTTATTTAAATAAAACGGTTCGTTAGTTAACAAAACCCTTCCATACTTGTATACAGTCCGCTTATTTAACCGGGACAGGCTGTTAACAGGATGAGGAGGGAATTCATTTCATGCGAAAGCGAAATGCAGTACAAAGCATCAGACTCTGGCTGGCAGTTATTTTGCTGGCAACGGGACTGCTGCCTCAGGCACGGGGGTACGCTGATCCGCTGCCGGGTGCGAACTTCGGTCAGGTTGTAGATATGCGCAAGATGGAACTGGCTCCCGGAGCTGTTTATACCTGGTACGATATGACCATCGACCGGGGAAAAGAACAGATGCATATGGTTGAGTTTGACCCGAAGAATACCAACCTTGAATTAAAGGCCGGTACCAAATCGGGCAAGATGTATGGTATGCAAGGTGTAACGGCGATGGCGAACTATGCCGACAAACCGGGCAACCGGGTTATTGCCGCCATCAATGGAGATTTCTACGATCTGACCGGTCATGCCACCGGGGTTCCCAATGGGCTGTTTATGGATGAGGGACGGATCCTGACCAGCCCTACAAATACCTTCGCATTCGGATTGACCCGGAATGGAGTATCGGTTTATGGAACACCGGTGCTGACGAAGACGCTGACGATTAATGGGGCTGCTATTCCGCTGACCCATATTAACCGGTACCGGCAGGACAACCAGCTGGCGCTGTATACAACGGACTATTCAACGTCTACGAAGACAACCGCCCTGGGTGATGAAGTCATACTGGACATTGTTGAGGGTGAGATCAAAAGCGGACAAACCATGAAGCTTAAGGTGCATGCTCTACGTCCGAGCCAGGGGGACACCCCGCTGGAGCAGGGCACGGTAGTGCTCTCTGCATCCGGAACGGCCCGGCAGGCTCTATCGGGGCTGCAGGTGGGGGATGAAGTTAGTGTCAGCTTAGCCTTCCAGGCCCCATGGGATGAGGTGCAGGTAGCCATTGGCGGACAAGGTCCGCTGATCAAAGACGGCGTAGTGCAAACGAATGTAGGTCCGGAAGGGGTTCATCCCCGGACTGCAATCGGCACCAAGGCTGACGGCAGTATTGTACTGTTCGAAATTGACGGTCGGGCACCCGGCTTCAGCGAAGGGGTGGAGACTGTTGAGCTGGCCAGGATTCTCCATGACCTGGGCGTGGTTCAAGCTATGAATTTGGATGGCGGTGGTTCTTCAACCTTTGTTGCCAAGCTTCCGGGGGAAACCAGCCGGAAGATGCTGAACCACGGCTCTGACGGCGGTGAACGGCAAACAGGCAACGGCCTTCTATTGGTAAACAAAGCGGCGGAAGGTCCAGCGGCCAAGCTGGTAGTTCAACCCGGTATGGAACGGATTTTGTCCGGCTCTGCCTTCCAATTCCAAGCAGCGGCTGTGGATGCGGGAGGCCATCCTGCGGCAAACAGTGATACATTGGTATGGCAGGCGGATCCGGCAGTAGGCTCTATAGCTGCAGACGGATTATTTACCGCAGGAAGCAGTCCTGCTGAAGGGAAGGTTCAGGTCCAGGCAGGAGCCTTGCAGGGGATAGGAGAGGTTGAGATTGTCCAAACGCTCACGGAGCTGAAATTCCCGGATCAGAGTAGAACCTTCACCACTGGCAAAACGGTCCGGCTGTCTGTCACCGCTCTTCGCAACGGTCAGACGGTACAGGCAAATAATGAGAACCTGGAATGGCGGGTAGAAGGACCGATTGGCACCATTACACAAGATGGCACTTTCCATTCGGCTGATGAAAACAACCAATCCGGCAAGATTTATGTAAGATACGGCAATGTAGAAACCTCCATGGATGTACAAGTGGGACTCCCGCCTGTAGTTCTGGAGGACTTCGAAAACGGGCTGGGCGGCTACAAGGCTGCCGGTGCAGCTTTTAATACAGTGAATATTGGCGAGGAAACCAATCCGGATTTTGTCCGCACAGGCAGCTCCTCTCTGAAGCTAAGCTATGACTTTATTGGCAAAACGGGTACTTCCGGCGCATACCTGCAAGCCACATCGGAAGCGGCATGGTTGCCGGTGGCAGGTTATCCCGAGAAAATCGGTATGTGGGTTTATGGCGACGGAGAAGGCCACTGGCTCCGGGCCCAGATGCGGGATGGAGACAAAAAAGCCTTCGCTGTAGATTTTACCGATCAGACCAACGGTGTTATTTGGAGAGGGTGGAAGTATATAGCGGCGTCTGTTCCGAAAGGAAAAACGCTTCCTTTGTCTCTTGATATGCCTGTCCGGTATATGGAAACCAACAACGCCAAGAAAACGGCCGGTGTCCTGTATATTGACCAGATTCGTGCAGTCTATGGTCCGCTTTCAGAGGATCAGACGCCGCCGGTTATCAAGAAGCTGTACCCGGAGCCGGATGCTATTGTTCGAACTGGCATTCCGGAGATCCGGGCTTATGCAGAGGATGCAGGCTACGATCCCGTGGCTCATCCCGGTACCACATCCATTGACCCCGATAAAATCCGCATGTACGTGGACGGTGTTCAGGTTCATCACGGTTTGTATCCGCCGGAAGGGCGCATCAGCTTCACGCCGGATATACCTCTGGATGACGGTCTCCATCAGGTCAAGCTGGCTGTCCGGGATTTGTCCGGCAACCAAACCATTCAGGAATGGGGCTTCGTTGTCGATACAGGTTTGGCTAAGCTGAAGCATACCGCACCCTCCCAAGTTTACGCTGGACATGCCTATACGGTGGATGTGACGGCCGACAAGGTTGGCCAACTGGCTGGCGGCCAGCTCACGCTGCGGTTTGATACCGCTCAGGTAAGCGGGTTGTCGGTGATCAAGGGCGGGAAGCTGGACGCTGCCCAATTGGAGCAGCATATCGATGAGACCACAGGTACGGTTCAGGTAGTGCTGCAGAATCTGGAGCAGAGCACCGGGCTTGCGGACAGCGATGTACTGGCCCAAATTCAGTACCGCGTGAAGGGAGATGCCTCCGGGACCAATCGGATCGATTTCGTCTCCAGCACTCTGCACATGAACAATTCATCGGAGCCCAAGAACTATGTAGGTGGTCCGGTACGCTCGGAAATCAAGCATGAGCTTCGTCTTGCTTGGGATGAGCAATACGCAGAGGGTATGGCCACAACCTTTACGATAACGGACGAAAATGGTGCACCAGTGGAAGGGGCCGGACTGTTGGCCAATGGTGCAGAGGTAGGCGGCAATACGCTAAGAACGGATGTTTTGGGCGAATTGAAAACAAACGCTCTTACTGGAGCAATCAGCACCTACAGTCTACAGGCAGTGAGAGGTGAGCAATTCAGCCCTGTGGAGACCTTCAAGGTATCCCCGTTGGCGGGAACTCCGGCACCTTATAACATTACGATGGCCATGGGAGCAGATGGCGCAGTATCCCGGGGCTTTAACTGGCATACCCACCCGGATACGGAAGGCACCGTGGTTGAAGTAGCTAAAGCCTCCGGCTTTACGGATTTCAATCAGCCTGAAGTGCTGAAATTCCAAGGGAACAGCTATGTCTTCAATACTCTGGACATAGGAACGATCCGGGTTCATAAGGCGGCGGCCGATCAACTGGAGCCGGGAACCGAATATGTTTATCGTGTGGGTGACGGACGGGAGCATTACAGTCCGCAAGGCAGCTTTACCACTGCTCCCCTGACAGGTGATCGTACGGAGTTTCTGGTATTCGGAGATTCCCAAGCAGGCGATGAAGCGGGATTTAAAATTTGGGGCAACACGGTCAAAACAGCTCTGGAGGACCGCCCCGATGCAGAATTCCTGGTGCATGTCGGGGACATGGTGGATAACGGCTTTAAGGAAAAGGAATGGAATTGGTGGTTTGAAAAAGCCCAGCAGGAGCTGATGAAGCTTCCCGCTGTTACGGTTGTGGGCAACCATGAGGTGACGGGAACCAAGGGCAACGGCGATTTTTTGGCTCACTTCAATCATCCGCAGAACGGGGCAGAAAGCCAGAAGGGCAGCAATTATTCCTTCGATTATAAGAACATCCATATCGCTGTACTGAACAGTGAATACGTAAAGGACAGCGGGCAAGAGGAATGGCTTCGCGACGATCTGAAGCAGACGGATAAAGCCTGGAAGATGGTCTTTTTCCACCGCGGCCCTTATGGCAGTATCTATGATACAGAGAGTGTAAGAAATGCCTGGGCGCCTGTGTTTGATGAGGCCGGAGTGGATCTGGTGATGAACGGTCATGATCATATTTATCTCCGTACCTATCCTATGAAGGGCGGGCAGCCGGCTTCTGGCGGTAATGGGATCACCTATATCATTCCTGGAGCTACGGGACCGAAGTTTTATGACCTGACACCGAGACCGTGGCAAATGGTTGTGGATGATGATAATACCCAGATGTACAGCGCCGTCCAAGTGGATGGAGACACCCTGAAGGTCGTCACCAAAACAACGAGCGGCCGGGTGGTGGATACCTTCGAGCTGGTAAAGAAGGATGAACTGGATAAGTTGGCTTCGATTGAGGTTACCGGCAGTAAGGTTCTGGAGGCGGGAAATGAAGGGCAGGCTGTTACAGAGGCTGTATATACCTCCGGTAAACGCCAGGTTTTGACTCAAGGGGTTGTTTACAGCAGCAGTAAGCCGGATGTGGCTACCATCGACCGAGCAGGATTGATCCGTGCTGTGGCGGTGGGAGAAACCGTCATCTCAGCAACGTATCAGGACAAGTCAGATTATTACACACTGATCGTGTGGGAGGAGACACCACCGCTGCCTGAACTGAAGGGTATTACATTGGATGGTCTGACAGCGCTGAAGGTTGGCGCAATAGACAACACCGTCACAAAGGCAGTCTATAGTGACGGCGGGACCCGGGTGCTGACTGAGGGTGTCGTCTATACCAGCAGTAGGCCCGATGTGGCTACCATCGACCAAGCGGGAGTGATCCGTGCTGTGGCGGCGGGAAAAACCGTCATCTCAGCAACGTATCAGGACAAGTTTGCTACTTATAATCTGACAGTATGGGCCTCCGACGAAGGCACCGGCCCTGATCCCGATCCGGGCTCCTCTGATCCTGATCCGATCCCCGCGGTTCCCGTACCGCAGCCGGTGAACAAACCGGAGGTGACAGAGATTACGGAGGATATGTTAAAGGATGGCAGCGGTGCTCAGCAGGTTGTGATTCAACTGGAAGGAGACTTGAAGGAAATTCTTCTTCCTGTCCATACGGCAGAGCTGCTGGGAGAGAAGAACCTGCTGCTTCAAGGAGAGAATGTATCCTTGTCTATTCCATCCAGTATCCTTCAAGCGGTAGCCTCGCAAGTATCCGATGCTGAACAAATTGGCGCCGCCATCAGGATCCAAGCTGTTGGGGTGGAAGAGACTGAGGCTGCAGCCCTGCGGAAGGCCGCGGGGGATAAGGCGGGAGCCACACTCAAAGCGGCGGGCGGTACGCTGGAATTCAGCCTGGCGCTGACTACCAAAAACGGCGTCGTTTATGCGCTGAAGCAATTTACAGAGCCGTTAACGTTGGTTCTGCCCGTGGATCCCGCAGCTGATAAGGAATTGACAGGCTTGTACTACGTGGGCACCGATAACAGCCTGGAGTATATTAAGGGCAGAATCAAAAACGGGCAACTGGAGGCGAAGCTGAATCATTTCAGCACCTACGCCGTGCTGGAGTACAATAAGACATTCACCGACGTGCCTGCAGGACATTGGGCATCCGGCACCATACGGACTCTGGCTGCCAAGCAGTTGGTAGAGGGTGTGGATGGAGCACGATATGCTCCGGAGCAGTCCGTGACCAGAGCCGAATTCACTGCCCTGCTGGTCCGTCTGCTCGGATTAGGTGAGGTTCATATTGGCGGCACAGCAGCATCCTTCACCGATGTGAAGGCAGATGACTGGTACGCCAAAGAGGTTGCATTGGCAGCAGGTACAGGCATAGTGGAGGGGGTGGAGGACTCCACGTTTGCTCCCCATGCTAGGATTACACGCCAGGAAATGGCGGCTATGCTGATCCGCGCTTATGAATACAAAGCTGGCCGGAATGCTCTGGCTGGAACGAACACAGCACAATTCCGGGATATGGCCGGCGCCCCTGATTGGGCACAAGCAGCAGTAGAAGCGGCCGCTTCTCTTGGACTGTTGGCAGGCCGGGCGGAGGGAAAATTTGCTCCGGAAGAGACAGGTACCCGGGCAGAAGCAGCACAGCTGATGCGCAATCTGTATGAGATTCTGGCAGCGGAGCAGTGAAAGCTTCACCACTGCTCTAAACAGGGAACAAGCTGGCATACGGCATCCGCCGGGCCAGCTTGTTTATTTTGCTATACGGAACTAGAATCCGTTATTTAGAGGAAAAACGGCATTTTTTCAACTAAACGGACCCAGGAGCCGTTATGTGCCGGGAAAAGACTAATTTGGACCCTTTGGTGAGGAAATAACGGAACGTGTGTCCGCGAAATCACCCGAATCGCCTAATTTCGGAAAATAACGGCTCCTGAGTCCGGATATGTGGTGAGGCCCAAAGGAATTCAAGTGGAGCCCTATTCTTTGTCTTGTTCACCCGCTTCGTTTGACCGTTTTGTTCCAACGGTATATATATTCGTACACGATTTGGCCCGTCTCCCAATCCAGCTTGTATTGTTTGCCATTGGACATAATGAGTGCCGCATTGCCAATTTTGATAGCCGCAAGATTGACTCCCGGTGTGCCATTCTCCGAATCATCCACCTTGGATTTCCACAACAGATTATGCTCCTTCAGGGAGACGAGGGAAATGGTCCATGTTTTTTCATTCCGCTTCTCATGGTAGCCGACAAGTGCGGTCGTGCCGCCAGGGTCGGCATGCAGCAGAACCGTTTCCAGAAGATCGGGGTACAGCTTCTTCAATTGGTCACCGACGGCCTGGACCTCTTCGGCGGATATCCCTATGGCTGTTTTGTTGGAAGAGAATGGTTTGAGGAATTCTTTATATTCCGGCGATGCCGTCGCCTTCCTTCCGGCAAAATCCACCTTGTAATAGCTGCCATCCAGTGCATACAGGTACAATTCGTCCGGCGAGGGCACACGGTAATCCGTGAACGAGTAACTCAGATTATCCGCCAGACCGGGGAATTGCGCAACCAGCTCCTTTTCTGTTAATGCGGTTTTACCTGTTAGCGGATCAATGAATTGCACTTTCTTCTTCTTGGGGTTTACTGTAAGGATGCCTTGGCTTGTATGGCCAATTACATACTCCTGCCAATAGGATTTCCGTTGCCAGGCGGTTTGCCCCGTGTTGACATCCACCGCTATTAGCTCGAAGTGTGAGATGCTTGTGGAAATCCCGTTGGAGTGGCCGTTGGGGATCCTCATGCGCATTTTGCTGATGAATAGCGGATGCTTCTCTTCCCCTGCTATCAAAGCAGGAGAGTCCAGCTCGAGACTTACCGATCTGCCCGCGGCATTAAAGACCACCAGAAAAAAGCTGCCTGCCAAAAATTCAATTAACAGTACAACTCCGATTGTGGCGGCCAGGCTTTTCCCGTGCAGCGGAATGTTCCTCCGCTTTTGCCTTATCTGAAGGCGCAGAATGAGAAGCAGGCTGGCAAGAATGACGGCGTAGATGATATAAAGCGCCAGATCCAGGTTGAACCAGCCCACAGGCCTCCAATTTTCCAAAAGGTTCACCATCATCATTGTTCCGGAAATCATCATGCTTCCTCCTTCCTGGTGTGTGAAATTCCCTGTATCTTGAAGTCCTTATGGTTGAAAGTCTACCATATCCAATTCCTGTTAACCAATAAACTGGAGATTTTTTTGGATGAAACAGGCAACACCGATCAGTGCTTTTATTATTCAAAGACATAAATTCTGCCGTTGTTATTGACATAAATTATGCCAAAGGATATATTGAAGACATAAAATACGTCAAGGGGTGAGGATGATATGCGCAAACATGAACAGGAACCATCCAAAACCGTACTGGAATATCTGGTCATGATCAATGAACAATCCTATTCAGGCATCGGCCGTCAGCTTCAAATTACACCACAGCAGTTTTCGGATTGGATTAAAAAGCGCCGGCCGATTCCACAGGAACGGCTGCAGGCGCTTGCTGAGTATTTTGGTATTGATGGAGCGGTATTCGCCGATAGCAGCTATTTCGCTAAACCAATGACACCTCTAGGTAAAATCAGCCTCCATATCCTATTAGTGGACCAGAAGGTGGCACAGCTTGAAAAAGAACAGGCAGCTGAGGAGGATATTGAGCCATACCGGGCTAAAAAAACGAGGCTTCTCAAACAAAAGGTTGACCAGGAGCGTATGGATCGGGTTGCTGCTTTGCTGCAGCAGGAGGATGAAAGGATCGGCCGGATATTGGATATCGTATTGGCTGAACTGGATGAAGGACAGATTGAAGAACTCGGTGTGAAGTTGAAAATAGGGGAGAACAGGTAATGAGCACTGCCATCTACTTTGGCCGAAAAGGTCCGCAGCTTCTTGCAAAGAATTAGGATGTTCCTTACTCAGGAGCTTTCCTGTTCACGAATAAACGTGGTATTGCCAAACATGCCCTTGTACAGCCGCCCCATCAGCCGGCACAATGGATCTCCCGATACGGAAGCCTTACTGTTTCGCAAGTCAGCAAGGAAATGCCTAATGGCGGTATGAACGAAGCAGGTCTCGTCGTGGAACAGACGACACTCTGGCAATCCACTTATCCGGATAATGGGGAATTACCTGCAATCGGAGAGCTGCAGTGGATCCAATTCCTGCTTGATACCTGTGCTACTGTGAAAGAAGCGGAGCAAAAGGCTGCGCTGGTCCGGATCGTACAGCCCCTGTCGCGGCTGCACTATATGGTAGCGGATCGCACCGGCGATTGTGCAATATTCGAATTTATGGACGGAAATATGCATGTATACCAATGCGGCAGCCTGCCGATTCCCGTTATCGCCAATACACCCTATTCGGAGGCTGTCAAAGACTTAGAAAACCCAGAATGCTCGCGCAGCAGGTTTAGCGATTATGAACGCAACTCCATGGAGCGTTTTGTGGAAGGGTCTGCACAGCTTGCCGGCATGTTCCCTGCTTCTGAGGATGACCGGCTTCCATTTATATTAAAAGCGCTACAAACAGTACGGCGGGAGGATACGGCGTTCAGTTTAATCTATGATTTGGAACAGATGCAGCTTCATTTTACGTCGGATCTTTACCCTGAATTGAAAACGGTCCGGCTTTGGGAGGCGGATTTCTTCACACATGCAGTGGATATGGCAACGAACCTTCAACAGCCTGCAGGTAACAGTGGAGATATTGATTTTATGTGCTACGATGCCGAACTAAACTATAGTATCGCAAGTGCATTTTTTCGTAACCCGGTCTTAACCGAGGCTTTCGGCTGGAATATAACGGATGAAATGATTAGCTATTTTGCTGCTTTTCCCGATCATTATCCCGTTGGTTAATCTGCTTTAAGCAATTCTTGGTGTGAACCGCAACAGCCTTCAGGCAAAACGCCAGGTTGTACGTCTATTTTAGTTCAGAAGCCTATTGAAATAGTAAACCGGATGTACTATATTAAGTACATCGGGTTTACTATATGGAGGGTTATCATGGACGATATTTTTCATGCTTCTGAACAAATATCATTATTTTGCCGGCTGAACATTCATACCAAGCGGGAGCTCCCCGTCCGTTCCAGTGAAATGGGGATGCTGATTTATCTCTGCAAGTCTGATGGGGAGAAAACTCCCAAGGGAGTTGCACAATTTTTTAAATTCTCCAAGGCCATGGCGACCAATATGGTTGCTTCCCTGCAGAAAAAAGGGTACTTACATAAAATTCCTGCCTTGGAGGATGGCCGGAGCTTTATATTGTGTCCAACGGAAAAAGCCCGGGAATTGGTGGATAGCACTTATGAGGAGTATTACAAAACCATATCTGTTCTTCGGGAAAAAATGGGTGCTGCCCATTTTCATGCCCTTATCGGACTCCTTACCGAAGCAAACCGCATTTTATTGGAGGAAAAGTGAATGGGCAATATTTTGGTGACCGGAGCGTTGGGCAATGTCGGCGGTTATGTTGCGCAATATGCGATAGCTAACGGACAGCAGGTTAAAGTGGGGGATATAAACGTACATGAGTTGGAGCGTCGGTATAAGGGGAAGGCGGAATGCGTTTTATTCGACTTTACTGATCCAGCTACCTTTGCAGCTGCGTTAAAGGATGTGGACCGGGTTTTTATGATGCGGCCGCCGCATCTGGGTAAGCCCTCAGATATAAAGCCATTTATAGAAGCGTTGAAGCTTCAGGGAAACATCCGGCTCGTGTGCTTCCTGTCCCTGATCGGAATTGAGAAAAATCCCGTCCCCCCGCACCACAAAATTGAGAAATTCATTGAAGCCGCCGGATTGCCGTATTGCCATATCCGGCCCAGCTTTTTCATGCAGAACTTAAGCGGTGTTCATGCCTTTGAGATTAAGCATTTTGACCGGATTGTCGTTCCTGTGAAAAATGCCCTGACCAGCTTCATCGATGCGGAGGATATTGGGGAATTGACCGCCCAGGTGCTGGCCGAGCCGGAAAAACACCGGAATTGTGGTTACTCCATTACAGGGCCCGAAGCAATCGATTATTGGCAAGTGGAAAATATCCTTACAGAGGAGCTGGGCCGCAGGATTACCTATGCAAATCCCCGTCCGTCTTTGGCGAAAAAATATTGGATAGACGTCCGCGGCCTGGAGAAGGGATACGCCACGGTAATGGGCTTGCTGTACATGATGACCCGTATGGGCACGGCAAAAACAGTCACATCCACCTTTGAAAAGATCATGGGGAAACAGCCGCAAACCTTCCGGGAATTTGTGAGAAAAAACCTGCAGGCTTGGCAAAAAGGAAGCCATTAATCCTTCTTATATTTTTCCATCAGGAGTAACGACTTTGTTCCAAAAAAAGAGCGCAGGCGAAACCCCAGGTTGCACGCGTATTTAACGCGAATATGCGGGGAAATCCGACTTCCTATGCTAATTTCCCAGGAAATGACCATAAAGCAACCGCTCGATGGCCGCCATACACGATTTTTTGATTAAAAGCATTTCTTCTATTGCAAACGGCATTGGAAGGAATTATCTTGAATGGGAAAGACTTTTTGCTTCCGGTATGCAACAATTTGACAATGACAGTCCGTCTATAGCAATGTATAGTTAGTATTATCCTATTCTATTTTCTTTTTATGGAGGTATCATGAAAAAAATAGTAGCTTTGCTTGCAACCGGCACCATGGCAGTTTCCCTGTATACAGGCGCTGCGCTTACACAACCTGTGGGAACATCCTTCGCGGCAACTCTTACAGCGGAGAGCTTTAAGGACCTGCAGAATGCTGATCCTGCTTTGAAGGCCAAGGTAGACGCCATGCTGGCAGCCAATATTTTTGAGGGTGTGTCCAGCGATACCTTCGGCATCGACCAGAATATGACCCGGGCCCAATTTGCCAAGGTGGCAGTCCTTCTTTATAAGCTGCCTTTGGATACATCCGTAACCGCATCGGGCTTCTCTGATGTCCGTGCGGAGGATCCCGCCAACGGCTGGGCCATTCCTTATGTTGAAGCAGCCCGTAAGGCAGGATTGATTGACGGCGTAACGGATACGACCTTCGCCCCCGGTGAACAGGTAACGGCAGGCCAATTAGATGCCATCCTGCTGAGAGGACTTGGCAAATCCGTGAATACCACCGGAGCCGTGTGGTATGCCGATGCGGTGAAGCAAGCCGGCGAGCTTGGCTTCCATCCGGCGGGCAAGGCCGGCGATGCTGCGGCTAACCGCGCTGATCTGGTTACCAGCTCCTACACCGTGAAGCAGCTGGTGGACAAGCCGGTAACTCCTCCCGCGGCAGCTCCTGTGTCTGTGGTTTCAGCTCAGCCGACCAGCGATAACCTGAAGGTACAGGTGACCTTCGATGGGGCAGTGGATACAGCCAAGGCTACTCTCTCCCTGAATAAAGGCACTCAAGCTGTCCAAACCACAGCCCAATGGTCTGCTGACAAGAAGACCGCTACCCTGACAGCCGCTTCCGCTCTGACGGCCGGTGATTACACCGTTACCTTGGGCGGGCTAGAGGCTTCGCAAATTAAGAAAGCTACTGCAGCGTTCAAACTTGACGCACCAGCCACCACAGGTTCCGTTTCCGCTGGCGGCTACACTTATAACTTATCGCAAATGTATGAGCTTGCCAATGTAATTGATAGTGGCTTAACAGAAGCAGCCACAGGCAGCAGCGGCTTAGATACAAAGGCCAATGCCGAAAACCCGGCAGTTAGCAAATTCGCCAAGGAAATCAAAATTAAGGTGACGAATGCTGGAGGGGAGGAGGTTGCTGCGCCTGGCCTTGTCCAGAGTATCACTTCGTCCGATGTGAGTGTTGTTAAAACAGGCGTGTCCGCAGATAACCGCGGCTACATCCTCGGTGTGAAGCCAGGAACCGCTTCGGTTACCGTACTCTTCAAAGCGGTGAATGGGGACACCAAAATGATACAGACAACGGTTACCGTAAAAGGAGACCATGTCGCCTCTCAAGCTATTAAGGCGGAAAACACCAGTTATGAACATATTTTAGCGAATTCCACCCAGTTTGATGCATATGAAGCTATGGGTCTAGTTGTAACAGACAACTTCAGCATCAAATATGAAAAGGGCGAGGCAAAGAAATACAATTTTGCCTTAGGCACTCTGTTTATTGTGTCTGACATCGAGGGCGGTAGCGTCACTGTCGGGCAGGATGGAACAGTAAGTATGTCCGGCAGTGTAACCTCTTTTGAAATGAGCGCTGTGCTGCCTAACGGTGAACGGGCTACCACCTATGTGACCGTACATTAATAGAAAAACAGCTCTTGCAGGAGAAGAATCCTCTGCAGGAGCTGTTTTTTTGTACCGAATTTCTGCGGTTAGTAGCTAATGATCACCATCTGCGCAATGTCCAAATAGTCCACTTTTGCGCCAAGCACTTCGGATAGGAGCCTCACCGGAATGATCGTTGTATCATTATCCAATATTGCAGGGGAATCCGTCTCCACCTCCACACCATTAAGCGCATAAGCATTTTTGGTGGTATAGACGGTGACAATTCGGTCTTGTTTGGTGTAAATGGCTGCCTTCTGCTCATCACCCCATGTTACAGATGCCCCAAGTGCCTTGGCCAAATCCCGTATCCAAAGATAAGAGCTCCCGTCCTTAATGATCGGCTTTTGCTTCATCGGCACTCTGATATCATCCAGAATAAAGCCATCATCAGTCAGCCCGAAGGACACCGTATGCTTCAACTCACCGGTAGGATTCATTTTCTTCACATATGCGGCGGAATCCTTATGCAGCTTCGTCCTGCCCAGATAATCCACGGGCTCCGTACGGAAATTCCACTTTTTTTCATAGATTTTGGGTTGATTGTCTTCAATAACGGATAATTTCACATAGGCGGTGTAGACCGTATCCGGGGCGAGAGGTTTGGCTGGGATAAGCATAACCTCGTTCTGCATATGATCATCGTCTGCCGGTGTATTCAATAATAGGTCCAACTGCTTGCCGGTGCTGTCCGTCAGCTTGGATTCCACCAACTTCACATCTCTTACGAATCTTCCTGAGAGTTGGGCCATAATCGGATAACCGACCGGATATTTGGCGCCGGTATGCTTCCGGATCGGATCCGGGATCTCATGACCGTCAAAATCAACGGGAACATAAGGGTCACCGGGAGCTGGAGAAACAACTAGCTGCGAGTCCCATTCATTCGTTAAACCAAACTCTATTACCGTATAGCCGCCCTGTTTGTCCAAACCAATCTCAACAGCATCGAGCGTTAAGAACGGCATCCGGTGGTAAGGGGCGTCAAAGAGACTATCGATAGCATGGGTAATGTTTGCTTGCGGGCTTCCGTTGTAAGATACATCTTCCGAGAAGTTCCCGGCATACCCTGCATACATACCGCGCTCAGACAGCTTGCTGCCGATATAACCGGGGAGCTTGCTATCCTCTTCGTGCATCGAGGCATCAGTCTGGGCGACCTTGTTTGTATTCAGATATTGGGCGTGGAGTTTGGCCGCATAGGTCAGATTTTTATTGAAGGCAAGGGGCTTTAGCCCGTGGACTGCCCGGTAATCATTAATGGCCTTGATGCCTTCGGCTTGCTCGGTTGTAGGTGTGGAAGGCGGGTCGGAAACAGCTTTTTCGTCAACCCGGAAGGTCCAGCTTTTCTCAAGCGGCAGATAGTCGGTATCCTTCAGCTCCAATACAATATCCACGGTATGCTCTCCCGGCTGCAGATCTTCTGTCGGCGTATAGGAAAGCACCATCCTGCCCAAGCTCCACTGGGCATCCACTTTTACCTTGTCGATTTTCATGGTATAACTTCTGAAATCGGGTGTAATATCGCTGGACATAAACTCAAAAACGATGGTCGGTTTTTTTAACCCGACCTTTCCTTTGGGATACCAATAGGAAGAATAGGATGCCGCTTCGGCTTTTGGCTGAGCGATCATGAAACAAGGGAGTGCCACCAAAAGACAAAGCAAAACTTGCATAAGCTTCTTCGTGTAACGCATCGACGATTTCCCTCCTGGATGTGCCAACATATCGGATTCTAAATTCTTTTAGGCCTGCCAAATTTTAATATTCTCTGTTCTTCGACAATTTCCTTTTTTTATCGCCAATTCCATATAATAATGATAGGAATCATCCTGGTTAGCTTAATATTTTTATATAAAATTGAATATTATCACATTGTACGATATCATGGAAGCGTATACAATTGAATAATAATTATTTGATGACGACTTAAAACCAGTGGTGAACATCCTTGAAGCATCCTTATAAGAAGAGTCTGGCGATCATTCTCACCATTTCCAGTATCCCCGGCTTTATTATTGCCGCGTTGGTATACTGGATGGGGGGCAGCCGTCTGGAAAGCGAGCTGCTTCATCTTCATCAATTGCAGATTGAACAGGGCGCTCGCAATATGGACCAGCAGCTGACCAATCTGGAGGTGATGCTGTCCCACTGGGCTTCCGACAACCAGTTTGATTACACACTTGCGGAAGTGGATTTCCACAAAAATTATGACCGGGTGAAGGATATTACCCAGACCCTTCTGGTGATGGAGGGCTCCAATACCTTAACCAAGCGGGTGGAGCTAAGTCTGGTTAAGCCTGCGGCTGTTCTGTTTGACCCCCAATATTCCCCCATTAGCGAGGATACGTTCAAGCGGGTTTACGAAGATCTGCTGAAGACGGACAAACTTTCCTACTGGACCCAGTGGGCGTTCGATCCCGATCATCCGGGTGAAAAGGACCTTACTCTGGTGCAGCATATTCCGGGAGGAAGCTCCCAGCCCTTCGGCGCCTTATTGCTGCGGCTGGATTCGGACAAAATCGCCAGCATGCTGAAATCGCTGATGCCCTATAACGAAGAGGAAAGCTTCCTGATCCAGGATTCGGGAGATCTTTATTTTTCGGCCAGCGGGGCGAGTGAGGAGGCTCCACTGGTGAAGGCCCTGCGGGAGAAGATCGGGGAGGAGCCGTCCAAACGGTCCTTTTTCTACGATTGGCAGGGTGTCACCTATACGGTGTCCTACGGAACCTTCAGCAGAATCGCGTCCAACTGGACTTATGTTTCCGCCTCACCTGTACCGAGTATTACCTTGCCCGTGCTGTTTATCTCCAAGCTTATCTTTACGCTCAGCATTGTTGCTCTGGTGCTGGCGGGGCTGCTTTCCTGGTTTGCGTCCCACCGCATCTATTCTCCTGTGAAGCGTCTGGCCCGGCATCTGGCGGGAGACCAGCATATGTCCTACAACAAGGAGGATGAATTCGCGGTTATTGAAAAAAGGTGGAGTCTGCTCCATGAACAAAGCGACGAGATGCGAAGCCGGTTATCCGGCCAGCTGCCCCATGTCAGGGAAAGCTTCCTGCGCCAGCTGATCCAAGGCTATTATTATGCGTATTCGGAGGAAGACCTGAAGCGCCGGATGGAGAGCTTGAAATGGGATATCCGCGACAGGCAATTTGTTGTGGTCTATATGCAGCTGACGGGAATCACGGACCGCGAAGGCAAATTCAAGTTCGGCGATGAGGGGCTGGCAACCTTCGCGGCGGTGAATATCATCAGTGAATTAGCGGGGCAGCATTTTGAACAGCATAATGCCGTCAACTTCCATAACCTCAAAGCTGCGCTGCTTATTTTGGCGCCTAACCATGAGCCGCCTGCCGGCAAGCTCCAGGCTTTTTCGGAGGAGCTGACCCAAACATTCAACCAGGTTCTGAACATGCATGTGACCATGGTGGTAAGCCAGCCCGTCAGCTGGATTACGGAGATTCCTACGGCCTTCGAGGGAGCCCGGCAGTTGGCAGCCTTCCGCAATATCTTAAGCGGTAATCAGGTTATCTACATGGACGGCAGTACGGATACCCCTGCGGTTGAGGAGGTTCAATATCCGTTAGCCCTGGAGAAGGAGCTGATTCAGGCGCTGCAGAGCGGGCAGGAGGAGCTTACCTGTCAGCTTCTGGATTCCTTTCTGACGGCGCTTACGGTGGAGGGGGCTAAGGAGATCGAGGTGCAGCTGGGGATGCTGCAGCTGCTGGGAAGCATCCAGCATGCGGTTATGACATCGGGGATCCATCCCAGCCGGTTGTTCAAAGGGGTGAATCTATATGAATCCCTGTCCCAAATCCGTGAGCCCCGGCTTATTCTGGAATGGTTCCGGGAGAAAATTGTAAAGCCGTATCTCCAGGAAATTGTCCGGCGGACGGATGTCCAGACCAAACGGGCTGCCGAACAGGCGGTGGACTATATCCGGCAATATTACATGAAGGATATCTCACCGGAGAGCTGTGCGGAGCATACGGGCACCACCCTGTTTTTCCTGAGCAGAGCCTTCAAGCAGGTAACGGGCAAATATTTCTTGGATTACCTGATGGAGGTCCGGATGAATAAGGCCAAGGAATTGCTCCGGGATACGGAGCTTCTGATCAGCGAGGTGGCGGAGCAATCGGGATTCCAGCACAGCAACTTTCACCGGATATTCAAGAAAATGGAGGGGATGAATCCGACCCAATACAAGGAGTTCAGCCGCGGGAAGGGTTTGGATGCCGAGGAATAGAACGGCCGGATAAAGGAGAAGGGGATGTGCGGTTCGCACATCCCCTTTCTTGCGGTTATCTCTTACTTATATAGGATTTATTTCTTTTGGGCTGCGGTGTACAGCTC
>JAEWMH010000156.1 GCA_023393235.1 Bacillota bacterium | reverse complement strand
TAGCTGTACTGAGGTGCAATACCGAAGCATTCCTCCAGTGTAGCCGGCCAGCGTCCGGCCACCACTTCCTCATGGGCATGCCATCTCTGGAACATGTCCGCCACATGGGCCACGTAATCCGCGCCATTCATGCGGTAATCGTCGGCGTGGCTGTACCCGGCAGCGGCATCCTCCGGGAGGAGGGTAATGAACGCCTCGGAGACCGGCTTGCCGTCTTCGTATCGGATCACCTTGGTGCCCGGCGCGGTTTTGAACATGAGCTCCGCCTTGCCGTCGCCGTCAAAGTCATACACCAAAAATTGCGTATAATGCGCCCCCGCCCGGATATTGACCCCCAGGTCGATGCGGTACAAAAGCCGGCCATCCTGCTTGTAGCAGTCCAGGTAGACGTTGCCGGTATACCCTACATGGGAGACGTCCTTGGAATTGGACGGGTCCCACTTGACGATATATTCATATTCGCCGTCACCGTCCACATCGCCGACACTCATGTCGTTGGCATTGTAGGTATAGGCTTGGCCTGCCGGGGTGACCCCGTCGGCAGGCTTCTGCAGCGGGATCTCCAGGTAAGGAGCTTCCCACGCCTTCACTTCGGCGCAAGCCTCCTGCTCCACCCCGTTTACCACCGCCGCTACCGCATACACCGACTCTGCACTGCCCGAGAGGTCCAGATAGTTGGTGCTGTCCGTCACATCAGCCAGCTTCACGCCATCCCGGTACAGACAGAAATCCGCAGCGGAAAGTCCCCGCTCCGAAGTTCCGGTCACTTCCTGGCCCAACAGCCGCCAGCTGACGAATATTCCCTCCGAGGTGCGGACTGCCGCCAGCCCCCGGTTCAATTGCTCCATTTGCACACTCATTGCCTGGCCTCCTGCCCTGCTCATTATCTACACACATGTGTCCAGTGTAGAGTACCTCCATGTGCAGCTTCCGGCAATGGGACATTTTTGATAGGCGCGTTTCGCCAGCTAATATTATCTTGATGGGATTGCATTATCTTGCCGGGATAGGATAAAACCGTTTTCATTTAGAAAAATGCGCTTCATTACTTAATATGTTTATTTAGTTAATTTTTTACTAATAATATTTAATGATATACGCGATTATTGGCTGAAGCCGCTTCGGCAGGAGCGCTAACGGAACTGAGAAGCCGTTAGATATCAAAATGGCGAATCTGCAAATTGTAACGGAACTTAGAAACCCTTAGAGCAAGAAAACGGGGCGCAAAACCCGATTATTGCCCTTTAAGTGCTTCTCAGTTCCGTTACAGCGGAAACAAACGGATTATTTGCCTCTAAGAGTCGCTGAGTTCCGTTAGCCGGTTGACGAAGCATGACGTGGTTCTCATGGTAGACAGGTAACGGAGTTGGTAGTGGAGGGACAGCACCAGATGGAAGGGGCCGGTGAAGAGAGCACGAGTTGACGGTCGATTTGGAGCAGCAAAAAATCTGTGTCATAGAGCGAACCAATTGGCCATCAGTTTGGAGCAGCAAAAGAAGCTGCGTCATAGAGTGAACTAATGGACTGTCGAAACAAACAAAAACTACCCTCCCAAGAGGAGGATAGTTTTGCCTTCAAAGCAGGCCAGGGAGGCCCCTTGCCAGTTGCCTTTACCCTTTCACAGCACCGATCATAACACCCTTTACGAAATACTTTTGCACGAAGGGGTACACTGCCAGAATCGGCACGGTCGCGACCATGATGGTAGCATACTTGATGGTTTCCCCAATCCTGAACTGGTCACCGGAGCTGGCTCCGGCTGTCATGCTGTCCGTAGAGTTGGCGATGAGGATTTCCCGGAGCACCAGCTGCAGCGGGAACAGGTTCCGGTCCTTCAAGAAGATGGACGCATAGAACCAGGCATTCCATTTGTCTACCGCATAATACAGAATCATTACCGCCACCACTGGCATGGACAGAGGCAATACAATCCGGAACAGAATGGTCAGATGATTGGCGCCGTCAATCTTGGCCGATTCCTCCAGACTCTCAGGTATAGCCTGGAAGGAGGTGCGCATAATAATCAGGTTGAAGGTACTCACCGCAAACGGAATAATAGTGGCCCACAAGGAATCGATGAGGCCCGCACCTTTTACCACCAGATACAACGGAACCAACCCGCCATGGAAAAACATCGTAAATACGATGAGGATCGTAAACAAGCTGTTCCACATAACCCCTCTGCGGGACAATACATACGCCGCAATAGCGGTCAGGAGCAGGTTCAGCGATACGCCTGCCACCAGAATGAACAACGTGTTGCCGTAGCCCTTGATGATGCCGGGGTTTTTAAATACGCTTTGGTAGGCTTCCAGGCTGAAGCCCAACGGCTTGTACATAAAGCCCCTGTGGGCGATAAGCTGGGACGAATCGCTGAAGGAGGCAAATGCCACATACAACAGCGGATACAAGGTGACGACCACCAGTGCGGAAAGCACCACGTAGATGGTGATGATGAAGGCTCTTTCTCCAGAGCCGGTTTTCGCGTACATATTAATCCTCCTCAGGGCTTTCCGCCAGGAAAGCCAGCTACGTAAGCATACTCAGGGCATTCTGTCAGGTAATCCGGCTTCGTAAGCACTCTCAGGGCTTTCCATTAGGAAAGCCGGCTTCGTAAGCATTCGCTTACCACAGACTGCTGTCGTTAACCTTACGGCTAATATAGTTCGCCGAGATCAACAAGATCAGATTGACAATCGAATTAAACAGCCCCACTGCGGTACTGTAGCTCCAGCCGAATTCCAGAAGACCCTTCCGGTACACAAAGGAGGAGATCACATCCGCCGTTTCATACGTAACCGGATTGTACAAGAGGATAATCTTCTCGAAGCCGACGTTCAGCATATTGCCCATCCGGAGAATGAACATAATGGTGATGGTAGGCAGAATGCCGGGCAGTGTAATGTAGAACATCTGCTTCAGCCTGCTGGCGCCGTCGATCCGGGCCGCCTCATACTGCTCCTGGTCAATGCCCATCAAGGCTGCAATGTAGATGATGGAGTCCCAACCGATCTTTTGCCATACTTCAGAGAAAATATAGATCGGACGGAACAATCCGGGCTTCTGCAGCATCGCTGCCCCGTCATAGCCGAACCAGGAGAAGATTGTATTAATAATGCCATTACTGTTGGTGAAGTCGGTAATCATGCCGCAAATAACGACCAGCGAAATAAAATACGGCATATACGAAACCGTTTGGACAACCCGTTTAAAGGTCTGGTTCTTCACTTCATTAATCAGCAAGGCGAGAATGATCGGAGCCGGGAACATAAAAATCAGGGAGTATACACTGATAATGACCGTATTGGTGAGAATCCGCCAAAAATAATAGCTGCCGAAGAAATCCTTGAAGTGGGCAAAACCGACCCAATCGCTGCCCATAATCCCCTTCATAGGGGAATAGTCCTTAAAGGCGATAACCGCCCCGTACATAGGGAAATAATGGAAAATAATGTAATATGCTAAAACAGGAATCATCATTAAATACAACAGCTTATTCAGCTTAAAGTCCCGCTTAAACCGGTGCTTGAAGCTGTTTCTGTCTATTACGGCCTCATGACCTTGAACCGCCGCCACTTTGGACATCTCCTGCCACTCCTCCTTCTCTATCAAAACCGGGAGAAGGGAATTTCCGCCTCTCCCGGCACGTCAATTCTACGCTTACCGCTTGTTGTAACGGTCCAGCGCCGCCTTCTTGATTTCGATGGCACGGGACAGCTTGATGGAGTTCATCTTCTCTACATACTTCTCGTAGGATTCCAGAGGCTCCGCTCCCAGAATAATCTTCAGGGTCATTTCATCTACCAGGGTGTTCACGTCGGTCATAATCTTGGCAAACTCTGCGCTTTCCTCCGGAGTCGGGGTTACCAACGGAAGCTGGTACTTGGCCATGTCCGTCTTCTTCCAGGTGGATACCGCCTGCTGCTGCTCCGGCATATTCAGATACTGCTCGGAATAACGCTTATCTTGAATGAAGGGACCCATGGTATTGCCTCGGATGTAAAGGCTCATGGCTTGTGCAGGAGCCAGTTTATCCGGGTTCTTCATGATCAGATCGGTATATTTCGGATAGCCGTTTTCCATCTTGTAGCTGGTGCCTTCGGTACCGAAGTTATGGAACAGTTGACCTTCTTGGCTGTAGCCATAATCCAGCATTTTCACAGCAAGCTCAGCGTTTTTGGATTTGGTCGAAATGGCCACCATACCGCCGGTGGAGAATGCATAGTCCCGTTGGCCGAACTTCGGTGTTTCACCCTTCTTCTGAACCGGATAAGGAGTGCCGACTACTGAAGCCTTGGCGTCCTTTTCCTTCAAAAGAGGCTGCCATTTGCCGATGCCGCCGCCGGCGTTGCCCCAGGTTGCGCCTGTTGCGCCGGAGGTAATGTTGGCGTCCAGCACCTTGGAATCCACAGTGGCCACATCCTTGTCCAGCAGGCCGTCTGCGTACCATTGACGGAAGAGCGCCAGGAATTCCTTATAGCCCTTCTCCGCTGGTCCGAACTTGACGGCGCCGTTCTCCAGATAGAAGTCGCGGGTTACGCCGAAGGCTCCCACGAAGGCGCCGTTGCCCAATTCATTAAACACCCGCGGCTTGCCTACGAAGGATATGGGGGCCTTGGCTCCCTTTTTCTCCTTGAAGGCCTTCAAGGTAGCGGTCCAATCGTCAATGGTTTCCGGAACCGGCAGTCCCAGCTCATCCAGCCAATCCTTACGGATAATGGGGCCTTGGAAAATCAGGAGGGATTCATCACCCCGGATGAACGGGAAGGAATAATAGCTGCCTTCATCCGTTTTGACCATCTTGTCGATTTCCGGATGCTCCTTCAAAAATTTCTTGTAATTCGGCGCATATTTATCGATCAGGTCATTCAGCTTCATGATATAGCCGTCTTTAATGGCTTTTTCCGGTCCGCCCGGGAAATCGAAGAAGTTGTATTCCAGCATATCCGGCAGTTCACCGGAGGCCAGCATCACGTTGAAGGCTTCTTTGGCCTGGTTCGCAGGCGGCGTAGTGAAATTCACCTTGATGCCTGTCCGCTTTTGCCATTCCTGGTAGAAGGGAACCTCTTCATGTTTGGACTTAACACCCACCAGGTTGTTGGGCAACGCCCCCCAATAGGTCAGAGTTTTGTCAGTTTGAATCGGATACGTAATTGCAGCTGCAGGAGCTGCAGAGGAACCTGCGGCTGGAGATGCCGCACCTTGATCCCCGCCTTTGTCAGAGCATCCTGCCAGCGCTCCTCCCACCATTGTGAATGCCATCAGAGCGGGCACTGTTTTTTTGAATGTATTCCGCACTCTTGTTAACCTCCTTTTTATTCGTCCGTAAAATGGGCTGTTATCCTGCGAGCTGCTCGCCGGCAGCTCATGCCTATACTATAAAGTTTCCCCTCTTCTGTTGTATATCTTCAGTACATCCAAAGGAATTGAAAACGCTCCGCAAGGAATCGGCAATATCGCCAAAAGCATACGCAGATGGTCCAAAACCCCCATTTTATCGCCTAAAGCGTAAGAAAAAGCCCCGTCCGGTGCACCTTACTCCGGATCAGGGCTTGAGGCAAACCGCCTTATTCGTCGTGAATTTCCTTGTACTTGCCGGGAGTGATGCCCTCCATTTTTTTGAAGGTGCGGATGAAGGTGCCTACATCGTTAAAGCCGGATTTCTCCGCCGCTTCGTTCACCGTCAGCCGGCTGGCCGACATGAGCTGCTTGGCCCGGTCGATCCGCTTCCGGTTCACCGTCTCCAAAAGCCCCTCCCCGGTCTGGTCCTTAAAGAGCTTGGACAGATACGTGGGTTTCATCTCGAACAGCTGTCCCAGCAGGGATACATTGAGGCCGGGATCGGTATAATGCCCGTCAATGTAGGCGGATACCTCCCCGATCAAACCATCGAGGGCCCGCTGGCGGTTCAATTGGACATTTTGCATACGTTTGGCTTCGGCGAATGCACAGGCCTCCTGCAGCATTGAAGTTAAGTGCTCCCGCATTTCGGCCAGCGTTTCGGAAGAAGACAGCCTGTCAATCCGCCTGGGGTTCTGGATGAGAATATTCTCCTGGGCCCCGCCCAATTCCCCGATGCTCTTGATGAGTGTACCCACCAGATCCAGCATCAGGCAGCGGGCCACAGGCACCGAAACCGGATGTCTGGAGAAATTCGTCTCCAGAATCTCCTCCAACGCGCCCTTGGCTGCAGCGAAATCCCCTACCTTGACATAATTGATGAGCTGCTGCTCGCTTTGCAGCGGATAATAATACCCGGAATCCGATTCCGTCCGGCTGGTGTAACGTTCAATCTCCTCGAAGGGCAGGATTTCCTGCTTGCCCATCACCAGCTTGTACTCCATGGAATAGATCGCTTCCTGATAGGCCTGGTGGACCTGATCCAGTCCGTTGTGCACACTGCTGAGGGATACCGTAATATAAATGCTGTATTTCTCCGCCAGAAAATCCTGGGCCGTACGGGCAACCTGGAGCAAATCCTGCAGCTGCTCCTCCTGCGGCCGTTCCGAAAGGCTGATGAGGCATGCCAAGGCATCATCCGCTTCCGTCATATAGCCGCGGTCCTTCCCGTTAACCAGCTCCTCCACCACATTGGTGACGATGAAGTCCAGCAGCTTCAGCTTTTCCCCGGTGCTTTTGCCTTGGATCCGGTCCAGGAAAACCTCATGATCCTCCACATAAAACAGCAGAACGGCGAATTTTTCGGACAAAAGCTCCATCTCATATGCAGCCAGGGACTCCTCCAGAGGAAGGCCGTTATCCGTCTTCCCCTTCAGGAGCCGGGTGACGAAGTTGGAACGCAGGGTATAATGCTGCTTTTTCATCTCCAGCGCCATATGGTCCATTTCGTCCAGCGTCCGGTCCACCGCCTGCTGGATGTAGAGAAACTCATTGCCGCCATTCTCCCGCACCGACGACTTATTGCGGAAAGCGTATACCAGGCGTTGAACAGGGTTATAATTTTTCCTCAGGAAGAAATAGGTCAGCAGTCCGCCACCCAGCAGGCTTGCCGCAATACTGGCCAGAGTGAGATTCCGGACCAGCTGGGCTTTTTTCCAATAGACCTCACTGGGAATGATGGAGATATACTGGAGCTTCGACACGGCCGAAGGAATGTTGAACACCTCATATTTGTTCCCGCCGGATTTCCAGAAGAACATACCTCCTCCCTCCGGAAGTTTGCCGAAGGGCAGCTCAGACGGCAGGGTGGACTCGGAGCTGGATACCAGCACCTTGTTGTTGGCGTCGGCAATCAGCACCTGGCCTTTGCTGAAGGCCTGGATATTGTTGATAGCCGTCAGAATCTTCGACTGGTCCACCATAATGACGTTGGCGCCGGCGGGTTTGCCGTCCTCGTAGTCATAGGTGCTGATATAAGCCAAAGCAGGCACAGAGCCGCCTCTGTCCAGGAGCCGCTTCATGGGTACAAACCCCTTGAACTTGTCCCTGCGGAGGATATTGATCCATTCCTCATAGCTGAGCTCGGAAGACTGGTGATGTTCACTGTAAGCAAACCGGGTATCGCGGTAGATGCCGGGCAGCATCACCGTATCCTGCTTGGCAATATAAACGTAGAATAAGTCCGCCTCGGAATAAGCCGTTTGGTACAATACCAAATCCTTGGTGGCACTGTGAAGATCATACAGATATTCTTCCGGATAAATGTTGTATTTATGCTGGTCCACCAGCTCCCGGACCTTCGTATTCCAGTTCAGCTCGAAGTTGAGGCGCTCCATAGCCTCCACCTGCTTGTCCATCAGCTCCCGCAGCTGCTTCAGCAGCGAGTTGTTGGCCAGATGGATTTCATCGGTCAGCATTTTGCTGGATTGCAGGTACACCAAAGCGCTTAAAATAACCGGAAGCAGCAAAACAGCCAAATACGACAACGTCCATGTCATCAGCACACTGCGGCTGTTAAACCATTTTTTTCGTTGTTTCTCCATCCACATTCTCCCGTCAATTGGGTTTCCGGCATGAGTCCCCTCTATTGTACATGCAAGCCCCGTTCAAAACAATGTGCCCCGGTTGACCAAAAACGTTTCAACTGCGGCGTGGGGCCTATGCAATTGGTTTCTAAACCTCCGGTCTCCGTCCAGTGAGAATATGGTATGCCGTATTCTTCCCGGCATCCGCTCCGGTCCGGTTATACCCTTCTTGCACATAATGGAAAGGGTCCTTCATCAACCCTTCCGAAGCCATGGATGCAAACCGGGTTGAGACCAGTACAGCATGGGGATGAGTTTGGCAAAGGGTTGTCTGTGCAGTCATGATTTCCTGGTACAGCTCCGGGTCATCCCGGTGGTTGCCGATGCGAACCACATAACAGGTCTCCAGCCCCGCGGAGATCATGGCATCGATCGTGGAGGTGACCTTGGCTGTATACTCGCCGCCACTCATTCTTTTGTCCCCGTCGGTTTCCCCCTGGCACCAGACCATAAACTGGCGGTTGATGATGTATCCATTTTCCACGAGCCACTTCCTAGCAGCCTGGTACCGCGCGATGGCATCCTGCAAAAACCCGCCTCCCGGAAGCCATTGGTTGATGGAGGTGCCTCCGATGGAGCAGGATACACCTACAACCGGCCTGCCTACCGCCTGATGATAAGCCAGAACAAAGGAGGAGACCATCGAACCGGTTTTTTTGGATTCGCTTACACCACTCTCCGGATTATTCTCCTGGACCCCGAAGGGCTCCGCTAACGGATAGAGCCGGGTCGGATCGGAGATCGCCCGGAATTCATAGCCCACCCCCTCCCGCACAGCCGGGGCCTCCTCCACCGCTCCGCGGCCGGCCATGTTGGACTGGCCCATAAACATGATCAAATCCACTTTCATACTGCTGTCGACTCCCATTCCCTTCAACTCCGCGTTCAAATTTTCCAGCTGCCGGCAGTTCTATTCTTGTCCGAGGTTATCATATCGGACTGTATTCTGCCAGTCCCATTTTTAGCCGGAAATAGACTTCTGTCACTTCAAAAGGGAACCTTTCGGTTCGGATCTGTGTCTATATGGGTGGAGGTGGCCGCGTGGAGCATTTGAGGTTTGTGTGTGAGATGGATGAGGAAACGTTTAAGAAGGTCATGCAGACGTATGGCCAGGATGTATGGAATTATGCGTATTTTTTAACCGGGAAACGTGATTTGGCCGACGATATTTCCCAGGATGTGTTTTTGTCTGTGTACCGGAAAATCAGTTCCTATAGAGGAGAGTCTTCATTAAGGACCTGGTTGTTTGCGATTACCCGCAACATAAGCAGCAATTACAGGAGGAACGCCTTTTTTCGAAGGGTTGTGTTGATGGGGTGGATAAATCCAGACAAAACCGTCCCTTCTGCCGAAACACAAGCCATGGACGCTTACGTATCCAACGAAGTCTGGCAGGTGGTTCTGTAGCTCCCTGTAAAGCTTCGGGAGGTCCTGATTCTGGATGCCAAGTACGAAATGACTGCGCCTGAAAATGAAGCATTCCAAAAGCAGCTTGTGGTAGAAGATTCCCCAGAGATGCTTCCAAGAGATATAATCATGACGTCGTGGGAAAAATGGAATAAACATTATTACATGTCGGAGACGATTAAAGGAAAATCCGCCGAACTTTCACTTACACCGGATTCCGCTTCGGCTGAAGCATATATGAAGGATGGAGAAAGAAAAATACGGTTTATCAAAAATCAGTCGGGATTTTGGCAAATCAATCAAAAGGATGTCATCGAGTTATTAATATCCCCAATACCCTAATCACCTCGCTCCCTTCCGGAACTCGCTTGGTGTAACGGACAGCGCCTCCTTGAAGATTTTGCAGAAGTACATGGAGGAGTTAAAGCCGCAGGCATTGCCGATCTCCAGAATGGACCGGTCGGTATTGACCAGCATGTGGCAGGCGTTTTGAATTTTAATGTTGTTGATATAATGCGTCAGCGTTACCCCGGTGGCTTCCTTGAAGATGCGGCATAAATAATACTTGGACATATAAAAATGGTCGGCGATTTCCTGGATATGCACAATTTTGTTGTAATGCTGATGGATGTAGGACAGCATCGGCGCAAACTTGGGGTGAGCCAGAGGCGGCTGCTCCATCCGGGGTACGCTTTTGTTTTCATTGAGAATATGAAGAACTTCAGCCAAATGGACAAAAATCCGGTTATCCGGATCAGACGGATTTTCCTTCTCCAACAGAAGCAGCAGCTTTTTAACACGGGGAAACGACGCCTTAGAAAGGGAAATCACCTCCCGGTCAAAACAAGCCAGAAGCGCCTTAGCTGCCCGCTCGGTAAAATACAGGCGCATAAACCTGTCCGTAAAGTAGACGCACGTCCGGGCACAAGCCTGGTTGCTGCGGCTTTTGTGGAACACATGGGGCTTGAACAGGGCCACATCATGCCGGGTAACGTCATAGACGGAATCATTCACCAGCATATGATGGTAGCCTTCTTCCAGAAAGTAGAGCTCGTAGGAGTTATGGTAATGGAAGTTGGTCATCTGGTGGTTGGCATCATGCTTCATATATTCAATAAAAAAGAACGGGTCTGTCCGGAACAAGTCAGGGTTTCGCATACCGCTCCAGCTCCTCGTTATATGGTTATAGCAATATAATATAACATCTGTCCAAAACGGCAAGATAATAAAAGATTATTGCCCCCGTTGTCCGTTATAGTGAGGTTAAGACTTCATGAAACGTTCAACCTGAAAAGGAGGCTGGCTTTACGGTGGGTTCTATAGAAGCACAACCAACCCTTGAGTTATTTTCCAGACATAAAACCGTCCATATTTACCTTTCTCCCTCCGAAAATGAAGCGGTTCAACTGGCGGCCCTTGATTTACTGCGGGATATCGGCTCCGTATGCGGCTGCAAAGCAGTTCTCTCCACCGACCTTGCCCCATGCGGCGTTGTTATTGGAACGGTAGAGCATCTCGACATGGCCATCCGCGAAAAAGGTCTATCCGCAGACAAGCTGAAGCAGGAGGACGGCACCTGGCGCTGGGAGGCTTACCTGCAGGAGGTCCGGGACGGGGTACTTTACATCCTGGGAACCGATAGGCGGGGCGCTATCTACGGCATCTATGATTTGTGCGAAGCAATGGGCGTGTCCCCCTGGTATTATTGGGCGGATGTGCCGGTTAAAATCAAGGACGCTTATTGCATCCCGGCTGACCTCTGCAAGGCGGACTGGCCCTCCGTCCAGTACCGGGGCATCTTCATTAACGATGAAGAGGAGCTGGAGGATTGGGCCAAGCTCCATACGCCGGACGGTACAATTGGTCCTGCGGCATACCGTCATGTATTCGAGCTGCTGCTTCGACTGAAGGCCAATTATATCTGGCCAGCTATGCACGTGAACTATTTTAACGGGAATCCCGATAACAACAGGCTTGCGGAGCAAATGGGGATCGTGGTGGGCACCTCCCATTGCGACATGCTTTTGCGCAGCAACCAGAACGAATGGAAACCCTGGATTACCGCCAAAGGTTACGCCGATGCCGTTTACGATTATTCCATTGAGGGCCGCAATCGCGAAATCCTGCGGGAATATTGGCGGGAGAGTGTGGAATCCAACCGGAACTACGAGGTTAGCTTTACCATGGGTATGCGGGGCATTCACGACAGCGGATTTGTGACGCAGACCATTAATGAAGATACTTCCTTGTCCGAGGAAGAGAAGGTGGAGGCCAAGGTCCGTCTTCTGGGCCAGGTCATCCGGGACCAAAAGCAGATTCTATCCGGTGTGCTGGGGCAAAAAAAAGCAGACGATGCGCTGAAAACCTTCATCCCTTATAAAGAGGTGCTGAAGCTGTATGACCGCGGGCTGGAATTGCCCGAGGACCTGACCCTGGTTTGGGCTAATGATAATTTCGGGCATATGCGCCGTTACCCCAACGAAGCGGAACGCGGCCGCAAGGGCGGCAACGGCTTATACTTCCACTGCTCCTACTGGGCCCACCCGGGTTCGGCCATGAGCTATTTGTTCATCAGCTCCATGCCGCTGGCCCATACGGGAAATGAGCTCAGGAAATCCTACGAGTCCGGGATCCGCAAGCTGTGGGTGCTGAATATCGGGGGGCTAAAGCCTGTTGAGCAGGACATGGAATATTTTCTGCGTTATGGCTGGGAAGCCGGCAAGGAAACGGGCATCACCAAGGACGCATTCCAGTTTACCCGGCATTGGATCGATACCAATTTCTCCGGACAGCACGGAGCAGAGGCCGCGGAGCTCTATGAGATGTTCGCCCAAACCACCAATGTGCGCAAAATTGAACATATGAATTCGGATGTGTTCTCCCAAACCGCCTATGGAGATGAAGCGGGCCGGAGAGCCGCCCGGCTGGAGGAGATTTTCCGGCGGGGGAACGCCATTCTGGAGAGTCTGCCCGAGGAGGAGCGGGATGCCTTCTTCCAGCTGTTTCTAATGAAAATCCACGCCTCCTATTATACCAATCTGGAATACTATTACGCCGACCGCAGTGTGCTTTCGTATGAACGCGGAAACATGCAGGCGGCCGACAAATACTCGGAGCTCTCTGCCGGTATGTCGGATTGCAAACGGGCCATGATCCATTTCTACAATAAAATCATGTCCGGCGGCAAATGGGACGGCATCATGACCCCGGAGAGCTTCCCGCCTCCGCCTACCGCCATGTTCCCTGCCCGGAAGCCTGCCTTGCACATCGAAGGAAGCGGGCTGCAGGTCAAACTGTGGAATGAAGAGGACACACTTGTCTTCTCCCCTTACGGCCGCAGACAGAAGTGGATGGAGTTGGGCAACCAGGGCACCGGCAGCATTCCTTTCTCCATTACCGTGGAAGCCGGAGCCGAATGGATTACGGTTTCGGAGACGGAAGGGGCTGTGCAGACGGAAAAGCGGATTCTGGTGACGGTGGACGATCCCGGCCAACACGCCGGGCAGGAAATGGTGATTACGGTGCATGACCATCGGAACGGCACAGCGATTCCGGTTCTGATCCGGGTGGAGGAGGCATTGGCTCTTCCGACAGGATTCACAGGCTTCGTAGAGTCCGACGGCTCTGTCTCCATGCCTGCTGCGTCATTTGCCAGAAACTCCGGCACCGGCAAGACCAGTTGGGTTACAGTTCCCGGAATCGGCCGGTATGAAGGAGCCGCTGTTATGGCATGGCAGCCTGATTTGTACCCCTTGGAAGGGGAACTTGGCGAGCAGCCGGGGCTGGAATACGACTTTTTCCTCACCTCCGGGGGAAGCCATATCCTTGAGATCCAGCGAAACCTGACTTTGAATTCCACCGGCCGGATCCGCTTCGGAATCGGGATGGATGGCCAGATGCCTGTTATGGTGGAATCGGAGACCCGGGATGAGTGGACAGGACAATGGAAGGAAGCCGTCTTTGACAACGGGGAAAAGCTGATGGTTCACCTGCCTGTTTTGTCTGCAGGAGCCCACAGCTTGAAGCTCTACATGGTGGATCCTTATGTCACCATCAGCAAGCTGGTGCTGTACACCGGAGCGCGGAAGGAGACTAGCCTGGGTCCGGTGACCAGTCCTCTTGCGGGGGCGCCAATGGCGGAATACGGAATGGAAAGCCCAACTTGGGATGAGGCCGCTCTCACGCGGCTATGCCGGGAGCTTTACCGGACAAAGCCAGAGGACATCCCGCTTCCGGACGCGCTTTATGTATCTCCCGCTTACAATAAGATTAAGGACATCACCTTTATTCCGGTTGAAAAAGTGCCCCAGCAGCAGCCGGTTGTCCCGCGGTATGCGGAGCTCTGGAAATCCGAAGGCCCCAAGGATATCCTCCGGGAATTCGGCTCCGGCACATTCGTGGAGGCCGGAGGTGTTCTGGCTATTGAAGCGGAATATGCCTTGGCAGGCTCTGCTGATACCTTTTTGACCCCGGCTGGGGACGGCAGCGGATTGACCTGGAGCCACCTGCAGGCGGAAACCAACGGACGGACAGGCTTGGCCATGCATGTGGCGCCTCCCGGGCTCCTCTGGGAGGACCCAACTGCAGCACCTGGCTTGCATTACCGTGTGAACATTAGCACCCCCGGCCAATACCGGGTTTGGCTGCATATGAGGCATTACAACAACCAGTCTGACTCCTGCTACCTGGCTGTGGACGGTGTTACACGGCCCCTTGAGGAGCAGCCCCGGAAGGGCAACCACCATACGTATAACACGGCATATGTGTATTATTGGTGCTTCATGTCCGAGCTGGAGCTGACTGCAGGCGAGCATGTTTTCTCCATTCTGGCGCGGAAATCCCAGCTTCGGGTGGACCGAATTTATCTGACACTGGGTGATGAGCTGCCTCCCGTGGATGCGGATTGGACGGATTCGGTGCGGACGGGCGCCGAATAACCAGCAAAAAGAAGCCGCTATGTATGGCCCACTGGGCCTGCATAGCGGCTTTTTTGCCGGATTTAGCGCTGCCGGATCACATGGAAAAGATATGTTTTCCGCGTGCCGTGGCCGTCAGTTTATCCGCAAAGGTGTGTACGAACACATTTTCAACCAGCGGCAGTTTAGAGATGGAAACCTGCTCGGTCCCCGGCTCAATTCGGATCACCGCCTCCAACTCTTCACCATACCGGATGCTCTGCATTGACTTATAAGTAAGAGGTTCCCACATCTAACGGAAGTGAGAGCCTCTATTTGGGCGAAAAACGGGGGTTGTAAAATCTAACGGAAGCCAGCGCTCTTATTGGAGCCCAATTAGCCCCAAACGCCCCTCGCCCCACCGAATAGCGGCGCTGGAGTCCGTTAGAATTTGTGAAGGGCCGTTTTGGAGCAAATAAGGGCTGTGGTGTCCGTTAACAGCTGTGGCGTCCGTTAAGCCGGATCCCGCTCCCTCACTGGACTGTTCCGCTCTGCCGCCGCGAAGCCGGAACCTCCACCTCCACCCGGTTGCGGCCCGCCGCTTTGGCCCGGTACAAGGCCGCATCGGCTAGGTTCACCAGCTCCTCCACACCCTTCATGGAAGGCGCCGCCACTGCCAGACCCAGACTGACCGTTACCCGTACCGGTCCTGCTCCGTCCATGGGAATATCCAGCATGCCGATTCCTTCCCGCAGCTTCTCCGCCAACTGGCGGGCCACCTCCAGCTTCATCCCCGGCAGCAGGACAATAAATTCCTCACCGCCATAGCGTCCGGTTACCCCGTTGGTATGAACCAGCTTCTTCAGTGTCCGCGCCACCTTCCGGATCACCTTGTCCCCTACCAGATGGCCGTACCGGTCATTGATTTCCTTAAACCAATCAATATCCAGCATCATGAGGGACATGGGCTCCCGCGCCTCCTGGCACCTCCGGAAATCCGAAGCCGCCAGCTGCAGCACATAGGAACGGTTGAAAGCCCCGGTTAACCCGTCGGTGGTGGCCATACGGCTGATTTCCTGGAATAACCGCGCATTCTCAATGGAGATGCCCACCTGTCCGGCGTACTCCGCCAGGATGGCCAGCTCATTATCCGGCACTAACACCGGACGGCTGCTGAACAGAAGCACCTCGCCCAGCTGGCGTCCCTGATGCCGGATGGGTATCTCCAACCGGATGCGGGGCCCCTCCAACACATCCGCATGGTTATCCGTATCCACCCCGGCAGTATGGGCACCTGTCCATGACCCGATATTCCCCCGGGCGGCCTTAACCGCAGCGCCTTCATCGGATTCCAGCACAATACAACCCGCCTCACAACCCGTCACTCTGACGAAACTCTCCACCGTGTAATCCAGTAAACGGTCCAGATCATAGGTAGCCGTCAGGGTTTTGGACATCTCGTGAAGCTCACGAAGCAGCAGTCCTTGCCTCTCCTCCGATTGTTTCGCCTTTTTGAGGGTGTTGTACCGGTCAGCCAATGCCATGGACAATAGCATCGCCTCTCCACCCATCCCGATCCTTGGCGCATAAAGAGTGATGGCATTCAAGGGCAAAAGCTTGAATGCCGCCAGCATATTCACCAGTGCTCCTGCCAGCAGGAGCAACCAGGCTGCGGCGTAATAACGGGAGGCACGGGTGCGGAACCGGACTCCAATGAAATTGGCCGCGGTCATAACCAGGCCGGCAGCTACCCCGTAAACGGCAGCCTGGGTGGCCAGACCACCCGGCGGCAGCAGAAGGAGCAGCAACAACAATACCACCAATCCGCCGGCAGCCAGCCGGTTCAATTTTCCGATGCGCGGAGCATATTCCGAAGCCGAGAGGAAGTGATGGGTAAACACAAGCGCAAGCAGCACCACGGTTACCAGAAAAGCCGGGTTGGACTTGGCTTCCCAGCCGGGCCATGCTGGCCACAGATATTGATAGGCGATGCCGTCCCAAACGGCTTGCAGCAGGGCAAAAGCCGTAACAAACAGCACGTAATACAGGTACACCCGCTCCCGGATAACCAGGAACAAGAACAGATTAAACAAGGCGATTCCCAGCATAACGCCGTAAAAAATCCCCAACGCCAGGTTGGTTCCCTGTTCCTTCTGCGCAAACCTCTCTGCTGTCCACAGCTTCATGGGGAGCTGCAGGTAACTGTCTGTTACGATCCGCATATAGATCACCTGCCGGGAATCCGGAGCAAAGGAAACGGGGTAGATAAAATTCCGGTGCTGGACAAGCCTGTCCTTAAAAGGCAGGGCACGGCCTGCCTCTACTTCCTTCAGCAAACGTCCTGTAGTTCCTTCTATCCAATAGAAGGTTACCCGGCTCAGGTGCGGCTTCTCCAGCTCCAGAACCAGATCCCTCCGTTCCGCTTCCATATGAGCAAGCTCCAGCTTCACCCAAAAAGCGGATTCCGACTGGCTTCCGGCCAGCCCGCTGCCGGTATACGGACGGTACCTCCCGTCTCCCGCCTGATCAGCAGCATCCTCCAGCGTCCAGGAACGGTCCGGGTCTTCCGCAATCTGTAGTATACCGGCCAAATCCAGCGGTCCTGCCTGCAGCTGCTCTGCCGTAATCTCCAGCACACTCTGCTCCGCAGCAGCCCTTGCGCAAGCGGCTCCTCCCGCCAAGATCAGGAGTACCAGCAAAAGCCCCAAGCTTTTAAGGGCCAGCGAAATCAAACCTGCCATTTTTTCTTCAGGAATGAAGATCGATCTCAATTTCGTCCTCCAGCTTCCCCTTCAACAGCCGAAGTCTGCCGTCCGTGGAGAAATCCTTAGGCATAAATCCGTTAATAACCGCCTTCGGATCCAACAGACCCAGCTTAATGTAGGACTCCGCCACAAGCTCCCCGCAGGTATAATTATCCAGCTTGGACCGGATCCGGAAAAACCGCCCCTCCACCACCTCGGCGATCATTTTCCATTCGCCCGGATTGGGAATGCCATGGAGTTCGGTGAACAGGGAGGCCAGAGCCTGGATCATCTCCGGGGTACGCTCCACATCCAGCGGGCGCACCGCATACCGGGGCGGAACATAGGGAGTTACATCGCTTCCGTAGGTAAGCAGCCTGCTCTTCAGATCCACCAGCTTGGGGCCGGTGGCCTGGTCTTGAAACTGGAGATCGGGCAAATTGGTTAAAGCGGTGGATTCCCACAACAGCGGCGTGTCCCATTCCGGTAAACGCACCACCATGGCAGCATGCGACCAGATGCTTCCCTCCAACCGCTCTACCATCTTGCTGATCGGGTATTGCCCGCTGAACAGGATCAAATCACCGGTTTGCATGGTTGGTTCAAGTTTGGAATACGGCTGCTTTATCATCATAAATTCCCTCCATCTATCTCGCGTTTACTACGAGATTCGACAGACTGGGACGATTTTCCTATCCAGCTCACCATGTTTTTGTTAAATCCAGATAAAAATTAGGTAAAACTTCTGGGAATTCTCTATTGAGGCCAAATTAGGGTGAACCGTTCGTATGCCGGATGCAGCCTTCTGTTATAAGAAGCCAATGCAGCCGGAGCTTATCCGCAGCTGCATTGGCCTATTAAAATTTTACTTCGCCACCGTTTTGTTATAGTTCCCGATTTTTTCGGTAATGGCCTTGGCCGCATCGTCCAGCGCTTGTTGGGGCGGCTTCTTGGCGGTAAGCGCCTCCTCAATGGCGCCTTCCACCAGCTGACGCGCTTCCGGGAACACCCCCATGACGGCGCCTTGGGTGGCTTTGCTCAGCTTGGTGCTGTGGAGCTGGTCGACCGCGGTTTTGAACTGCGGATATTTGGTCATGTTGTCCTTCACGATCTGCTCATCGTAGGCTTTTTTGGTTATGGGGAAATATCCGGTGCCGATATGCCATTGGGCCTGAATCTCCGGCTTGGCCAGGTACTTCATGAATTCCCACGCCGCCTTCTGCTCCGCCTCCGGCTTGTTGTTCAGAATCCAGTTGGAGGCTCCGCCAACGACTACGCCGCCTGGGGCAGCCCCTTCCGGCTTCGGCAGGAAGCCTGTGCCTACCTCAAACTTGCCGGCAGCCGCATCCACAATCCCCCGAAGAGAAGCCGTGGAATCCAGCGTCATCGCCACTTGCCCGGCAAGGAAGGCCTTTTTGGTATCATCAGTTTTGCGGCCCAGGTTCACGGCGGATTTGGTGTCAACCAGGTCCTTCCACCAGGAGAGGGTTTTGAAACCTGCTTCACTGTTCACAAGGGACTTGGTAGCCGGCGCGGTGCGGCCGTTGCCGTTATCCACATATTCGGCCCCTTGATTGGCGAAGAACTGCTCGGCGAACCAGCCGTAGATAGCGAAGGAAGCGCCGGTTTTACCGTCCTTGGTCAAAGCGGCGGCGGCTTTTTTCACGTCTTCGAAGGTTTGCGGCGGCTTCTCGGGATCCAGCCCCGCTGCCTTGAACATATCCTTATTGTAATAAAGGATCGGGTTGGAGGTATTAAACGGCATGGAATATTGCTTGCCTTCGAAGGTATAGTAGCCAAGAATGTTTTCCTCCAGCTGGGATAAATCGTATTTTTCCTGGTCGATGAAGGTCTGAACCGGGGTAATCGCCTTGGAATCGATCATGAACCGGGAGCCGATTTCGAATACCTGGATCATATTGGGGCCGCTTTTGGAATCCATGGAGGCCTTCATCTTATTCAGACTCTCATCATAGGTACCCTGGTACACAACCTCCACCTTGATGCCCGTTTGTGAGGCGTTGTAGTCTGTCACCAGCTTGTCTATTGCCTTGCCCAGCTCACCGCCCATGGAATGCCACCAAACAATCTTTACCGGTTCCTTCTTGTCGGCTGCGGCGGTTGAAGCAGCAGGTTTTTCGCTGTTGGCAGGCGAGGCAGCGGAGCCGTTGCTTCCTGGTTCCGTGACGCCTCCGCAGGCGGAGGTGGCCAGTAATGCTCCGGCAGCCAGGACCGCCGTAAGACCTTTTCGCATCATCGATTTCATGTTTGGTTTCTCTCTCCCTTAATGGTTGGTATGTATCCTTGTATACTGTGAACCGCCTGGCGGCGGGGATCACCGGAATCCCGGAGTTGGGCTTAGCCCTTGACTGCTCCAGCCGTTATACCGCGCACAAGCTGCTTGAGCCCCAGGACCAGCAGGAGCAGCGACGGCAAGAGAACGATGGCAACTCCGGACAAAACCAGGCTCCAAGAGGTGAATTCCTCAAATTGCAGCATGCCGATTCCGATCTGGACCGTCCGCATCTCTGTGCTGTTGGTGATGAGCAAGGGCCAAAGGTACATGTTCCAGGACTGCAGGAACACATAGACGGATAACGTCGCCAGTGCCGGGCGGGACAGAGGAAGCACAATCTTCAGGAAGTGCCGGATATGGCCGCAGCCGTCCATCCGCGCTGCCTCGAACAGCTCCCGGGGCAGCTGCAGGAAGAATTGGCGGAGCAAGAATACGCCGAAGGCCGACGCCAGAAACGGAATGGTTAAACCTTGATAGGAGTCGAGCCAGCCCCATTTTTTGACCGTGAGGTAGTTGGGGATGATGGTAACCTCCCAGGGAATCATCATGGTGGACAGGAACAGGGCGAACCAGAAGGACTTGTACCGGAAGGGAACATACGCAAACGCGTATGCCGCCATAGCCCCTGTCACTACTTGTCCGAGGGTAATCAACGCGGCAATGACGAAGCTGTTGGAGATGAACCGGGCGACCGGAATGATTTCCAGTACCTTTCGGACGTTCTCCAGGTAAGCACCGGACGGAAACAGCTTGGGCGGATACATCATCGCCTCATCCGGGGTCATAAATGCCGCCAGGAAGGTATAAAGCAGCGGATAGATCATAACTGCCCCTGCAATGGTCAGGAGCACATAATACAAGCTGTGGCCGGAAAACCGCTTCAAGCTCATTGGTAATGCACCTTCCTCTCCAGCACCGTAAACTGGATCACCGTCAGAATGAGGATGATCACAAACAGCACCAGCGCCATAGCGCTGCCGGTGCCGAATTGGTAATTGACGAAGGCTTCCTTATAAATCGAATAGACGAACACATCTGTGGAGCCGGCAGGCCCGCCTTTGGTCAAAATATGGATCTGGCCAAAGGCCTGGAACGCCTGGATCATGGACACGATGACCAGAAAGAACACAGTCGGTGTCAGCAAGGGAAAGATAATCTGGACGAAGGTCCGCACCGGGCCGGAGCCGTCGATCCTGGCGCTGTCGTAGATTTCCTCAGAGATTCCCTGAAGGCCGCTGAGCAGCACGATATAGTTGAAGCCGGAATGCATCCACACGGTCATGATGGCAATGGAAAAAAGCGCCGTGGAGGGATCCGTCAGCCATTGGACGGCAGGCAGGCCGATAACGCTGAGCAGATAGTTGAACATCCCCAATGTCGGATGATACAGCATCATCCAGATAATGGCCGTTGTGCTTACGGACAGAGCCAAGGGCAGCGAGAAGATAAACTGGAACACCCGCATGTACCGCAGCCTGGTATGTGTCAGGGCAGCCAGCAGCAAACCCAGCACAATTCCCGTGGGAACCGTAAGCAGCGTAAACAGCCCGGTTACCTTTAGAGAGTTCCAGAAAACAGCCGAGGTGAGCAGGTTCGCGAAATTCTCCAGCCCCACAAAAGCGGCGATCCGCCCGCGCGGGTCCGTCAGATGGACGCTGAGATAAAGAGACTGCAGAAGCGGATAGAACAGAAAGATGCCGAATACAAGCAGTGAAGGCGCCAGAAACAAGTATCCGATGACGTTCTCCCTCCGCTTCAAACGGAGCAATGATTGTGTTTTCCGGTCCGGCTTGGCGGCAATGGCCGGCGCGAGGATGGTGAGTTCTCCCTCCAATGAATTCAAGTCTACCCCACCTTTATTGGGAATTTGTTCCTAACTCCTAACCCAGTGTAAGGGGCTTGTATTTAGCGAATGTCAATGGAATGTAAGGAATTTATGGTAAATTCCTAAAGGAATTGTAAAACCGGACTGGCGGCCGAAATTCAGGGAGACGGTTAAGAGGGAAACGGACAGCAGGGATAATCTCCGAATTTAAGGAGAAATTATCCTTAGAATCCATCCAGAGGAGGAATCCCTGTGCACCAAAACAGAATCGGACCGGTATTTATCCTATCCGTAACCGTTGCGGGACTCTTCGTGATCATCGGCTTCCTGATGCCGGAGCAATTGAACACCGCATCCAAGCAGGCGCTTGCTCTTATTACAAAAAGCTTCGGGTGGTTTTATCTGATCGCTACTTTCGTGATGCTGGCGTTTGCCTTTTTTCTCGCCTTCGGCAGCTACGGCAAAATCCGACTGGGCCAAGACGACGAGGAGCCCGAATACCCTTTCTGGACGTGGCTGGCTATGCTCTTCTCCGCTGGTATGGGAATTGGTCTTGTATTCTGGGGAGTGGCTGAACCGGTCTTCCACTATCTGTCGCCTCCTGAGGGAGTTGAGGGCTCATCCGCCAAAGCCGCCCAGACTGCTCTACGTTATTGCTTCTTCCATTGGGGCTTGCATCCCTGGGCTATTTACACGATTATCGCCCTCAGCCTGGCCTACTCTCACTTTCGCAAAGGGCGTTCCAACCTGATCAGCTCCACCTTATATCCCCTGTTAGGCAGCCGCGTGGAGGGGGTTATCGGAAAAACCATCGACACTCTGGCGGTTATCGCCACGGTATTCGGCGTCGCCACCTCCCTGGGGCTTGGCGCCATGCAGATTAACGGAGGGTTGAGCCATCTGTTCGGCTTCCCCCACTCCACAACATGGCAGCTTCTGATCATTGCCGTGGTGACCGTCCTGTTCCTGTTCTCGGCTTCCACCGGATTGGACCGCGGCATTAAATATCTGAGCAATCTAAATCTGGGCTTGGCTTTCCTGCTGCTGCTGGTTGTGCTGATTGCGGGTCCCTCCTTCTTTCTTGTGGAGGCCTTGACCACCACGATCGGCTCTTATATGGGCAATCTGATCCCGATGAGCTTCCGGATGACCCCTTTTACACAGAAAACGTTTGTGGGCGCCTGGACCATTTTTTATTGGGCCTGGTGGATTTCCTGGGCACCGTTTGTAGGCAGCTTTATCGCCCGGATCTCCAGGGGGAGAACGATTAAGGAGTTCGTCATGGGGGTCCTGTTTGTGCCTACACTTCTCAGCATGGTCTGGTTTTCCGCGTTCGGGGGATCGGCTTTGTATTATGAGATGTTTCAGGGCAGGCACATCGGGGACGCCGTGAACCAGGATGTCACCTCCGCCCTTTTCATCACGCTGGAGCAATTTCCCTTCGGCATGGTCTTGGCCATGCTGGCGACCTTTCTCATTATCACCTTCTTCATTACCTCGGCGGACTCCGCCACCTTCGTCCTGGCGATGTTGTCGAGCAACGGATCCCTAAATCCCCGTTTGGCAACCAAGCTGGTGTGGGGGGTTCTGATCTCCAGCATCGCTGCAGTTCTGCTGGCAAGCGGTGGACTGGAGGGTGTCCAGACCGCTTCTATTGTAATGGCGCTGCCTTTTACTGTGGTGCTGCTGCTCATGGTGGTCTCCACCAACCGGGCATTGAAGACAGAGGTGCGGGAAGCCGAACGCAAGGAAAAGCGCAGAATCCAGAGAATAGAGAAATGGATGGAGGAAGAAATGGAAAAAGGGAGCTAACGGTTTTCCGTAGCTCCCTCTGCAACCACATTGTATCGTCACAAGACTCTTCAGATTTTTGCCGAGCCCCCTGCCCGCCCCGGCTCCTCGTTCAATTCCTTCAGAATGTCCTCCAGATCCTGGTCCGTCAGCTTCCCTTGGCTGAAAGCCACCGCTCCGCGGAGCGGCAGATATTTCATGATGGCCATCATCAGCTCGTTGCCCTCTTCTTCACCGGGACCCATCAGACCGGTAGCCTCCATCAGCCGTTTGGCCATTTTCATGGTTTGCGGATCGCCGTACAGGTCTCCCAGCAGAGTATTGCGGTGGTAAACTCGCCGGACCACCGACGTGGATTCCACATGGATTACGGTATGCAGAATAATATCCCGGGAGGATCTTCCCGCCAACAGCTCATACTCCCCTGTTTCCGCAACCCAATCGCCAAGTCCCGTGTGATAACAGGCAAAGGCCCGTTTATCCAGCTCGAAGGTGACGGTTTGGGTTTCTCCCGGCTGGAGCTCTACCTTCCGGAACGCCTTCAGCTCCTTGCGGGG
>JAEWMH010000118.1 GCA_023393235.1 Bacillota bacterium | reverse complement strand
CCGGTATGGGCGCCGGAGGCATGGCCGCGGCACGCCCCGCGGCGGGGCCCGGCGCTGCCGGCGGCAACAATCCCGCCGACTTTGGTGTCGGCGACAAGGTCTCCCACAACAAGTGGGGCACCGGTGTTGTGGTAGCGGTCAAGGGCTCCGGCGATGATACGGAGCTGCAGATTGCTTTCCCCGCACCGGTGGGGGTCAAACGGCTGCTGGCCAAGTTTGCCCCGATTTCCAAGCAGGCGTAAACGGACCATTTTTGCTAGCCGTGCCTGAAAACTCGTTGAGGGCATCTTTCATCGCCTTTTCGTCCCTTGCCATGAACGAAAATTTGGCTATTAGCTGCTCCCCTCGGAGTTTCCAGACACGCCCTAAGCTTCAAAAAAAGGCTTCTTTTGCAGATGGACCCGCTTCTTTGGAGGTGCTTTCGCATAGAAGCCTTTTTTACATATATGCATAGATAGATACCTGACTGATATACACCGAAAGGAATGATTGCCGCATGACCGTTGAAGAAACCTCCCGGGAGCCGCTGGCCCGCATGGAGCAGCTGATTGAAGAGCTTAACCGGATGGCGCATGAATACTATACATTGGACACCCCCTCCGCAAGCGATGTGGAGTATGACGCCCTGTATGATCTGTTGATGAAGCTGGAGCAGGAGACAGGGCTGGTGCTGCCCCACTCCCCCACCCGGAGGGTAGGCGGCGAAATTCTGAAGGGCTTTACGCCCCACCGCCATCTGGCCAAGCTGTGGAGTTTGGACAAAGCCCAAACGGAGGCGTCCCTGCTGGCTTGGCATACCCGCGTGAAAAAGCTGGTGGACCAATATAACCAAGCCAATCCGGACAATCCGCTGCCGGAGCCTTCCTTTGCCCTGGAGCTGAAGTTTGACGGGCTGACCCTGAATCTGACCTACCAGAATGGGGAGCTGGTGGAGGCCGCCACCCGGGGCAACGGGCAGGTGGGAGAAGGGATTTTGGCCCAGGTAAAAACCATCCGTTCGGTGCCCTTGCGCATTCCCTTCAAGGAGGGAACGCTGGAGGTGCAGGGCGAGGGGGTTATGTTCCTGTCCGTACTGGAGAACTATAACAAGACGGCTGCGGAGCCTCTGAAGAATGCGCGGAATGCCGCCGCGGGTGCGCTGCGCAACCTGAACCCCAAGACGACGGCGGAACGGCGGCTGGACGCGTTCTTTTATAATATCGGCTATGCGGAAGGGGTCCGTTTTTCCAACCATAAAGAAATGACGGATTTCCTGAAGGACAACCATTTCAAGGTAAACGGCTGGACCCGGTATTGCACTACCATGGACGAGGTGATGGAGGAGCTGCGGAAGGTGGCCGGGGAACGCAGCGGCTTTGATTTTCTCATCGACGGTATTGTCATTAAGGTGTCAGATCTGCCCACCCGGGAGGTGCTGGGTTATACGGACAAGTTCCCGCGTTGGGCCATCGCCTATAAGTTCGAGGCGGAGGAAGCGGTAACCACCCTGCTGTCGGTGACATGGGAGCTGGGCCGGACGGGCAAGCTGACGCCAGTTGCGAAGGTAGAGGCTGTGGAATTGGCCGGTGTAACGGTACAGAACTGTACGCTGAACAATCTGGGGGACATTGAACGCAAGGGCCTGAAGCGCGGTCTGGGCACCTTAGTGTACATCCGGCGTTCCAATGACGTGATTCCGGAGATTCTCGGCAAGGTTACGGAGGAGGAGGAAGGGGAGGAAATCGCTGCCCCTGAAGCCTGTCCTGCTTGCGGAACCGCATTGGAATGGCGCGGCGCCCATCTGTTCTGCCCCAATAAAACCGGCTGCCGGCCCCAATTGATTGGGCGGATTGCCCATTTTGCTTCCCGGGATGCCATGGACATTGAGACGTTCAGTGAAAAAACAGCAGAGCAGCTCTACGATGAACGGAATGTCCGCGATCCGGCTGACCTGTATGAGCTGACGCTGGAGCAGCTGGTGACCCTGGAGCGCTTCGGCGAGAAGAAGGCCCGCAACCTGCTGGACGCGCTGGAAAAAAGCAAAGGACGGGAGCTGGAATCCTTCCTCTTTGCGCTGGGCATCCCCAATACCGGCAAAACCACCACCAAGGTGCTGGCGGATCATTACCGCTCCCTTGAAGGGGTAATGGCTGCTACAGCGGAGGAGCTGCAGGGGCTTCCGGATATCGGGGGCATTGTGGCGGACAGTATTGTCAGCTTCTTCAATGACCCGCTGATGCGCGCCAGCATCGAGAAGATGCTACGTCTCGGTATTTCCCCCCAGGTGCCGGAGCAGGCTGCCGAGGCGGCCGCAAATAAGGACGGTTTCTTCTATGGCAAAACCGTGGTGCTGACCGGCACCCTGCCTACCCTCTCACGGGATGAAGCGGGTAAGCTGCTGGAGGCGGCAGGGGCTAAGGTTACGGGCAGCGTGTCCAAAAAAACCGACGTGGTTATCGCGGGAGAAGCGGCCGGCAGCAAGCTGACCAAGGCCCAGGAGCTGGGCATACGGATTATCGATAACGAAGAAGAATTGCGCCAGCTCCTAAACTGAGCAGCGGGATTAGAGACCGGGAGAGAGGTTAAGCTCCCGGTCTTTTTCATGCATGATAAACGCTATATTGGGGGAAACAAAAAAACTTTAAACGAAAGTGTTGACTTTCGAAAAAGACTCTGGTAGTATAACTTCTTGTGACGACGCGATAACGTCGAAAGGCGCGGTCGAGTAGGTCACACAAAGTTCCTTGAAAACTGAACAAATGACATGTTTAACAAACAGCCAAACGTTTGAACAAATGAGCAATCAGCTCTAACATAACGGTCCTTCGGGCCACTTTTATGGAGAGTTTGATCCTGGCTCAGGACGAACGCTGGCGGCGTGCCTAATACATGCAAGTCGAGCGG
>JAEWMH010000115.1 GCA_023393235.1 Bacillota bacterium | reverse complement strand
TCATAAAGGTGAATCGACGCTGGATATCAATAACGGCTGCAGCAAATCTCTGCTGGAGAAGAAATATGATGACAAGAATGACGATGGACCGGGGGGAGAGGACGAATCCCTGAACGGCTCTCTGTCTTGGGCTGCAGGCAATCTGGTGGACCGGGTGAATCCGCTGCGCCAATTGTCCATTGAGGATGTTTATTTTAACCGTCACAGCCTGTTCGCCGCCCCCAGCTTCACCATCAGCGGCTTCGGCATGAAATTCAATGAATACATTCTGCGGGCAGGAGGTATTTCCTTCGGTGGTACCATCGGCTTCAAAATTGTGGAGTCGGAAATCAAAGATGTGGTCTTTAATGAAAAGGGCTTTGTGGGCATTGATGCCTCTCTGAGCTTTGATTTGAATCAGGACATTGGCCTTATTGGCGTAACGAAGAAAAAGGACAAGAAGAAAGACGGCGACAAGGGAGGCTCCGGCAAGGATTCTCCGAAAAAGGATGACGATAAAGACATAGCCGGCGAAATTCACATTGTGCATTATGTGCAGCCTGTACAGGGTGTCTCCAACAGCTATGGCATTAAGTTTAAAGCGATCATCAATGATTTTGGCGTTGGTGTGGAGCTGGCATTCAAGCAGGTTCCGGACAAACGGGTTCTGCCGGATGTGATTGGTTTCGAGGCGAAGATGGGTGATCCCGGCGTAGCGATTTTTGCCGCTACCTATCTACAGGGCATCCGTGGTGCCATCCGGGAGCTGGCGGATACCATTGCCGGTGAAGGGGATGTGCCGCTGACCCTTGAGGCCGGCGCGGATATTAACTTCGGGGTTCCGCCCGCCATTTTCTATGGCAGCATTGATCTTACTCTGAAGAAAACTGGCTTTAAGATTTTGGGCAAGCTGGACTATAAGCCAACCCCCGCTTCCGAAAAGATCAAAATGATTACAGAAGCCAAAATTGCCGCCCAATGGGTAAAACCCTGGTTCGTCGCAGCATCTGCGGAGCTGGATGTACTGGGCTGGAACATCATTATCGGCAAGGCGTCCCTGTTCGTGGGCCAGAATCTGATCAAGAACCGAATTGATTTCGAGGGTTTCGTGAGCGCCAAGATCCAGATCCCCGAGGATGTTCCTGTAGTAGGCGGCAAGCCGTTGGCAGGCGTTTCCCTGGGTGTAAACAACGACAAGATGTGGGGAAGCTACACCATTCTTTTCCTCACCTTGGGCATCACCTACTACTTCAACGGGGGCATTGAATTTGGCACCTCCGGCGAGAAGCTTCCGGAAGGTCTGGCGTATCTGCGGATCCAGGATCCGGAGAATGGTCCTAAGCTGATCGTATTGGGTCAAGGTGTGGAAACCTTGGCTACCTCTTGGGTAACCAAGGAAGATACGCTTCATGAAATTGAGTACCACAGCGTCGCCAGTGGTGTGGATCTGCTGGATAACGGCTCCTTCGGAGTGGGTATCGGCGGCATTAAGGTAGCGGAGGAAGGGCGGCTTCATGAGATTCCCATGAGCTCCGTTTCCGGTGATGCACTGTTGGAGGTCGAGTATTACGGAAACACCATTCCCAACCTGATTATGAAGGATAACAACGGTCAGGATTATCCGCTTGTTTATGACGTGGCGAATATCAATGATCCTTTAGCCAATGCCTTTACTCAGGAATTGAATGGACAGAACGGTGCTGTGAAAAAGGTCTACATTGCCGTACCGGCGAATAAAGCCGGCGGAACCTGGAAGCTGTATGCTGACCAGCAGGTAGATTCCAGACTGCTTAACATTCCGGTGGTTTCCAAGCTGGATGAAGTGCGGCTGACCAAGCCGGATCAAAATCCAAATACCTTTACGGCCTCCTGGAAGGTAGCGAATGCCAAGCCCGGGGATACCGTAAATCTCTATTTGACCAAGGATGCGGTCCAGCCTCCTGCTGCTGCAGGTGAAGAGGCAGCCCAGCCGGGTTCGGCGGGGCTGCTCGTAGCCAAGGATCTGGAGGTTACAGCCGGAGGAAATATGTCCGGCACCACAGCAATGGGCAGTGTGAATATGGATGTGTCACAGGTATCCCTTTTGGGCGCGACGGAGGATATCCGGGGACTGCTGCCGCAGGGTGATTATTATCTGCGCGCTGAACTGAAGTCCTCCAATACCTTCGGTACGAAAACCAGCGAGCAGAAGTTTACGGTTATTGATCCGCTGGCTCCCCATGAAGTACAGGAGGTGGCTGTGAAGCCCGCCGGAAACGGATATTTCAACCTGTCCTTCAGACCGGCAGGCAAAAAGCCGGCACAAGCCGGGTTTGAGCACAGCTACACCATCGAAGTGATGCAGCAGGATCAAAACGGCACATTGAGCGAATATGATAACTTCGCTTCCCTGTTATTCACGGAAGAGGAATTGGCTCCGTACTGTAATGCCGAAAGCGGCAAGTATGAAGGCATCCGGCTGGGCGGCTGGACCAAGGCCTCCCGCTCCAGTGTAGTGGACCAATCCAACCTGGACGGCAAGCCTGTAGCGAATGATGACTTTACCTATCAAGGTCTGCAGGTGGGCCAAAAGTATGTGGTGGGCGTATCGGCGGCAGTTCGACCCGATGCGGAAACGGATAAGAATGAAAACCTGCATTTCGCAAACCGGACGGATTCGGCTAATACGCTGCTCCCTGTTCCGGCCAAGCCGGTTATGAGCATTCAGCCTTCGGATACCGTGAAGGTGGCTGAAGAGACAACCGCGTATGCGGATGTGCTGTCCAGCGTTACGCAGCAGCGGATTGTGCTTAGCTCCGACCAGCAAAATGTGGAGGTGGAGGCGCTGTTTGACGGCAAGTCCATCGCTAAAACCACCCTTACGAACAAAGCTTCTGGCAGCTCGGGTGTATTGGATTTCTCCAATTTTACAACCGACGGCACGTATGGGATTGAACTGCGGTCTACAAACAAACAAACCGGAGATTTCTCCATTACCATGCTTTACCTGACCGTGGATACCATTGCGCCTATCCTCTATCTGGATACTCCGCTTTCCGGTGAACGTACCGCCGACGGCAAGATCCTGGTGGCAGGGCAAACCAGCAATGATGCGGAATTGCGGGTAAACGGTCAGCGCCTGACTGTTGGCCAGGACGGACGTTTCTCCGGCAATATCTCGGTTTCCGGAACGGAGCCGAAGCTGGAGCTTGTGTTTGATGCAGTTGACCGTGCAGGCAACAGAAATGGTACAACGGTGAAGGTGACCAACGGCAGCTATCAAGTGCCAGTGGCCTTGGTTCTGCGGAAGCTCCCTAACCTTCATGTAGCGGACCAAAAGAAGGTAGAGGCCTTCCTGCGGTACTCCAACGGCGTAGATGAGGACAAAAAGCCCTTATTCAAGGAAGTGCCCGTACCCGCTGCGGATTTGGATAAGCTCACCTACTCCATCTATACCGGAGAAGCGGCCAGCGTATCCAATAACGGTACCGTTCAAGCTGTCTCCGAAGGGTCCGCTATTGTGAAGGCGGAGTACCAGCTTACCCAGGATGTAGCGCTTCAAGGGATGACGGTGGTGGATGTATCCACTAACGTGACTGCCTACACCGCTGCTGTAGACAAAAACCCAGGTATCACCAAAGTGAATGTGGTGTCCGCCGGAGATATGACGGATGCGGAGCTGGTGTACAAGGTATATCCGGCGGCTGGTGTAACTCCGGCTCCCCGCTACAAGGATGACGTAAGCGGCTGGTCGCTCCTCCCTGCTGACGGCGTAGTTGCCGCGGCGGCTGGAAACAAGGTAGCAGCAGCCAAACGTGCTGTAGGAGGCAAGCTGGCTGCGGCTGTTTCCACGATGATGGAAGCCAAAGTTTGGAGCCAGCCTGCACCTGGTGGCGGTGGCGGTGGCGGAGGATTCATGGGCGGAGGCAATTCGGATATCAAGGCCAATGGTGATACGGTTCAAACCGAATTGCGCAATGACCGGTTGGCAGCCCGGATCGACAAGGCGGGAACCAGCGCCGTGAATCCGAAGCAGGTATTGATCGAAGGCAGCAATGCGCTGGTGAATGGCTACGAGTTCGAAGTCGGCTCCGGCCTGCTGGCCCAAGCCGCTAAGAACGGCCAAACCCTGCGTTTGGCGCTGCCCTTCGCGGATCTGGCTATTCCGGCCAATCTTGCAGCTGAATCGGGCAAGGATCTGAAGCTGGTGCTGGAGAAGAACACGGCTTCCGAAAAGGCGGAGCTTGAAACCATTGCCGGATCCCTCCAAGCGGAATTGCTGGGTGGCGGAGAAGGAGTTACCTTCGACATCGGCCAAAGCGGGATTTATGCCGGACGTTCCATTGCCGCAAGAGTGGCGATTCCCGACAGCATTGCCGCTAAGGATATTACCGGCGTGGTGCTGAGAAACAAAAACGGCAATTGGACCACGGTTCCGTGGGCATTGGATATCGACAACAACAAAGCATATGTAAACCTGACTCTGACGGATGACGGCAGCATTGCCTTCATCAAGAATAAACCTTCCTTTGCCGATGTGGCTGCTGGCAGCTGGGCGAAGGATGTGATTGCAGCAGCCAGCGGCAAGCTGTTTATGCTGGGCCGCGGAGCCGATGAATTTGCTCCTGACAGCAGGATTACCCGGGCGGAATATCCGACTGTGCTGCTTCGTGTGCTGGGTCTGATGAGCCAGCAAGCCACAGCAGGCTTCAGCGATGTATCCGCGGATGACTGGTTCAGCCGCAGTGTGGCCATCGCTTCCGCGAACGGTCTGGTGAACGGCTTCGAAGACGGAACCTTCCGTCCTGAGGGTGAGCTTTCCCGGTTGGAGGCTATGGTGATGGCAGGCCGGGCGCTTGCGCTGCTGGGAGGACAGACGGCAGTAGATGCAGCTTCCGTTGACGCCATCCTGGGTGAGTTTACGGATGGGGCATTGATTCCCGATTGGGCAAAAGAGGCTGTTGCCCTGTGTATCCGCGAAGGCATTATTGACGGCCAGGATCAAGCCCTGCTTCCGGACGGAGCGCTTACCCGCGCCCAAGCTGCCGCAATCGCAGCCCGGTTGAATCAGAAGGTGCCCGTAGGCAAGCTGTAAGAAATGAAGAGCAATCCGAATATGAGAGCAGGAAGGTGCTTTATGCATTTCAGACAAAAGTGGATCAAGCTTGTCTGCTGCCTTCTGCTGCTGGTCTCCTTTGTCCCCGCAGGTTTGGGGGCAAAGGCGGCAAGCGGCAGCTGGTCAAACAATGCGGAAACAAGCTGGTACGATGCCAACTATTCGACATTTACCATTACGACCCCCCAAATGCTGGCCGGTGTATCGGAGCTGGTATACGGCGGTATCGATTTCAGCGGGAAAACGCTGGAGATTGTAACTAACCTGGACCTATCGGAGCATGAATGGCGGCCCATCGGCACACCGGAGCATCCGTTCCGCGGCATCCTGATGGGACGGATCGGATTGAATCCCGCCGTGACCGGGCTTACGGTAAACGGCGGTGATTATGCCGGTTTAGTGGGGTATATGAGCGGAGCCACGGTGGGACGGTTTACCCTGGCGGGCGAAATCGATCTGAATACCTCGGGGCGTAATGTGTACGCCGGTTCAGTGGCAGGTTTTATGGATCAGAAAAGCACCATTCTTGATATGGTCAGTAATGTAACTATTCATGCAACAGGCGCCTCCAACGGCCAGCTCCATGCCGGCGGCATTGTGGGCAGCAGCTCAGGTGTGCTGTCCAATGTGGAAAACCGGGGCAGCATTACAGTAAACAGCGTAGGCGAGGTGTTGGCAGGCGGTATCGCCGGTGCCTCCAACGGTGATCTGGAGCTGAAGAAAAACCAGAACAGCGGTGCCGTAACGGTAACCGGAAGTGTATACCGTTCTGAAGCGGGCGGGGTTATCGGCTTTGCTCAGGCAAAGCTGGATATGGATGAGGAGGATACCTTCATCCGCAACAGCGGCGCGCTGACCGTAACGGATACGGCCGGCGGCTCTCTGGGGGGGATTGTGGGTAAGGCGGGTCCGGCGGCAGCTGTGGAATTCTCAGCCCAAACCTCCAACTCCGGGAGAATTCAGCTTAATGCCGGCTCTTCTGCGGCGGATACCTATGCAGGCGGCTTGATCGGTTCCTTGGAAACCCCCCTGTTGACGAGATCCCATGCCGAGTTTGCCCAAACGGGTGAAATCGTCCATAACGGGGGCGTACGGGTGTACACCGGCGGAATCGCCGGCAGTGTGTCCGGGAATGTAGAATGGGAAAAGCCGTACTCCGGCACGGCAGCCATTGCTGTGCAAGGTGTATCTGATCTTTATACTGGAGGTCTAATCGGTAAGGCCGCAGATACATTAACCTTCACCAAGGCGGCAGCCCATCAGGGAGCGATTCAAGCGGACGCTTCCGTTGACCATGTTTATACAGGCGGTCTGATTGGTTACGCAGGCAACCGTTTGATACTGCAAAACACCGAGGCAGCCGCCTACAGCAACAGCGGGGCCATTACGGTCACCGGCACTGCTTCTGATGTATACACCGGCGGTATTATCGCCAATAAGGCATACACCAAAGCAGCGAACAATGTGACCAGTACGGGTGCCATTGCCGTAGCAGGCGCTCAGCGTTTGTACACAGGCGGATATTTCGGTAAGGTGACTGGACCGGATACGGCCATTGCGGGCGAAGCCTTCGCTTCCTCCATTCAGGTAACCTCCACGGTGCCAGCGGATGAGACGCGTGATGTGTACACAGGCGGTATCGTTGGGCACTACGTTTTCAACAGCACCATTGCCAACACCTCCTTCTCCGGCAGCATCACTGCAACCGGGGGCCTCTATACTGGAGGCATTGCCGGATATTTGAGCAGCGGTACCATTACCGGTGCGACAGTAGGCAGTGCTGAAGCCCAGGGGCTCCTCCGTTCCGACGGAAATTCGGGCGGTGTTGCAGGTTATGCCAATGGTGAAATTACCCAGGCCGCCGTTCACCACCTCCGGATTGAAGCCACAGGAGCAGGCGGTACTGCAGGCGGCATCGCCGGTTTGGCCCAAGGCCGCATCTCGGCATCATCCGTTGGGAATTTAGCGCCTGAGGATGATTCTTATAAGATAAGCATTGCAGCAGAAGCTTCCGAGGTTGCTGCCGGCGGTGTAATCGGCAAGGACAGCGGGAACCTCCGTTTGGAGACCATCACGGCCTCCGGCATCAGCCTGGAATCCAGTGCAGCCGCAGCCCAGGTCAAGCTGGGCGGTCTTGCCGGTATTACTTCAGTCCAAGCCATGGTGGGTACACAGGAAACACCAGTCAGTGTTCATCACATTACAGCCAATGCGGCCGGTGATGATAACGCAGTGGGCGGGGTAATCGGACGTAATGAAACTCCTCTGGACAGGGAGCGTTTGAAGCAGGTATTTGAGATTTCCATCCAGGCCCAAGGCAACCGCTCCATATTGGGGGGGATTACCGGCTCCAATAGCGGTGTGCTTACGGACTTGGAAGCCACGGGTATTGAGATTGTTTCCGGCGGTGCGGACAACCAGGTGGGCGGTCTTGCCGGATACACGGACGCAGCCGTTATTCGCCCTTTGGTGTATGCAGGCGAAACAGGGCTCACATTGACCTTGCAAGGAGCAGGAGCTTCCGCAGGCGGTGTTGCCGGGGTAGCGAAGAACACCTCCGTTACCGGTGATGGAACTGCCAGCAATTCTGCAGGGCTTGTGGTCAATGCCGAGGTTGCCGCAAGCGGAGCCCGTATTGGCGGCATTATCGGTGCGAGTGATGCTTCCCCGATGACGGATGTTATTGCTGAAAGCCCGATTGTGACGGCTAAAGGCCCGAATTCATTGGTAGGTGGTTTAGCGGGTGAAATTACCGGAGCCAATATTACCAACTCCGCAGCCAGGGGCATTCTGCCCGAATATGCCGTGTTCACTCTTCACGGTGCGGACAGCAAGGTGGGCGGTGTTGCCGGTAAAGCAGAGAACAGTGCCTTTACAGGAGACTCGACCCAAACCAATGTGGAAAATCTGATTATTAACGGGGTTGAAACTGCCGCACGCCTGACAGCAGGCGGCATTGTTGGCCATCTGACAGACGGAAGCCTGAACAATTTGGTTGGGCAGCAGGTGAAGCTCACGGTCAAAGGTCCTGAGTCCACCGTTGGTGGATTGGCAGGTTATAACCGAGGTTTGGCCGGATACGGGGTGGAAGGACATGCCCAGGTAATCCGTGGGAACTACATGGAGAACCTGACCACCGTTTTGGCCGCTACTGCCGCTTCCTCCACTACCGGCGGTTTAATCGGTATCAATGATGAACGGACCGATGAGGACGCTGAAGTGAATATTGCTGCGGCCGTAAGTTCCATTGGAAGCAGCCGTTACACCGGCAGTGTCACCGTACATGGACCGCGTTCGGTTACCGGCGGTTTGATCGGCGAAAACCGCAGCGTTGTCGCCAACAACAGCATTGCCGAGAAGCTTCCCATTTTGTCTGACGGCAATAACAGTACGGTAGGCGGGCTCATCGGCCAAAACTCCGGCAAGGGCACGGTGTACTATTCGTACTCCAATGCCATCGTAACCGCCAGCGGTGAATCCACCGTCATCGGCGGACTGGCCGGATCGAATGCAGGCCATGTTATTGCTTCGTACACAGAGACAGATCTTACTGGCAATGCTGTCGGAACCAGCGGCGAATATGCGGCGCTGGGCGGTCTTGTCGGCAAAAATACAGGTGAGATCCGAAACAGCTTCACCTCGGCAGTGGTTACCTCCCACGGTGCGTATACCTTCACCGGCGGTTTGGTGGGTGATCATAGCGGCTCGGTAGCCAATTCCTATGCCGCCAAGAACGTAACGGCCCATGGCACAGGCTCCTTCGTCGGCGGTCTGATCGGCCGTATGACCACCGGAACAGTGGGAGGCAGCTACTCCGGTGGCCAGGTTACCGGGGACAACGGTGCTTATGCCGGCGGTTTTGCAGGCTATTACAAAAATGCCAGCAAGGAACTCATCGATAATACCTACTACGTGAAGGATGAAAGCAAATCCATTAACAGCGGGCTGCTGGATTTTGGCGGAGGCACCTATTATGAGCTCAACCAATATTCCCGCTTGAGCCCGATCCTCTCTACTACGCTGGCTGACCGCAATGCCTTCCCGGCTCTGTCGGGCTGGACCTTCAGCGATACAGCCTGGCGCTATGGCTCGGAGAATGCCGAATACCGGTATCCGGAGCTGAACCTCAGCGCCAACAACGGCGGAGACGGAGGAAACAACGGTGGCGGGGGTACACCCGTCAGCATGAATATTAACTGGTATACCAAGAATACCAACGCACTTACGTTTACCTTGCAGACGGAAGCGGATCTGGCCGGTTTGGCAGCCATCGTCAACGGCACGGTAACCGGTGTAAGCAAGTTTGATTTTAAAGGAAGAACCATCCAATTGACGGCTCCGGTCCACATTCAATCGACCCACTGGGATCCTATCGGCGCCGATACGGCTCATGCTTTCCAAGGGCATTTTGTGGGCAACGGAAATCTGATCAGCGGCTTGAAGGTTTCCGGCGGCGATTATACCGGATTGTTCGGTGTAATCGGAAGTTTTGCCACTGTACGCCAGGTTGCCCAGGAGCCGGTGAACGTTACCGGTACCCAATGGGTAGGCGCATTGGCCGGACTTAATCAGGGCAAGGTGTCCGAGATCAGTGTGGTTCTGACCAGCCAGGCCCAAGTGACCGGCGGCAGCTACGTGGGCGGTATCATCGGACAAAACACAGGAACTGTTACAGGCTTGAAGTTTACCGCCAAAGACGGAGGCAAAGTAAAAAGTGCCGCCGCTAATGCCGCAGTAGGCGGACTGGTGGGCGACAATCAATCGGCGATTTCCGCATCCGGCGTTGTGCTTCTTGGCGGTGCCATCGAAGCCTCCGGCGAAGCAGCTGTAGTTGGCGGTCTGGCCGGTAAGCAAACAGGCGATATTCAAACCTCCAAGGCTGTTATTGATGCCGGAGGCACGATCCACGCCAGCGGTGAAGGCAATTTGGCCGGCGGTTTGGTTGGATTGTATGTTTCAGGAGCAGCTGCCGATGTTACGGTTGCCTTCACTGGCGGAAACATCCTGGCAGATGGTGCAGGCTCCATCGCAGGCGGTATGATCGGCCGTTCCGCCGCCGGACAAACCGTTAAGAATGCCGTTGTCACAGGCATCGGCAGCACTGGCGGAGAGATTGCCGCGGCAGCAGCTGCCGGCGGTATTGCCGGAGATAAAGCAGGTTTGGGCACCAATGTGTTCGAACTGGAAAAGGTACAGGTGAAGGGAGTATCCCTTGCCGTTACGGCAGGCAGAAGCGCTTTGGGCGGCATCGCCGGCAAGCTGGCGGATACTGCTGTGAAGGAAGCTGTTTTCCGGGGAAGCCTGGCAGCTGCTCAAGCTGATGTGAAAGCCGGCGGCATCGTTGCCTCTGCCAACAACTCCATTCTTTACCTGACGGAGGCGTCTCCCCGTATTGAGCTGTCTGCAGCAGCAGTAGAGGGTAACCCCTTGCTTGCTACGATGACCACGGGAACACGTTCGAATGCCGCAGGCGGCATCGCGGGTGTGATGGAGGCAAGCAGCGAACAGCGCAATGCTGCATTAGACTTCGGGTATTATGCACCGTTTTACCCGGGTATCTATGATGCCAAGGTGGACGAGGGCGGCATTGTTTTGACAGGCTCCGGTCAATCTTTGGACCTGTACGCAGGCGGACTTGTGGGCAAGCTCCTTTCCGCTTCCCTGTATAACTCCGTTTCCTCTGCATCTGTCAACGTAACAGAAGCCTCCCATGCAGTTATGGGTGGGGCAGCCGGTCTTTTGTCCGGCAGTGCGGCGGTCAATATTATGGCCCACAGCCAGCTTGATGCAGGCAGCAGCTCCAACTACAGCGCAGGCGGGCTGGCAGGCCAAGCGGATCATAGTGAAATTTCCTATTCCCGCACCGCTTCCTTGAACGATAAGCCGATTGTCATCGGTGAAAGTGTGGCGTCCAACCGCCAGGCAACCTACGCCCGGATCGGCGGGTTCGTGGGACAAGCAGATGCCACAACCATCAAGAATACATCTGCGGATATGGACATTGAGGCAGCCATTGTCAACCCTTACGCCACGATTTCGGCGGGCGGTTTTGCCGGTATTCTGGGCGACTCGGCGCATGGAGCCATTGATGGTGCGTATGCCAAGGGCTCCGTCACCCTGGACGGCAAGGCGGGTGCTTACGCAGGCGGCTTCGCCGGTGTGGTGAATGCATATGAGATTACCCAGGCTTATGCCACAGGTAATGTAAAAACCTCCTCTTTTGATGCCAGAGGCGGCGGCTTTGCCGGGATTATCTATCTCGACGGAACCATTGCAGATGCGTATGCCATGCAGGATGAGGTGTATGTAGCAGGAACCGGCGTTGCTACCCGTGCTTACGCAGGCGGCTTTGCCGGACATAATGACGGGAACCTGAGCCGGGTGTACGCCAAGGCTGCCCACATTACCTCCATTGCCGGAGGAGCCAATTCCTATATGGGCTCTCTCATCGGCTACAACTACCGGGACGGCCGGGTGGCGGATTCCTACTCCACCGGAACCTTGGCTGCCATTATGTATGACACCAGCAGCGGGCAAAGCGCCAATGTGAAGCCGCTGCCGGGAGACGGCCAGCCGCTTGCCAACTGGAGCTTCACCGGAGATTCACCGGTATGGGTGTTTGCCGGAAGCGGAGATTCGGTTGTGCCTGAACTGGCCAAGCTGTCCGGATGGCGGTTTGCCCCTGATTTAGGGTTTATGACCGCATCCGCCAAGAACACAGCTGCTTTTGAGGTAGCTGCGCCTGAGCAGCTGGCTGCTTTTGCTCTTCTGCAGGATGAAGGCGTGGCTCTCTACAGACTGTACAACCGGGCGGCAACTACAGTTCCGGCAGTGTCGAAGCTGACGTTGACAGCGGATATGGCTCTGGCAGGGAAGCTTTGGAAGCCCGTTGCCGTATTCCGCGGGGAGCTGGACGGCGGCAGCCATAGCATTACGGGGCTGAAGCTGAGCCTTTTTGAAGGAAGCAAGCTTGGATTCGTATCGGAAAACCGCGGTGTTATCACTAACCTGACGCTGCTCCAGCCGCAGCTGGAAGGCGCTGCCTATACCGGTGCAGTGGCCGGCGTGAATAGCGTTGAAGGATTGATCAGCCATGTGACAGTAAAGGGCGGCACCGTATCCGCCGGTACTGCAGCCGGAGGTATTGCCGGTGAAAACCGTAGCCAGCTGCAGGATGTGGCGATACAGAATATGAGCGTTACCGCACGGGAATCTGCTGGCGGCATTGCCGGAACCAACGATGGCAGCATCCAAACCTCCCACGCAGGCGGCCGGGTAACGGCAGTCCAAGCGGAAGGTGGAAGTGCAGCAGGCGGGATAGCCGGAGAGCAAGGTGTCGAAGGTTCTATTACCGGAAGCTTCTCCTACGCGGATGTATCCGCCGATGCTCCAGCAGCTAATGCCGGAGGACTCGCCGGTGTGAACGAAGGAGCTATTGCTGATAGCTACAATACCGGAAGCATCTTGGCCAAGGGTATAGATACTGCCCGGGCCGGAGGTGTGGCCGGATATACAGCGGGAGCATTAACCGGCAATATCAACGGAGGTCAAGCATCCGCCAGCGTCGGCGGCATTCTGGTGAAGGGCAAAACCTTTGCCGGCGGTGTAGCGGGACAATTGGCTGAAGGAGCCGCGTTGACCGGTAACATCTATGATATGCAAATGGTCCAATTCCCGGTTGCCTATTATACACAAACGGGCAGCAAGGTCAGAACGGAAGCCGGTCAAGCCGAAGGGCTGTCTACAGCCAAGCTTGTGGAGGGTGTACTGCCCGCAGGTTTGAGCGCTTCTGTGTGGACAGCACAACAAGGCTTTTATCCGCAGCTGTCACGTTTTGCGGGAACTATGGAAAGCGGCGTGTCTACTGCCGCAGTTGTTTTGGCAGCAGATGATACGGCATTCAGCGTAACTGGCGCGTACCGCACAGCAGGCGATGCCTCCATTACGTGGACGACTTCCCAATCGGGAGGGTTGACGGTGCTTACCGCCTCCAAGGGTGGTGCAAGCCGTGCCGTGGCCATTAACAAAACCCCGCTGGTTTATGAGTTTACAGCGGCGGCACCGACAAGTCCTACCGAGAAGCAGTTTAAGGATAAAGTCGGCATTGTATTGGAAACAATCGAAGCTGGGGCGGTCGTCTACTACACTACAAACGGTGCACAACCGACAGAATTGTCTGCTGTGTATACGAACCCGATCGAAGTTAGCGTTACTACCACCATCAAAGCAATCGCAGTCGTGGACGGCAAAAACAACAGTGCTGTATTCACCGCCGAATTTAAAAAGATCGTACCGGGCGGTGGCGGTGGTGGTGGCGGTGGAGCGCCCAGCAATGTAACAGCATCCGTAGGGGGCAAGGATATTACCTCCACAGTCAGCCAATCCGCCAGCGATACAGAAACGGTTGTTGTGCTGAAGGATGAAGCCGTGAAGTCCCTCCTGAAGGACGGCCAAAAGGGAACGGAAGTAGCCGTTGTTTTCGGTGAAGGCATCCAAGTGGCAACAGCCGAACTAAAGGCCGAATTGGTCAAGGAAATGGCTTCGCATGACGCTGTTCTCCTGGTGAAGAATCAGGGAGCCGTCTACCGGGTGCCGGCAGACGTACTTGCGCAAGCAGGCGCCGAAGGCGGAAGCCTCCGGTTTACGGTAGCCCAGCTGACCAATGCGGAAGTAAAGCAAATGCAGGATACTGCAAAAGCTAACGGTTATGAAATCCAGATCGCACCGGCTGTCTTCAAAATTACCAAGGTTGAAGGTACGCAGTTGAAGGAGCTGAATAAGCTTGCCGGGTATGCGGAACGGATTCTGCTTCTTCCCAATGGGGTGGCTGCTTCTAAAACCCCTGCAGGTGTTATGCTTCAAGCCAATGGCAGCATCAGCCCTGTTCCTTCCCGTGTAGTCGATTACGAAGGGAAGCAGGCCATTGCGCTTAACAGCGTAGCCGGTTCCGGAACCTTTGCGGTGGTTTCCTCCGCTGCCTGGGATTTCGTTGATGCACAAGGCCATTGGGCCCAAACCTCCATCGGCGATCTGGCGGCCAGAAGAATGGTCGGCGGATCTGCACCGGGTATGTTTGAACCGGACCGCTCCATCACCCGCGCCGAATTTGCCGCCATTGCGGTGAAGGCGCTGGGACTGGAGGGCACCGGCACCACAGCATTGCCCTTCCAGGATGTGAGTGCAGCCGACTGGTATGCAGCCTATCTGGCCAGTGCGTATGAATTCGGCCTGATCTCCGGCTTCGAAGACGGTACTGTGCGGGCTCAGGAAGAAATCAGCCGCCAGCAGGCAATGGCCATCCTGGCCAGAGCGATGGCATTAACAGGTCTTCCTGTGGATGCCACCGACGATGAAGTGAATGGTCTTCTCGCTTCCTTCGAGGATGCGGACGGCATTGCGGACTATGCCAAAACCGCCATTGCCGCAAGTGTGAAAGCCGGGCTCGTTTCCGGCAGAAGCAGCACGGAGATTGCGCCTGACGCCCTGATGACCCGGGCGGAGGTTGCTACCATTGTGCAGAAGCTGCTGAAGCTGTCTGGCCTGACTGAATAAAAAACAAACGCCGCGGCGCGAACCTTAACCAGGTTCCGCCGCGGCGTTTTATTTTACGCTGCTCCTAATGAATCTCAGCCACGTTATTTTGCCAATTAGGCTCCTGTCCCCGTTTTAACGAATCTGAGGAGGCTTATTCCGCAAAAATCGGCTGCATTCAGCCCGGAGCGCAGGTGATAAGGTGGCTCACTTTCGTTAGATTTCCAAACAGGCTGATTTAGAAGAAATAAGCCTTCTGATATTCGTTAGGTTTGGTTGGAGGGTTACTTCTACCCCTCACCTCTCCGCCCGGGACATATAAATCTCCTGCTGGCTGGCGATGCCCCATACGCTGAACAGCGTCTGGATGAAGCGGTACGCTTGGTACAGAACCAGCATCCAGAAGCCTGCCCAGGCGATGGTGGAGCCGAGAACGGCCAGGGAGCAGAGAGACGCTGCCAGGAGCAGCAGCACGGCGACGCCCAGCATCATCGGCAGGGATTGCAGCGCAATGCCCAAGGAGCGGCCCACACTCCGGGAGGCTGCCCGGCCCAGCTGCAGGTACAAAAACAGAAGCCGCACGACAAAGCTGTAGCCCAGAAGCAAAGCAAGCAGAGGCAGCAGCGTTGACGCCATCTCCGGGTACGTGCGGGCGGAGAGGAAGGCTGTTTTCATCCGGGGCAGGATCCACCACAAGGGAAGAAGGGTCAGCAGTGTTTGTCCCGCATAGAGCAGCGCATAGCTTTTCCATAGCTCCTTGATCCCGCGGACAAACCGGTATCCGGCATTGTAGTGGGGGTTGCTCAGGGAAAACAGCAGCCCTGCATTGAGCAGCGGCGTCAGCAGCATACGCGCTGCCAGGAGACCCGCCAGGAGCCAAAGGACAGAATGGCTGACATCGGTCTTCATCAGCACGAACTGGGCCTCCGCCAGGAACAGATGGCTTTGACTCTCTAGGCCCTCCACGTTGGGATAGCGGTGAAGAATAGGCAGGATGTAGGATTGGGCCAGCTTATACAGGGCCACCCCCCAGCCGAACCGGTACAAAAACAGCACCAATACGGAGAACGGCTGGTTCAGAGTGGAGCGGAAGCCGGATTTGATATACGTGAACACGGGTTTCACCTCCCGGTGGGATAGAAGCAGTTGTCTTTACCAGGCCAGCCAGCCAAAAAGCAGCTCCATCACGCGGGTAGTCCCGACGTTCAGGCGGATGGAGGTTTTGCCGTCCACTTTTTGCTTCATGAAGTTATTGATATGTTTGTTTTCCAGCACCAGACTGTAGCCGGGATCGATAAACGCCCATTCGAGAGGAGCGCTGTGGTTCAAGGTATAGACAATTTCGCTGCCTTGGGCGTCCCAGCTTTTTTCCATAACGGTGCCGTCGGTGAAGCGGAAGCGGATGGGGACCGGGGATACGTTTGCCCCCTTTTTCCGGATGAGTACCTGGCTGTTATAGGCGCCCTCGGGTGTTTTGTCCACCTTGATGCCTGCCACCTCGAAGTCCACCATACCACCCGCATAGATAAACTGGTCGAAGAATTCCTTCCACGTTTTACCTGTTTTTTCCTCAAGTACCGTCTGGAAGTCTGCCGTTGCGGGATGCTTGAATTTCCACCGTGTAAAATAAGATTTCATCACCTTGGCCATCTGGTCGCTGCCGATTTCCTTCTCAATGGCGAACAGCGCCAGCTTGGCCCGGGTATAGACATTCTCGGCGTATTCGTCATGACTGCCGTAATCCCATGCATTCCGGGTGAGTGGCTCAGGGGCTGTAATATAGCTGGCCTCTACGGGCAGGTTGGGGCGGACGCCGTATTCCTTCTCCATTACCTTATCCTCGGCATAGGAGGTGAAGCCTTCGTCCAGCCACGCTTCCTCGAATTCATTGGAGGCCACCATGCCGTAGAAAAACTGGTGTCCGATCTCATGCACCACCACCCGCTCCAGCTCCAATCCGGGGCTGGCTTCATCCGCTCCCCAGGCGGTGACCAGGGTGGGGTATTCCATCCCGCCTGCACCGTTGCCTCCGGCAGGAGGCACCACCACGGAGAGGGTGGAGTAGGGGTAGGGACCGTACCATTCGCTATAGCGGGCCAGAGATTTTTTGGCGGCAGCCAGGTAGCGGCTTTTGAGATGCTCATGGGCCGGGTCCAGGTACAGCTTGATCTTGACCCCGGGAACATTGGGGGCGGAGAAGGGCTCCTCCACATAGATGAAGTCCGGCGAGGCCGCCCAGGCGAAGTCATGGACGTCGTCTGAGTAGAACCGGTAGACCTTCGTTCCATTTTCCACAGCAGCGGGTTTGGTAGGAAAGCCTGTGGCGGCGACGGTATAGTCGGCGGGGACCTTGATCTTCACGTTGTAAATGCCGAAGTCGGCGTAGAATTCTGAATTGCCGTGGTATTGATGGAGGTTCCAGCCCTCCTCGGCTCTGCCCCGGGTTCCGGCAGGCTCGTATTTCGCAAGCTTGGGAAACCATTGGCCGGCCATGACGAAATTACCGGAGTACCCCATCCGGGCGAATACCTGGGGAAGCTTGACCCGGAAATCCATGGTCAGGGTGATGTTTCCGCCGGGCTGCACGGGAGTAGGTAGCTCAATCTTCATAAGGGATTGGTCATTCTTGTTGCCATCGTCCGGCTGCACATAACTCACCCGGTCCATCAGGTTGACCCCTTCTTCTGTGGCAAGGCTGTCCAGCCGCATCTGGCCGAAGCCGTCCTCCGGCTGCTTGTCACCTCGCAAACGCCCGCCGGATTCCTGCATGAAGGTGGTTTTTTTGGACGCAAAGGCATTCGGATACAGGTGCAGATACAGCTGGGAGACGGGCTTGCCCCCCGGGTTTTTCCAGGTTACCGATTGGGCGCCCTGAAGCAGTTTTTCGTCCGGAGAAAGGGATACGGCCATATGATACTCCACCAGGCGGTTGCTTAGTGCCGGCTCGGAGTCGCTCTCCCGGGGGATTTCCGTGGAGAGGGATTCGCCTGCTGCGGGTTCATCCCCCAGAGCGGTCTTTACGTTGGCTCCCGGACCAGGGAAGAACGAGGAGACAGTGACGGTGACAGCCAGGCCAAAGGCCAGCACCAGCCCCCATTGGAATATACGGTTGGACAGTTTCGGTTTCATTGACATTCACCCCGTTGACAAGCGTCTACAGCATGTATATGTGGGGGGGTGGACAAATATATCCGGTTGCCGAAACTCCTGGGACAAATCTTGATGGGCTATTTTCCGGGCAGCAAAAAAGACATAAGCTCCGGGAGCTTATGCCTTCAATACTGCCGTTTATTTGGCCAGCCGGTCCAAATGTGCAGTAAGCGGGTGGTTCTCCCGCTCAATCTGCCGCTTTATCGTATAGGTTTCGTTGGTGAGGGAATGGGGCTCGATGATCCAGACGGTGGACAGGTCATCCTCGGGGTCCCGGGCTTGGGCCTGGCGGTAGAAGCGGCCGAATTCCGGACCGCTGACAATGGAGCGGATGGGGAAACCCTTCACCTGGAAGCTGATGGTGCCATCGGTTACGTAGAGGGCCACATCCTTTTTGAACCAAAGGCTGTTCACCAGATTGGAATTGCTCTCCGAGGTTTCCAGCAGCTCCAGGTACAGAATACGGCCGGCTTCATCCAGTGTAATGGTAGGGTCCACGACGGTGTGGGGGCTGCCATGGCGGTCGTTGGAAACCAGAATCTTGGTGGCGGCGGGGTCGCGCAAAAGCTGCGCAGCTTGTGAGTCCCATTGAAAGGGCATGGGGGTGGGTTCCTCCTTTTTGGGTAAAATTGTGATTCGTCCCTCTGCGTAAAATTGTTCAGCCAGGCGCAGGGGGTTCGGGTTTTTATGATAGCGAGCATCAAATGTATGCTATCGGGCTGCTGCCCCCTTTTTGAGGGAAATAGCATACATGAAATGTATGTTATTTCGGAAAAAGGCGGGTTTGTGAGGCCATTATGAGCCAATAGCATACATTGTTTGACGCTTACATGCCCCAAAGGTGGGGTGAAGGAGCAAATAACGTACATTTTATGGCGCTTACATAAGCTCGACGACGGGCAAAAGGCAGGCTGGTGGGCAGAAAGCGGGCTGGTGGTGCAGCAGGTCCGAGGGTCGGGGTTTACCCATCCTAATGAACCCGGTCCAGGTCTGTATCCGGGTGGTTGCCACAGCGGCGGTAGTTGTCCATATCCACATTGAGGCCGTATTGGCGGCGCAGGTCGCGCAGCCCCTTGGCCAACCGGACATAATACTCCAGGGAGGGGGCTGTTTGCTTGTGGAAGGCGGAGCCGGGGATGGGCACCCAGACGCAGTGGACCACGCTGACACCCTGCCGGACAAAATCCTCCGCCTCCTCCAGCACCACCTTCAGTGCTTCCTCCTCATCGGCAAAACCATGAGGCTGAGCGGTTTCCACTCCGCCAACGGTGCCGGTGCTCACATTGCCTCTGCCGAAAATGTCCACGGCGGCAATAATCCGCCGCTTCCATTCTTGGTAGCCGATCACCTTGTGCTTGCCGGGGCAGATCCAGGCGAACTTCTCCTCATTCAACACTTCGATATCCGAGGTGTAGGTGGTCAGTCCCGTATTCTCATACAGCCGGGCCAGCTGCTTCTCGCTGAAGGCGGAGGCTACGATGGTGCTGGGGAACTTCTTCGTGCGGAAGTTGGACCCGGCCGCCTGCAGCATCTCGATGTACATATCCACCTCATCATCCAGCACCGCCTCGCCGGTGAGGATAGAGCCGGAGCTCATTTTCAGGTTGGTGAATGCTCCCGGCTGCTTCAGCGCCTCCCGGACCGTTTCGTACACATCCTGCGCCTTCAGATTAACGGCGATGTTGCGCTCCTTTTTGCTTTTGCCGGAGTTGGCGTTAATGTTGCAGAATTTGCAGGCGCCGCCGGCATCCTTTTGCCAGAAGAAGCAATGGCTGTTAGGGTCAATTTCGATGCGTTGGGGCCGGGCTGATGCCACCTGCCACATGGGAGTGCCAAGGGAGGTGGTTTGTTTGTAAAAATCCGGCTGGTACCAGTAATCCACCTCTTCGACGGGGATTCCCCGGTCCACAATAAACGGCTTGCCGTCCACCAAATCGATCTGGTACGGATCGGGGGCTTTGGGATTGGGGCCAATAATGACCGTTGTGCCGTCCCGCAGAGTAAGGGAGACCGGCACTACGGAATTTTCCTCGCCGTTGGAGCCGATCAGCACCCGCTGCTGGTATTGGTGTTTTTCCCGGTCCACAACGCTTAAGGCACGCTCCGTATAAACAATGCCCCGGCGGATCACATCCGCTTTCACAATCGCCAGCGGAGAAACATCACTGTATTTGGCGGTAACCTCCTGCAGCGTTAGCTGGTGTTTTTGCCCTGAAATAGCGGAAGCAACGAATGTCATGGGCTTCAACCTCTTTTCCCTTCAATGTGGTGATGCTCTTTTAAAAGTTGGATCAGCCCGCCTGCAATCCGTAGCGCCTGCTGAAGGGCTTCGTTCTCCTCCGGCAGGGTGTTCGCTGCTGCGACGCCGGCGGCGGAAACGGCGGAGGAGACCTCCGCCGGAACAATACCCGGTGTCCCGCTCCAGCTCCGGTACGCATGAAGCACGTTGTGGCTCAGGCTCCAGGCCAAAAGCCGCCGTACATCCCAGCCCAGGGCTTCCGCCAGCAGTTTTGCTCTCCGGCCGATGGCTTCGGCTGCTCCCTCCTCCGGCAGACGGCTCAGCAAAAACGGCACCGCCTCATATTCCGCTTCGCCGATCAAACCCTTGGGATGGATGGCCGTCCAGGCATTCTCTCCTGCGGCCAGCAGATGCCGGGGGGTCAGGTTGCCGTGGAGCACCCGCTGCGGCCCCGAGGTAGCAGTAAGCCAGGCCAGGAGCGCCTCTGTCCGGCCAAGCAGGGTGCCTGTTTCCGGCTCCGTTGCCCGGGTCCGAAGGGCTGCCAGCTCCTCCGGCCATTGGTGCAAAGCCTCGAAGCGGTTATCCGCCGGGATGCCGGAGCCGCCGCTGCCGCTGTGCAGCGCCCGGATGACCCGGGCGGCAATAGACGCGGCTTCCTCCTCGGACAGGGCGGGGCCAGCTCCAGCCATATCCGCAGCGCCACCCGCCGGTTGGGCACCGGCGCTGTGATCTGCCGGCGGGGCGCCTGTCTGCCGCCGCTGGCTTCCATCGGCCCAAGCCTCCTCCAGAGTCCAGCCGGGCCGGACCCGCTCCAGGAGCAGGATGCCCCGGTCGGCCTCCGCATTCAGGAGCCGGACGCAGCCCTGGCCCGAAAAGGCCTGGAGGGCCTCCAGCTCCGAGCGGATGGCCTTGCCGGGCACCCCCAGCTTCAGCACCGCCTCCGTGCCATCCCCGAGCACTGCCTCCACCATGTAATGGTTGGAGAGGGAAAGCAGCCTCCCTGTCCGTATGCCCCAGCGTGTCTCGCAGTAAGCGGCGATCCGGGGCGCATTGCGCAGCCACAGCTCCCCGGGTTTGCCGTATTGCTCCGCGATCCGGCGGACGAAGGCAGCCGGAAGCGCCGGACTGCTTCCTGTTCCAGTCCGGTTGCGGCTGGGGGAATGGCCGAAGGCTTTTTTGAAGCTTTTGGAGAAGGAGAACAGGTCCGGATACCCCACCAGCTGGGCAATCTCCGCCAGCTTGTAGTCCGTTTCCATTAACAGCCGCCGGGCTTCATTCATCTTCAGGCGCTGGATGTATTTCCCCGGGGAGAGGCCGAAGCGCACGGCAAACCTTTTGCTGAAATGAGCACGGTCAATGCCTACATACTCCGATACCTGGCGGGCGGTGATTCCCTCCGCATAATGGATCTGCATGTATTCGGCGGCCCGCTGCAGCCAGGATTCGGGGGCGTTGGCGGTCCGTGGGGTGTCGGAGCCGCAGGTCAGCAGCCCGAAGAGCCGGTAAAACATGGACAGCCGGAACAGATCGGAGTCCCGCCCGGAATGGGCTCTCCGGTGCCATCCAAAAAACTCCCCGAACCATTCCCCAACCTCTTCCGTCACCGCTCCCGAACGCCAGGGTGTGCGGGGAAGCAGCCCAGCGCCGGCCAGGAGTGTCCCCAGATGGCGACCGTCAAAGGCCATCCACACTGTAAGCAGCGGGGATTCCTTTAAGGTGTAATACTCCTGCGACTCATTCGGGAAAAGAGCGAACAAGTCATTTTTCCGCAGCGGATAGGTGTGCCCGTTCTGTGTGAGCCGGCCCTCCCCCTCCAGGACGAAGATAAGATAATGGTAAGGGGATATTTTAGGCCCCATATGGTAGTTGGGCTTGGCTTGGGAAATTCCCGCGCGCAGCAGCCAGCCGGGACCGGACTTCTCCAGCTCCGACGGCGTGAAATAGTAGCCCTCCAGAAATTCCTGGTGATGCTCCTGCAGCAGCTCCTGCTGCACCACTGATGAAGGCATGGCGCGCACCTCCTATCCTTTCAGCGAACCGGCCATAGCCCCGGCGATGAAATACCACTGGAGAAACATATAGATCAGGATCATAGGCAGCGCGGTCACGGCCACCCCAGTCATCAGCATGGTGTAGTTGGCCACGTATTCCCCGCGGAAGCGGAGCATGGCCAGCGGCAGGGTCAGCTTGGTTTTGCCGTTTAAGAGCAGCATGGGAAACAGCAGATCATTCCACACGATGACAAAAAGGAAGGCCGCCGTGGACGCCAGGTATGGAGCGGATAAGGGGATGGCGATTCGGGTAAGCAGCCGCCATTCCCCGGCCCCGTCAATAGCCCCGGCCTCCAGGATTTCCTTGGGCAGGGAGCGCATGAAACCCGCCAGCATAAACACGGATAAGGGCATCAGGAGGGCGATGGTCACCGCTACCAGCCCGACCCGGCTGTCCACCAGGCCCAGCTTGCGGACCAGGGAGTAGATGGGCAGCATGTTCACCTGGGCGGGAATAGCCATCCCGGCCACAAACAGGGCGTACATCCCCCTGCCGGCACGCCGGCCGGAGCGGATAATGCCGTAAGCGATCATGGCTTACAGCACCAGCTCCAGCAGGACGGCGCTTACGGTGACCAGGACGCTGTTTCCGAAGTAGGTCAAAAGAGGCTGGCCGGTGAACAGCTCCCGGAAGTTGCCGGCCTGGAGCGCCGGGGGCAGTCCCAACGGGTCGGCGTAGAACTGGATGTTGGACTTCATGGAGGTGAAGACCACCAGAAGCAAGGGGACCAGGATAAGGATCGCGAAGCCGGATAGGAGCACAACCCGGGCAAAACGCAGGACCACGGCGGATGCCTCCTTTTTTCGAATATAGAATGCTGTTAAAAACCCGCTTAATAAGCCGCCCGCTCCGCCCGCAGCAGGCGGAATTGGAGAAAGGTAATCAGGCAGATCAAAGCCAGGAAGAACATGGAGGCGGCAGACGCCAGTCCGTAGGTGTAGTTGGTAAAGGCCGCGCTGTAGATGAAGGTGGACAGGATCTCCGTGGCATAGTTGGGGCCGCCGCCGGTCATGGTGAAGATCAGGTCGAAGGCCTTAAACGATTGAATGGTGGTATAAGCAGCCACTATGGTGGCGGCTGGGGCCAGAAGCGGCCAGGTGACCCGGCGGAACAAGGTCCAGCGGGTAGCGCCGTCCAGACGGGCGGCCTCCACCAGCTCTGCCGGAATGGACTGCAGTCCGGCTACGAAGAGAATCACCATCTGGCCGATATGGGCCCACGCCTGCACGAAGGCCAGTGAGAAAATCGCCAGGCTGGGGTTGCCCAGCCAGTTTTGCGACAAATCCGCCAGCCCCGCGCCTTCCAGAAAGCTGTTTAATAAACCGAGAGTGGGGTCGTAGATGAAGGTCCAGATAAAGCCCACCGCAACGGACGAAATGACTGTCGGCACAAAATACAGCGAACGCAGCGCCACATTCACCCTGGAGTTGCGGGACAGCTGCAGGGACAGGAGCAGGGATACCAGAAACTGCAGCAGCACCACCGCCAGCATAAACTTCAAGTTATTGACCAGAGACTTGCGGAACACGATATGCTCCGCCAGCACCGCATAATTGTCCAGGCCGACAAAACGGTAGGCGGGGGACAGACCGTCCCAGTCCGTCAGGGAATAATACAGCCCCGTGACGGAAGGGTACACGAACAGAAGCAGGTACAGCGCGGTTCCCGGCAGGAAAAACAGCAGAAGAGACCGGTATCGCCTCATGCTATTTCTTGCCCAGCTGCTGGTCTACAATGGCTTGGGCCTCGGCAGCGGCCTGCTCCGGGGTTTTGTTCGTCAGGACGGCTTGGATAGAGGCCAGCACCGCCTTCTGGATTTCTCCGTTGGTTATGGTGAACCGGGGCTGGAAGCGGGTTTTCTTCGAGGCCCATTCGGCGATGGTCTTCAGCTCCTCGCTGGTGTAGGCCACATCCTTCACCGTCACATTCTGGCCGGTTTCGTTGGCATATTTGCCCGCAACCTCCTTGCGGCTGAGGTATTCAATAAACTTCCTCGCTTCCTCCGGATGCTTCGACTTGCTGTTCACCGCCAGCATGAAGGTGGTGGTGTGGATCCCCTCGAACACCGCCTTGTCCTTGGACACGGTAATAGGGGCCAGCAGCTTTTTCTTCAGTGCCGGATTCTGCTGCTTGTTGGGCGCCATCTGATAGGAGCCGGAGGCCAGAATGGCTGCTTTTCCCTGGATAAAAAGAGCATTGGCGCCTTCATCCTTGGTCCCGGCTGAATCCTTCTGGAAGTAACCCTTATCGTTCAGCTCCTTGAACTGGGACAGAGTTTTCACCCACCATTCCTCCGTGAGCTTGGCAGTGCCTGCCTCCAGCTTGGTGAAAATCTCGAGATCCGGAGCATTGTTCATCACCATGGGGTTCATAAATTGGCCCGGACCTACACCCGCTCCGGCAAAAGCAATGGGCGTAATGCCTGCATTCTTCAGCTTTTCGGCAGCTTCCAGGAAATCCTCCCAATCGGCAGGTGGGGTAATGCCGTGTTTCTCGAACAGCTCCACGTTATAAATAGGGATGTTATATACCAATTGGTAGGGAACGGCTAACTGGGTCCCATTCTTTTTGCCTGCTTCAATCAGGGAGGGGGTGAAATGGCCGACAAAGGCCTCCTTGCTCAGATCGGCGAACAGGCCCGCCTTGGCAATAGCCTCGAATTGGGCTCCGGGAAAAGAAGTGAACACGTCCCCAACAGAGCCGTCCACCAGCTTTGCCTGGGCGTTGGATTGGTAGTCGGTGGAGGGGAAGGTTTGCATCTCCACGGTGATGTTGGGATTCTCCTGTTGGAATGCCTTAATAATGGCCTCCAGGGTTTTCACATCCTCACCCCGCCAATGGATGAAGCTCAGCTTCACAGGTGAGCCTCCGGCCTTGATGGTAGCCGGCGCGGCAGCAGCTGCGGTTCCGGCAGACGGAGCGGAGGGACTGCCGTTGTCAGCGGTATCCCCGGCTCCGCAGCCGGCCAGTATTGTGGTGACTGCCAGAATCATCAGGAACAGGGATAACAGGATTTTTTTCATATGGATGCCTCCAAAGGGTTCAATTGGTCATAATGGTTCCCGCCAGCCGCTTCTTGGCGGCAGGCAGAAGCAGCCGGCCGGTAATCTCCGCCTCCTCCAAGTGGGGATAACCGGAGAGAATGAAGGAGGTGATCCCGGCATCCCGGTACTCCGCCAGCCGTTCGGCGATCTGCTCCGGGGTCCCCACCAGCGCTACAGCGCCGCCTCCCCTTAATGCAGTAAGCCCGGACCAAAGATTCGGGCCGATGACATGCCCGTTCCCGGCGGACTCCCGGTACAATTGGCTCTGGCGGGTCTGGTTCACCGCATCGGTGGTGGCATGGGCCTTCTCCAGTGCCTCCAGCTGTTCCGCCGGCACCTTGCTGATAATGCGCCGGGCAGCGGCCCAAGCCTCTTCCTCCGTCTCCCGGACCACCACCTGGGCCCGTAGTCCGTAACGGAGCTGCCGCCGGATGCCGGCTTCGGCCTCCAGCTCCTCCAGATAACGGCGCATCTCGCCGATTTGCGTCTGAATCCAATCCAAGGGCTCCGCCCACATCAGATACACATCAGCCCAACGGGCGGCTACCCGCTTGCCGGCTTCCGAGCTTCCGCCGAAATAAAGGGGAGGATGGGGCCGCTGCAGAGGTTCCGGGCGGCTTACTGCATGCTCCACCTGGTAATGCTCCCCCTGGAAGCTGAAGCCCTCGATCTTGCGCCCGGCTCCGTTCAGGCTTGCGGCGGCGGACAGCCCGTTATGCTCCTGCTCCCATACACCCTTCAGAATCTCCAGGAATTCTCCCGTCCGTTTGTAGCGGGCGCCATGGTCCGCATGAAGCGGATCACCTGTCGCCTTCAGGTCCGCCGGATAATGTCCGGTCACCACATTGATCAAGGTCCGGCCGCCGGACAAACGGTCCAGAGTGGCGCCCATCCGTGCTGCCAGCACGGGGGCGATAAGCCCCGGGCGGACGGCAACCAGTGTTTTCAGCTTCGTCGTATGGGCCGCTACCCAGGAGCCGACCACCCAACCGTCCAGGCAATCTCCGCCTGCAGGGATAAGGGCAAATTCATAACCGGCCTGCTCCGCTTCCTGGGCCACCTGGACCAGGTAAGCGGGAGAGGGCTCCCGTTCGGGAGGGACTCCCAGATAACCGCTGTCTCCGGTAGTGGGGATAAACCAGCCGAATTCCACATGCTGCGTGCTTGTCATAGCAGAGCCTCCTCCTTTTCGTAGCAACCCGGTCCTGGACAAAAGGCCGGATGGGTTGCGGGGGATTACCAAATCTTCAATCCTCAGATCATGCCGCTCTCCGGTTGACCGGACGAGAAATCCTATAAATTTAATAGGAATAGTTTGTTATATGCATCATAGCAAGCCGCGCCCAAGTGGTCAATGTCATATCGTGAGCGGGCGTTTGTCATTTTGTGTGGTGCCGGACTGGAGCGCGGTTCACATTTTATTGAAGAATACGCGACTTTGCCTCCATTGTTGGCGGGCATTCCGGAGGGTAAGATAAGGATAAGCAAACGGATTTGTTACCAATAAGGAGCTGAACAACGTTATGGAGAGGTCCAAGGTGGGAGATGTGATTCTGGCGCTGCGGAAAAAACGGGGGCTGACTCAAGAGCAGCTGGCCGCAAAGGTCGGGGTATCCGCCGGAGCGGTAAGCAAATGGGAAACGGGGGGCTCCTCCCCGGATATTTTCCTGCTGAATCCCCTGGCCCGGGCGCTGGATACCACACCGGATGAGCTGCTGTCCTTCCACAAGGAATTGCCGGAGGAAGAGCTGACCCGGATAAAAGAGGAGCTGAGGGACCTTTATTTATTCCGCAGCTATGAGGAGGGAGAAGCGGCTGGGGAACGTTACATGAAGGAATATCCCAATAGCGGCAGATTGAAGCTGGTGGCTGCGGGTTTGGCCCAGATGTATCTCGGGGTTCGGGAGCCTGTGCCGGAGGAAGAGGCGGAGGTGAAGCTGCGGCGCTGTCTGGAGCTGCTGCAGGAGGCAGCGGACAGCTGCGGGGATGAACGCCGGGATGAGGCCCTATTTGTCTCTGCCGGCATTCACATGCGTCTTAATGAACCGGAGGCTGCCGAAGCACTGCTCCGGGATCTGCCCGCTTCCCCGGGGCCTGACCCCATGAGCCTGTATCCCGCCGTATTGCTGAAGCTGGGCAAATACCCCCAAATCGAAGAGCTGTGTCAACGCCAGTTGCTTCATCATGTGACCCTCTCCGGGGTGATGCTGTCGTATCTGGCTCAGGCTGCGGACGGAGAAGGACGGGAGGCGGATAAGCTGTCGTATCTGGCGGCGCTTCATCAGCAGGAGGGTCTGTTCGGCACAGGCATGGGGGCAGGGGCAAGAGGCTTGGCCCTGCAAAGCATCCAGAGCGGCCGTAACGAAGAGGCCGCCTGCTGGTTTAGCGAATATGCGGATATAGTGTTGACGAGGGGGACGGATTATAAGGGCAATCCTTTTCTTGGAAGCATCAAGCTGGAGGTAGGCCCTTCCGGTCAAACGGAAATCAGAAAACGGCTCCTGGAGTCCCTTCTGGAGGAGAAGGATTGGGAGCCGCTTGCCGGACTGGAAGTATATGAATCCGCAGTGTCACGCATCCGCGAAAGGCTGCTATCCATGCATTAAACAACACACTCAACGGCGGTCCGGTTCGGTAACGCCCCACAGGCGTCCGTATGCTGATATCGGAAGATCGGCAGGGAAAGTGAGCTTAGGTGTACGGGTCCGTGTACTTGATAATAAATTCAACAATAGGCTCCGGAGAAGCAAGGCTGTGTGGATGATGGCCCACATTTTCCTTCACAATGACATGAACCGTCCCGCCGGCTTCCCGGTATAACCGTTGAAACCTCCCCCCGTTCTCTTCATAGGGAACGATCCTATCGGCATCTCCCGCAACAAGCAAAACGGGAATCTTGAAGGTGGCCAGTCTTTCCATGTTTTTCAGCAGATGACTCGCTGTGTTTGCTGCCTCTTCCTCGCTAATCCCGTAAACCGCCAGGCATTCCTCCCACTGCTCGGGGGAGCCGGTTCCTTTCCCCTTTCCCCCGGGCCAGCTCCGAATATCTAACACAGGTGCGTCAAGATACAGCATATTTACATGTTCGGGGTACATCAATGCGTAGCCTGCGGCATACAGCCCCCCGCGGCTAAACCCGAATAAGGCCATTCTTGACGCAAGCCCAAAGGTGGCTGCAACATAATTGCGGAAGGCTTCCATGGTTTTCAACGCAGAGGGACAGCCATACATATGGCTGAGCCGGATGTAGGCTACGTGCCAGCCTTGCTGTAAGAGCATTCTATCGGCATAATCGAAGGCCCCGAAAAACTCTGCACGCCAAACCCATGGTTTGCCTTCCGCTTGCCGGACCGGTTGAATGACAATAGCCTCCCTGCCGGTAAAGTAAAAATCCAGGCGGGGATACCCGTTCCACTCGGATGCTTTCAATCCCGCAGGGCTGACCTGATCCGGCATGCCGGCTGCCAGAGCAATGATATCCCGGCGAAGAGCAGCCGCAAGCACCAAGGCCTCTTCCAGCGGAAGGGCCCGAGCCTTGCCCGGGTTGCTATGGCCCACATGCTCCTTCCAGGCGGAGCTCAGCAGCCGGTGTCTCTGCATGACGCTGCCATACCATGGCACTGCCTCCGGAGTCTCCACATAGTCCGGTTCTCTTTCTAAAGTAACCGCGAATAGGCGCCTCAGCAAGGTCTTCGCCATGATCCAATGCCCCCGGGCGCTGGGGTGGATACCGTCCCCGTAGACATAGTCAGGCTGTACCCCGCGGACTTGCTCCAGATCCTTCTGGATGGGGTCAAAAATGTTGATTGCGGCATCTGAAACTCCGGCTGAGGGGAGCGTCAATATCCAATCGGCATAACGGCGCAGGACTTCGTTGTAGCCGGAATAAGGCCATTTCCAGGAGAAGCTCTCTTCTGCATCCATGCCTGAATGAGCATGAACCATTTTCGAAGCATGATCATAAGGGGGAGGGGTCATCACAATCAGCTTCTCTGCGTACTGCTTCCCTATGGAGACGGCGGAACGAATACCGTCTTGGTAAGCTTGGAATCGCTCCTCACGAAACGGTTGGTATATACCGTCGTTCATACCGTAACAGAGAATAATCCAATCCGGCTTGCTCTCCTGAAGGGCTCGATGGATCCGGTCATGCAAGCAGGGGCGCGGCCATGGATGGGCTTCCTCGCTAAGACCGGAAACCGTCTCACTGCTCACTCCCAAATTGATGAAGGAAAGCTCCGAATCCGGCTTGTTTTGGAGGAAGTAGGATTCGATGAAGGTGATATATAAGCCATTATCCGTAATGCTGTCACCTAAGAAAACAATGCGTTTCCTATTCGGAATCTCCGCATCTTTTAGATATAACGTCCCCATTGAGGATTAACCTCCTGTGCCTTCTCCAGCTTAGACCGCACCGGGCCCAACGTCAGCTGGCGTCAAAACTTTCATCCGGCCGGAGCAAGCAATATGCTCTTTCCAGGAAGATGCAGGCCATCCTTGCTGCCCGTCCCACGTTTCTATCCGGTTTCCAAACACGGAAGCATCTCGCGATGCATGCACCACCACAGCCTCCTCCGGCTGGCCGCGATAGAGATTGTTCTCCACAGAAACTTCCACCGGCTCGTACTGCTTGCTCCCGCCTATGGTTATTCCCGGACCGCCTTCAATGACATTGCCATACACTTGAGCACGATAAACCCTCCAATGCTGGGTGAGGACCTCCGGAGTATAGATGTTGCCCTCAGGGCCCGCGTCAAAAGCGCCGCTGTCCACCCGCACAGCCCAATCCGTAAGATTCACAAGCACATTATCATGGATCTGATGATCATTGCCGTAGATCCGGAAACCGCCCATTCCATTCCGCTTGCTATCCCCCAGGAAGATATTCCCGTAGAAGCTGTTGGCATGCCCATGTCTTGATGTAAGATGCCCCTCACAGTTGACAAAGGTATTATAGCGGACCTGATTCCGGCAGCTTTTCAGGGAAATAATCTCCGGATTCGCATCACAATGCTCAAACAGATTGTACTGAATAAGGTTGCATCCGTCGGACATGGATACCTTCGACAATCCGATCCGGAGCGCTTTGATCTCGCCCAGGCTTCGGGGGAATGCAGGGCCTGAGCCATGAAAATAATTATATTCGTAGACATCGTACTGCGACATTTTGCCGTTTGCCCCATCGGATGAAACATACATTCCCTTATCCCGTCTCGGGCCAAAATCGTTGTGATCAATCCAATGATGGTGACTGTTTTCCCCCCGGATCAGGATCCAATGAAGTTCAGTACCGTCTTCTGCTAAGGCAAAGGTATTGCGGGTGATCCGGATATGATGGCAGTTGCTCAGCTCAATAGCCGTATGGCCGGTATTGGCAAACTTGATCCCTTGGATCATGACATAAGAGGACTCATGCAGCTTGATGCATGCTTCTCCGCTAAAAATTGCCTTCCCCGGATTGGCAGCTCTGATGGTGACGGGTTCGTCAATCGTAGCTTGGATACGGATTTTCAAAACCTCTGCATCACTATAGATACCATCCTCTAATACAATCGTTGAACCGGGGGCTGCCTGACCCGCTGCATGAGCGAGCTGTTGAGAGGTGCAGGCCCGAATTATCTTATTCCCCTCTTGAGGCTCTTTTGCCCAGCGTATATGTTCGTCTTCCATTTTGTTCCCCCTGACTGAAGGTTATCCGTCTTTCTATAAGCTAAGCCGCGGTTAATTCCCGCCGCCATGAAAACCATAAAGTCTCCACGGTTTACATCCGCCGAACGGACGGACCGGTCTTTCAGACGGGCCAACCGGATGAATACGAAATTCCGGCACAGACTCTGCCTGGTACAGGAAGACTTCATCGTTCTTGCGCAGATCAAGAAGAAGCGGCTCCGCAACCGCGCTTAATTCCGTGCTATGCTCCTGGCCGGAGCCGTTGACTCTCCAGCGAATCCTGCCGGTCCAGCCTGTCCTGATCCGGCAGGGCTCTCCTTCCAGACTCTTTAGCCGGATCCACTCGGTTGCCCCGTTTTTTCGCATCGCACTCACTAAAAAAGCGCCCTCCGCCCGTAAATTGTGAAAAGCGGCTTCCTGCCATTCCTCCGGTACGGCAGGAAAGATGCGGATCGTGCCGCCCCAGCTCTGCAGCAGCATATCATGGATAGCTTCGGCCCCGGCCAAGGGGGTTTCCATCACCGGTCCGGCCTCCTTATACATGGTATTCGCCTTCACGATATGCATAAGGGCCTTCAGGTATCGCAGGGACTCGCCGCCACGGCCCAGGATAGCGGCAATGGAGGCGGCACCGGTCAGACTGAACCCTCTGAGATCCCCTTCCTTCCGGATCCAGTGCCGAAGCGATGTTTCGATAAGCTGTTGTTCCTCTACGGAATCGCAACCAATCAGATGCAGGGGGAAGATGGCCAATAGGTGGCTGAAATGCCGATGCCCGTGAGCAAGAGGAGTATCGTGTCCAACCATGAAACCCGTTTCGTCAACCGGCAGCGCTGTCAACTGCTCTAACACCTGACGCCACTTATCCTCAAGGGGATCATCAATTCCTAAGCTTTCACAGCTTGCAAGCAGGGTCAGGCAACCCCACCGCAGCAGGGAAAGGTCATAATGACAATCGCGCACCCGGGTATTCATGAAGGAGCCGTACTCAGGTGAGATAGTGGCAGGCAGGTGGAGCCGCCCGTCCTCTTCCTCCTCCAGCAGATGCAGATAATAATTAATACTTCTGCGGAGCAGCGGATAAAGCACATGCTCCAGCATTTCCGCATCCATGGAGTAACGGTACTGTCTCCATAAATTATGGCAAATCCAAGTCAGATTCCCGACCTCGTCATCCACCTCGCAGCGAAGATCAAGACTGCAGCTTCGGCCTAATCCTGCAGAGTCATGACGGTATTGCACAGGGACATTATGAATCAGCTGCTCCTGCCGGCTGGCCAAGGCGTGGACCAAGGATTCTCCGATATGCAAGCGATTGGAGGCATATACGGGGGAATAGCTCATCTGGACATTCATATTAAACCACGTACCGGGCCACGGTGTAGGTGCCAGCCAGGGGCCCTGATTATCCATAATCGGCTTGCCGCTTCTGGTAGCGGAGGCCAGCTTATACATCTGGATCCAGTAGAAGCTTTCCAACTGCCCATCCGGTATAGAAACGAAGCTTTGCCGATAATAGGCATGCCACCATGCCCGGTGATGGTTTACCCAATCCTCATATTTGGCGTTGGAGGCATTCTCAACAGCCTGAGCCGCATCCTCACGAGCCTTCTCGTCGAACCCATTGGCTACGGAGAAGTAGAAAATCCTGCGAGTACCGGACAGCCGTACTTCCTTCCATGCTGTCGTGCAGCCATCCTTCGCATTATATTCCTGATAACAAACGCGAACCCCGTTAGCGGCGGCGTGCCTGGTTATTTGGGCTTCGGGAATAAATTGGTTCAGGTTCACGCCATCGGCATTCCGCAGGACCGGATCCACCTCCGCATGCGCGTACCAAACTGCGCCGGTATCCGTTTCCCCTTCACTCGTCTCCAGTTCAATGGCGATAACCGGTTCTTCACTGTGAACAAACGAACGCAGGGTTGCTTCTCCGCGGGTGGTCGTGACGCGTGCTCTCATCTCCGCATTCCATAAATCCAACCGGAGCTGCGTGGGATGATAAATCATGCCGCACAGTTCAAGATCGATTTCTCCAACCGGCACCCGGGGAGGAAAACCCGGGGAGTCGGTCCGGGCCGCTGTGACATCCGTCCGTCCCGTGATGAAACGCAAAACATGGCGCTTCTTCGCGTTTTCCTCGCCATAAATCATGGCTCCTATCAATCCGTTCCCGATAAAGGCTCCCTCGTCCCAAGAAACTGGTTTAACGACCCACTCCATGTCATTGGGGGCAAGGAACCTCTCCCAATCCAGATCTATCGAAACACCCTCCGAATCCCCAGCCATTCTTCTGTTCCTCCTATCCTTTAATAGCCCCAATCAGAGCGCCCTTCACAAAGTATTTCTGCAAGAAAGGATAGACCAACAGAATCGGGACCGTGGCCACGATGATCGTAGCGTACTTCAATGTTACCGTCAGCATGGCCATATCGGAATCGGAAGCCCCGACCGCCATGGTGCTTGCTTCACCCTGAAGCAGGATTTCCCGCAGGATCAGCTGCAGCGGATACATGGAGCGCTCCTGCAGGAAGATCAACGCATGGAACCAGGCATTCCAGTGGCTCACCCCATAATACAGGAGCATAACCGCGATGACCGGCATGGACAAAGGCAGAATAATCCGGAAGAGAATCACAAAGTCGTTGGCGCCATCCATCTTCGCGGACTCCTCCAATGCATCAGGAATCGCTTCAAAGGAGGTTTTCATGAGAATCAGATTAAAGGTATTAACCGCTTGGGGAATAATGAGAGCCCACAAGGTATTCGCAAGTCCTACTCCCTTGACCGTTAAATAAAACGGAATCAATCCGCCGCTGAAGAACATCGTGAAGACAACAAACATCATCATTTGCTTGCGGTACTTCAGGCTTTTCCGTGATAGGGCGTAGGCGCCCAGAGCGGTCAAAAAAATGTTGAAAACCAATCCTACCAGCACCACGAAAAAGGTATTGCCGTATCCCTTCAGAATCATAGGGTTGGCAAATACACTGGAGTAGGCTTCGAGGGAGAACCCGATCGGCCTCCAGAGAAATCCATTGAACGCCATAAGCCGGCTGGCATCACTCAAGGAGGAAAAGACTACATAGATTAACGGGTAAATTGTAACCACCATCAAAAGGGTCAAGAATAATGCATTGGCTGCATCAAAGCATCTTTCTGCAAACGTCGGCCGGTTCATAAAGCTTCCCCCTTACCAAAGACTTGTGTCATTTACTTTTTTGCTGATCCAATTGGACAAAATAAGCAGGGTGAAATTGACTGCGGAATTGAACAAGCCCACGGCGGAGCTGAAGCTGTAGTTAAAATCCTGCAGACCTACCCTATACACATAAGAAGAGACGACGTCAGCTGTTTCATAGGTGCTCGGGTTGTACAGCAGAATGATTTTTTCAAAGCCAACATTCATCATCTTTCCTACTTCGAGAATGAGCAGGATAACAATCGTCGGCATAATCCCGGGAAGCGTAACATGTGCCATCTGCTTCCAGCGGCTTGCTCCATCTATACGGGCAGCTTCGTACTGCTCAGGATCAATGCCGGTGAGGGCTGCCAAATAAATGATGGTGCCCCATCCAATATGCTGCCAGATGCCTGTGGATACGTAGATCGTCCGGAAAAGATCCGGCTCCAGCAGGAAGGTAGATCTTTGGGCTCCAAACCAAGCCAACAAATCATTAATAATCCCTTCACTGGAGGTAAAGTCTTTTACAATGCCGCAAATGACCACAAGGGAGATAAAGTGAGGCATGTAGGTCACCGTTTGAACGGTTCTTTTAAACATCGAATGTTTAACTTCGTTCAAAAGCAACGCTAAGATAAGAGGTGCCGGAAACCCGAATATCAATTGATAGAAGCTGATAAGAACCGTATTTTTGATGGTCCGCCAAAAGTACGCACCATTGAAAAAATCGTAAAAATGTTCAAAGCCTACCCATTCGCTTCCGAGAATGCCCAACCGGGGAGAAAAATCCTTAAATGCAATAATGGCTCCGTACATGGGGGCATAATGAAAAATAATATAGTACAGTAACACTGGTGTAAGCATGAGATACAACAGCTTATTTTTTCTCATGTCCGACAGCAGACCCAGTGTACTTCGTTTGGTATTCACCACGGGGCCTGCTGCGGCTTCCTGTTTCAGCCCGGTCATTGTCTCCAACTCCATTCTGACGATGTCTTATTACAGGAGAACGTGCCTTCCGTGGAGGACACGTTCCCCTGTGATGGTATCCCTATCAGCGTTTATTGTAACGCTCATAGGCATCCTGGTAGATTTTAACTACCTTATCCACTCCCATTTCTTTAATCCGCTTTACATATTCATCGAATTTTTCAAGCGGTTCCTTGCCCATGACGAACTTAACGAACATTTCCTCTTTGTAGCTGGCAATAGCCGTGTTGACTTTTGCCACCTCTTTGCTTTCTTCCACCGTAGGCGTGATAAACAGCGGCATCACATGTTTAGCTGCATCTGTTTGCTCCCAGATTTTAATTGCCTCATCCTGCTCTTTGTAGGAATTGAAGTTCTTTCTTGCATCGCCAAGGAAGGGTCCGTTGGGCTTCGTATATTGGGAGACCATCTGCTGGAGATTGTACTTCGGATCCTTCGTGATTTTATCAGTGAAAACAGGGTTGCCATTTTGCAGGGTGTAGCTTTCCCCCTCAATACCGAAGTTGAACAGCAGGGAGCCCTTTTCGCTGTATGCATAGTCCAACCACTTCACGGCAAGCTCGGGATTCTTGGCTGCTGCCGTTACGACTTTGCTTGCAGCCGGGTTGAATTTGAAATCACGTTGGCCGATAAAGGCGATTTCTCCCTTCTTCAGCGTCGGATATGGAGCAGCTACCAGTTGGAACTTCGGGTCCTGCTTTTTGCCGGAATCCATCCATCGTCCCATGCCTCCGCTCAACAAACCGACAGTTGCCCCGGATGCGTTGCTCAGCATTTTGTTATCCAGAGATTTCGAGTCCGTGTTGAGTGCGAAATCTCTGTCGATCAGACCTTCTTGATACCATTTGCGGAGCAGGGTCAACGCGTCTTTAAATTGCGGGTCGATGGGACCATACTTCACTTTGCCCTGATCATCAATGTAGTAGCGGTTCGCCGTCTTGAATGCTCCGATGAAGGCATCCTGTATGTTCAGCTCATTGCTGTATTGCGCCGTGAAGGGAGCGCTTGCATTTTTCTTTTCCTTAAACGCTTTCAGGACGGTATACCATTCGTCGATGGTTGTCGGTACGGACAGCTGCAGTTCATTCAGCCAATCCTTACGAATCATCGGGCCGCGGAACACAAGGCCGTTGTCCGGACGGATCATAGGAAAGACGTAATATTTTCCGCTGTCCGTTTTCATCATTTTATCAAGCTCTTTATCCTGCTGGAGAAGCTTCTTTAAGTTCGGTGCATGCTTATCAATAAGTTCGTTCAGAGGAATAATGATTTTATCTGAAATGGCTTTCTCCGGCCCTCCGGGATAGGAGTTGTTCCAATCATATTCGATCACGTCGGGCAGATTGTCGGATGCAATCATCAGGTTGAATTGCTCCTTCGATTGTCCGTCTGCCGGATGGGAGTACTTCACCTTAATTCCGGTTTCCTTCTCGAGCTGTTTGCCGAAAGGTGAATCTGCAAGGCTCGACACGAATGTGGTCAGATTGGTATTGATTTGCTCCCAGGACGTCAGCGTTTCCGTTGTACTCACGGGATATTTGCCTGCTTCTGCAGCCGGAGCCGCGGATGTTTTCGGCGCTTCGGATTTTTCGGTAGTGGAGCCGGAACATCCTGCAAGCAAGCTTGTTGATGCCAAGATGATGGAAACTGCTAACCCGATGACCCTTTTTGTAGAATATGTCTCCATAGAAATCCCCCTCATGTAGGTTGAGCAAGTGTTGACAGCGGACATGGCGGCTATCCGGCTCACTCATGGCCTTATTATGGGCCGCGGACCAGGTTTTGAACATCATCAAAAACCGGAATCCGTCTGTAAAACCGGAACACTGCCTATGCAAAAACAGCAGTTTACCTGTAAAAAGAAAAAGGGTCTGTCCCTAAGCATAATAAACTGCTTACGGACGGGCCCTTTGTGGATCTACGATTCAACCGGTCAAACGATATCCTTGTATTTTCCCGGCGTAACACCTTCGTATTTCTTGAAAACCCGGTTAAATGTGTTAATATCGGCATATCCCACCCTCCGGGCTATTTCCATGATAGAGCAAGCTTCTTCCGATAGCAGCCGTTTGGCTTCCTCGATCCGGGTTTTATTAATGAATTCCAAGAGCGCTTCTCCTGTCTGTGCCTTGAACTGTTTCGACAGATAAGAAGGTGTCAGCCGGAAGGCATCCCCAATCATCGTAATATTGAGACTATCTGAGCTATAATGCTCCCGGACGAAAGCAATCACCTGCTGGCTCAGCTGGTTGCTCTCTTGCTTCCTTTCTTCCTGGATGGATTGACAAACCTGCCTTAACACATCTCCGATCTGAATCTTCATCTCCTTAATGGTTTTACAGGCAGTTAATCGGTCAACTGCGTTGACTTTGTTCATAAACTCCCGCTTATCTCCTGCTCCAATCTCATCGATCGTTTTGAGCATGGTGCTGATGAGATCAAACATCAGAAACTTGGCCATGGAAACCGATAGCGAAGCATCCGATACATTGATGTCAATTACTTCGTCAATCAACGCCTTCGACTTCTCGTAATCACCTGTTTTCACTAAATTAATCAGCTGCTGCTCTGTATGCAATGGGTAATAATAGCAGGTGCTTTCCCGGTCCAGCCCTCCCTTAGGAAGATCCTCATACCGGATAATTTCGCCGCTTCCCATCACTAAACGGTACTCCAGACCGGCCAGAGCATCCTGGTGGGCTCTGGATATTCCCTCCAGATCCTGATGGATACCGCTTACTGCAATGGTCAAACGGATATGGTAATGATCCCGGACGAACTGCTTAATGTGCTCCGCAATCCGGGTTGTTTCTCCCGCCTCATGCCCATCCTGCAAATTAATAATACAGGCCAGCATATCATCAATTTCAGTCGCCATCGCGTTATGCCCGTCGCCTGCTACCTCCTCGGCCACGTTCATAATAATAAAGTGGACCAGCTTTACCTTTTGGGACTTTTCGAAGCCGCTCTCATTGAACTTGCCGTAATCATCCACCTGAAACAAAAGAACGGCAAAGTCAGGTGAGATGGTTTGTATGTTATGCGCCGCAAGGGCTTCGTATACAGGCACATTCTGATCCAAGCGTCCCTTCAGGAGACCCTGCAGGAAGTGGGAGCGGATTGCGTTGCGGTGCTGTTCAAGTCTTTGTCCGATCTTCTCCTTTTCCGCGAGGGTGTTGTTAAGCGCCGCCTGCAGATAGCCGTATTCATTAGAGCCCTTTTCGAAGGAGATGCCCGACAGGGAAGACAAGCTGCGGATGAGTGAGTTCATGGGATTATAATTTCTGTGTATGAATACAAAGGTCACCAATCCGCCGATCAGAATACATAGCGTGATACTGATGTAAATCAGCTTCTTCACGTATTTCATCTTCTCATCAAACAGCTCGGAAGGCACAATAGTCACGTATTTCCACGCGCTGTTTTTGGAGGTGGTATAAGAGACCGCAACCTCTTCCCCTGACATTTCCCCGTATAATAAGCCATTATTGTCCGTTAATTTATCATAAGCTATTAATTCAGGATAGCTGTCCATTGGGCCGTTGGAGGCAATGAGCCGGTTATCCTTATCGATAACAGCAATCGTTGTCTCATTCATGGATCTGATATTTTCCAGCAGCTTGGATTCATTAATAATAAACAGGATCACAGCTCCCGGCTGCTCGGGGTTATCCAGCAGGATGGATTTGGCATACATGACTGCTTTCGTAGGCTGTTCATCCTGCTTGAGTGTTACAGGCGCGTATTCCTGAATATACCGTTTTCCGAAGAAGGCATTCCAATGGTCAACATTTCCGTCATCCTGCCCCGAAATAGCCTCGAATAACTTCCGGCTATTGATGTGTTCCCGCGTGGAGACCACCGTGTCGCTATTCTTATAATAAACATAGATCTCTTCGATGAAGTCATTGGCCATCTTATATATCCGAAGATCGCCGGCGAGACTGACAATATCATAATAATCGCTGTCCGAGAACGGCTTGGGAACATTAATGAATCCACCCAGACGTTTGCTTAACGCCATCTCGACACTTAGCCGCTGGATGCCGCTGAGATTGTTATCTATGGCCTGCTCTACTTGCTGCAGAATCGCCTCATTAGCCCGGTTCACCTCTGACTCCACTACATGCCAGGTTGCGGTGTATAAGATCATACTGATCACAATCGGAACGAAGAGAACGGAGATATAAGAAATGAGCCAATTAACAAGGATACTCTGAGTACCCAGACGAATTTTGCGAAGACGCATACCCGTTCCCCCGTATCTGAAAAATATCTGCCTCTAAAGTATACACCATGGGTCAGGGAGTACAGTAGATGCAAAACAGCAGGGCCAACTGTCCATTACGGAAGCTGCCCCTGCTTGCACCAATTATTTGGAATCCGACATACGCATCAGCAGTGTAACTGCTTCTGCTCTGGTGGCGACTTCATTAGGCGCAAAGCGATTATGCGCTTTCCCCTGTATAAGTCCTTCTGCCATGGCATAGGCTGCGGGCGATTTGGCCCACTCCGGAATGTCTGCCTTGTCACTAAAGGTCAGTCCAGAAGGATCGGCAGCCTTGGCCGGTTTTTTTGCCCGCACCAGCATCGTGATCATCTCTGCCCGATTAAGCTCTTGGTTTGGACGGAGGGTTCCGTCTTCGTACCCTTGAAGAATGCCTGCTTGCACCGCAGCGGCAATCTCATCCGAGGCCCAACCGGGAAATTCCGCTTGATCCGCGTAAGCGGCAGTAGGCGCATCTGCCTCCAAATCGAGCAATCTAACGAGAAGGGCGGCGAATTGGAGTCTTGTGATAGGCGCATCCGGCTTAAAGGTGCCGTCAGGATAACCCTCTACAAGGCCCTTCTTGATAGCTTGAGCAATGGCCTCCCCGGCCCAGTGCTTTTCTGCGTCCAAGAACTGCGGCAGCGGTTCCTGAACCGGGAGCTCGGAAATTGGCTTCTGCTCCGGTAGTTTCTCCGGTAGCTGCGCCGGCGCTGGGGACATTGGAGCCGGATCGGATGACCCGCCGGATGACCCGCTGCCGGATTCTCCCGGAAGACGTTTTGCAATCACCGTATACATCTTGTTCTGTCCGGAGGGCAACGACACCTCAAGGGTAATCACATTGCTTCCTTCCGCAAGGTTATTCACGCGGCTTGGCTGCCCGCTCATCACCGTATCAGGGTTTGTTCCGTTCACCGTTAAAGTGACCGCAGAGCTGCCGGTCATTGCCGTAGGAATGAGCGTAAGATGCTGGACTTGATTGGGAACCGTTACGTAATATAATGTTTTTCCCGGGGCAAAGGAAGGGGTCAGGGTTTGACCATCCTGTACGAACAGGCTGCTAAGCCCCGCTTCACCCTCCGGAGCAGTCTGGCCTGCATACGGTCCCACCTGAGCGGGGGTTAACGGTCCCCGCGCCGCAGGGACACTGCGGTTGTATTCATCAGCCCCTGCGTCAGGCTTATGGTAACGAACCTGCCCATCCATATCCTCTTGGGGGAGGTAGGGTGCCTTGGCAGCATCTATGGCCGGACTGTCTGAAGACAGCCGGATCATTCCGTCCATGCTGCGGACGAACTGAAGCGGTTTCTTTTCAATCGCCGGAGCCGCTAACCTGGACGCATCTGCAATATTGGTCAAGGTTGCAGTCCCATCGGCCAGGTTTCCTGCGTACACCTGACGCTCATGGATTGGGGCATTCTGAGCCGCCGCAGTTTCATTGAACATCGTACCTGCATTACTGAACACGAGATTATTGTACACCGCAGCGCTAACCGGCTGGTAGGTTCTTCCCCCAAAGCTGAAGGCCGTCGTATTATTGCCGACATTCACTATGGTGTTGTTATAGACCTGTACGTTATATTGGCGCCAATGGCCGCGCAGCAGCTCCGTCTGCTTTTCTTGAGGAAGGGTATTTAAGACAGCGGATTGATCTGTTGAGCCTTCCTTCCACTTGACGGTGGGATTGGTTCCGCTGTCCGGCCCCGCGTCTACGGTGCCCCCATCCAGCCTGATTACCTGGGTTGTGAGGCCTTCCATATAGTTGTTATAAATTTTATGGTCATTTCCGTAAATACGGAAACCGCTGTATCCAGGCGTTTTGCCGTCCCCGATGATGAAGTTGCCGTAGAAGCTGTTGCGGTGTCCGTGGCGTGCAACGATGCCTCCAAAGGAATTTCGAATCGTGTTGTAGCGGATGACGTTGTCGCTGCTTTTGACGGAGATGATTTCATCTTCGGCATTTAACCCCTCGAACAGGTTATATTGGATGGTCACATAACCGGAGGCAAGGGAGAGCCCGGATAAACCAAGCCGGATGACCTCCAATCCATTCGTCACCCTTGGACCGATGTCATGGAAGTGGTTATACTCAATGACATCATACTGCGAGACCGTGTGCCCTTCCTGGCCGTTATACGTAATCGTTGCACCGAAGCCCTTCTTGGGTCCAATATCGTTATAGGCGATCCGGTTGTGGCTGCTGATCCCTTCTACACGGATGTAATGACGGTGGGTTCCGTTATCCGTGACCAATGCAGGGTTCGTATGAGGCGTATCGCCGCTGTATACCGGGAGGTCTGGATTATACTGATCTCCTCCACCGACCCGGCAGCTGCCCTCCACATTCGTTAAGCACCATACTTGGCCAACGCCGTCGGGGGCATTAAACCGGTAGGGCTGCCTTGTTTCATCCAGCGCAAATTTGTTCCGCATAATCGAAATATTGCTGGAATGATAAAGCTCGATGCCTGGATGCACTTGCTGATATAACCCTATTTCCTTGGTGGCCGGATTCTCGCCCTTCAATATGCCTGCGATGCCTGGATCAGCATCCCGGTAATCCAAACCCGGGGAGCCGATGCCGCTGTTAAATTCGAGACCGGTGACTTCCACATATGAAGAGTTTTCAATATGCAGGAAGCTATTGCCTTGAATTGTGGCTTTTCCCGGCGCTTCGGCGGTAATTCGAATCGGCAGTGCCGGAGTTCCCTGTTTATTCTTAATGACGAAAGGCCCGTTTTGTTCGTAGGAGCCATTCTTTAACCGGATTTCAACTCCCGGGGTAACCCCGTCCAGCGCGCTCTGCAGTTGGTCAGCGGTACTGACTTCCATTACACGGAGCACCGGAGGGGGGCCTTCCGGCGTATCCCCGGCTTGGGGCGGACCGGCCGGTTCTTCAGGCTCAACAATCACGGGAGGAGTTCCTGTGTAGAGCATCATTTCCGTAAGGCTATTCCAGTTTCCGGAGCTGCCGGCTGCATTATTGCCATATCCGACAAACCGCAAGTATCGGGCTGACGCGGGTTTCTTCAATACATACGGCTGCAACACACTGTCTGTGGACAGCAGCGCCCGGCTATTCCGTTTCGGCAGTAACACTGTACTGGTGGTGAACTGGGGATCATTCGACTCCAGGATTTCAAAGGTGGATAATCTTTCTTTGGCATTCATAAAAGCAATCTTCAGATACGTAACAGCATGGGGCACCCCAAGATCGAACTGCAGCCATTGGCCTTGACCTGAAGCCGACCAACGGCTCTCCGGATCCTCCCAATTGCCGTCTACCGTATTAGATGGGAGGTAATTGGTGTTGGCTTGATACGTGCTTGCCGTTACAGACCCTGCATTCAATGCAACCTGACCATCAGGCCCAACAGCCAGAGTCTGAATAATATCCACATGATAAATATTGTTCGAGCTCCCGTCCGTCAGCTCAATCTTCAGTTTGTTTACCCCCGGCACGACCGGCACACTGGCGGGGGCGGTAACCTTCACATCCGGCTGGAGATAGTTGGTTAAGGACATGTTCATCGTCACACCGCTGCCTGTTTCGGCTGCGATGCTCACGGCAGCGGTTCCTGCAGGGACCACAGCCGTATAACCGTCATTTTGGGTCGGATGGAATCCGGACAAAACATTTTGCGCTCCATCCCGAATCTCCAAAGAAAGCAGTTGAACCTCGGGCAGCTTTTCGGCGAATGTGAAGTAAGTACCGCTGGCAAGTAAAACATCAGCAGCATAATACGGCGCGCCATAAAGCGTTACTTCGGTTAATGGAAGGGCGGTTGCATTCTCGAAGCTGCTGTGATTGCTTGTCAGCAATACCCCGCCTCTAGGGATCTTGCCCACCGGAACAGCCACTTGTACTTGCCCTGTGCCGCCTGTGTTTTGTACTTTCCAGGCTCGTGCCAACCGCAGATAACCGGAACCATAAGGGATGGGCTGTTCCGTGCTGCCGTTGTCCCCCCAGACCAAATATTGCTTGTCTGTCAATGCGTGCTTAGCCGTTACGATGATCTGATCCTCTGCCGCACCCACACTGCTTCGGCTCTGCCGTTGGTCCAGCGCTCCGGCCTGATCCAGCGCTATTCCGGCAAGGTTACCGGAATATCCAAGGTTAGCCGCTGCATCCCATACCACCTGCGGATCGGGGCCTGCGGATACATAATTCCCTTCCTTCAATGTCAAGCCATATTTAATGGCCATGTATGTTTCCACTTGACGTGCTTGCGTGGCGTTCAACGGATTCGTAAAAAGAATCAGTTCCCCCATATGTCCGTCATACCCGGACCCGCCTCCTGGAGCAGAACCGATAGAGGCGCCGGCACTGGCGCCCCCCGTCAATGGAATCCGCGACTGAGTCGTTTGAGCCTGGACTTTCCCGTCCTTGACGATGGATTGATAAACAGATTCGCTTACTGCTGCCGGATCCGCGTCAAAATGAAGCCCCCATAGACTATACTCGATTGGCGAAACTGCATTGCCAGCCGAAAGCCTTGTAGAGCTTTCCCCTACATCCCACAGAACATTGCCCTTCCCTGCAGCCGCCCCCGAAGTATGCGGGATATGGGCTAACAAATTGCCTGATGCCAGAGGCTGTGTGAAGACGGCCGAGTTGGCCATGGATGCGGCACCGCCGGTGACCGTAAACAGGCTGGCATGCTTCACAACCTCCCCGGGGGCAAACAAACCATCCACATCCTGCAAAATGCTGCCGCCGCTTCGTACAAACTTCACAGCGGGTTGGAAATTCAATGCCGCGTTCCCGGGCACATACTTAGGTTTCGGACGTGTACGAATGGCCTCGATGGTGCCGTCGTTTTTAAAATGGTTGCCGTTGGAACTCATGTCTCTCCATTCGGTAACGCCGTCCCCTCCTAATGTGATACTCCCCGGATCGGCTTTGAGCCAAAGCCGGAGTCCTGAGGCATCCACTCCCCCCGGTGTGCCCGCAGCGGCTCGTACAGTCGGGGGGGCTAACGGAAGTCCCCCAAGCATAAGCACCAGCACCAGGGCGATATGCAGTATCCTCGCTAAGGCTTTCCTTCTTCTAGCTTTCATGTTCTTCACCTCTCCTGACCTCACATCAATTATAAAGCGTTTTCATTTCTTCGAGAGCTAAGCTCTACGCTCATAATTTATACAGAATATCTGCAAGGACGGAAATCGCTAAAAGATAAAAACCGCTTTTAAATTCCTTACTCCCGATCTTTAATTTATAAAATCAATCTGTATTTTTAGAAAAAAAACGCCATTGACGGACGGCAGGCTTAGAATTGGAGCGGAAAATCTCTGCTCCCGTCTAGCTTGTCGTATTCATCAATGACGCTCTTGGTCAAAAGATATCCTTCTGCTACTTTTGCGGCAGCACCAGCTCCCCACGGTCATTGAACGAGTAGGGCAGATCCGCCTCCGTCTTGCCGTCCGTGTACCGGATGATTCCGTCCTTGATCTCCACCAGACGGTAGTCGTCGGCGTAGTCAGGGGAGGTTTTAATGTTGATGAGCTTGTTCTGAACGGTGTCGTAGGCAACAATGCCCCGGAATGAAGCCTCAAAAATCACATACCTGTCAGACAGCCAGCTGATGTTCCAAATGAAATTGCCGATATGCACCTCACGGGAAGGCTGCTCCTTACCGGGATAAAACAAATACATTCCGGCATGCTCGTAGGTGGTGTTGTCCTTGGCTTTGGCAATAATTCGGCCATTGGGGGAGGTAACTCCCTCTTTCGCCGCTGCATCCCGGATAAACTGTTCGTTCTGCAGACGCTCCTGTTCCCGGTTAAATACCATATCCTCATGCAGCCGGAAACGGTAGGAGGCCAGCGGCTCAGACCAGTCGGGGGAAGCAGCCAGCTTCTTCAGCTTATCGGCATCCTGCGGCATGCGGATGTCCTCCGTTAGCTTTCCTTCGTAGTTGCCATAAAGCTGGATGAAGCCGCCCTTGTAATCCGTATCTCCGCTCAACAGGTCATCCACCCAAATCCCGCGGTGGGGATAAGTGACACCATAGCTGCCTCTGCTGTTGCTGAACACCTCATAATCCGGCCACTTCTCCCGCATCTGATCCACTACTTGCTGGACATCCGGCCCGTTTCCAGCTGTGTTGGTGGCGGTGAGCTCCGTCAGCTCCGGCCCTTTATTGCCGACGGACATTTTCCGCGGATAAACAGCGATATCATACGGAGGAGCCTCCCCGCTGAAGAAGAGGTAGAATGGCTCCAGCTTATATCCGAATACAGCCAGCGGAGCAGGTTGCTCAAAGGGTGGTTTGCCCAGCAGCGACTCGATATCCCCTCGGGTGGAGGCTGTGCCCAGATTACCGATTACTTGCTGCGCATACTCCTTGCGGAACAGAATGCTGGACAATATGTTCCCGCCCTCTACCTCCACATGCTTATCAAAATAAATGTCGTACCCGTTGAAGCTGCTGTCCTGTTTTCCCAGTACCGTGGTCAGTGAACCGGGAGCCCAGCCGCCGTCCAGCCCGGCCTGCAGCACTGGATTCAGCTTGGCGGAGACTGCAAGGGAATCTACCGGCTGATACGTGCGGATACTCTCCTTATCAAAAAAATAAGCCTCACCCTTCATCTTAGCTAACCGGAAGGCCTTGGGGCTGGCAGCGTCTGTCTCCATGAAGGCGGTGCCCTGTTCATCCTCCACCCGGAAGAGCGTCCACTTCAGGGCATTCCCCAGTCCGTAAAACAAATCGCGGTACAGACCCTCCACATTGAGTTCGGGAGACGGCATTCCTTTAACCCGCAACAGAGCAGGCTGCTTGTCTTCACCCGGCGGCGTATAGCTTATAGGGGTAATGCCCTTATCTGTCAGCAGCTTACCCACATCCTCGGGTACCGCGGCGCTTTTGGGTTCAGGACTGGGGTTGCTTAAACCCGGAGAGGAGCTTGCACCCGCCGTTACAGGCGAACCGGACCCTGCGTTTGGAAGGGTCTCTTTGCCCGCATCCTCTTGGCACCCCGCCAATGTAAGCACAGCTGCCAGAGCTATGCCCCACAACATGATTTTTTTCCAATTTCCCATTGTTCCATTCCTGCCTTCCGCCGGTCGTACTCCCAAATTTGCCTTTTTTTATTAGACGAAGGGGGTGGTTATTTTGTTGCATCCATAACCCTGTTTTGTATCTGTATTCCCGCCCTTGTCTGATTGGTGCAAATATGAATATTGTGTTACAGTGGTCACATAAGCACAAAATCCAACGAGGCGGTGTGAGTGTAATGGAGACAGGCAGCCAGAACAGCAAACCGGGCGGTTTGAATATCATCAGCAACCGGAACAGCCACAAGGGCTTCGGGGCAGGCTCCATTGACCTGTCCAATGTGTCCGGCGTAATCATTGACGGAGGGGAAGCCTACATTGATGCCGGCACCCTCCATGCCAGAAGCAAGCTGGAAAAGGGAATTCGGTTTACTCCAGATAAAAATGAGGTGCCCAACGGGCGGCCATGCTGGGTCGTCTGGGTAGCCGTGGACCGTAATGCCGAAGGCCAGTTTTACGGCGGATTGGCATCCTGTGAGATGTCGGTAGACCCTGAGGCGAAGAAGGGCTGGAAGGTTCTCGCCGATCATGTGAACCGGATGGACAAGGCCATGAAGCGGCAGATACTCGTGGAGAATCTGGATGCCGCGGGCAAAGCCGCACTGAAGGACCTGCTGATCCGGCATAACCCGGAATGGTGGGACCGCACCCCGGCAGAGCTGAAGCAGGCGCTGAAATAAAGTAATGGAGAAAAGCCGGGATGGGTGTCCCGGCTTTTTGATTTCCCGCATATAGTTCTCCCAACGGACAGAGGTTCCGCTATTAGCCAGTAAAACGGTCTTTTCGCAATTATGCGGACTCAGGAGCCGTTATTGGAGCAAAATATGCACATGGGAGCGGAGTTTAGAGGAAATAGCGTACCCTGTGTCCGCGAAATCATAAAAACCCCCGATACCGGGAAAATAACGGATCCTGTGTCCGGAAAGGCCATATGTTACTCATTCCACCACCGCTTCAGATCCTTCCACCAGGAGCCCTCCTGCTTCTTGCCCTCCGCGTCCTTCTGGCTGGCGGCATTCTGCGCCGGGGCGCAGTATTCCGTCGGCTCGGTGCCCTCCACGAAGGCTTCCATCCGGCTGTTGGGGCAGCCGTCATTGGCCAGCTTGCCGGTTTCGGGGTCAATATAGACATTGACCACGCCCTCCGGCACGGGGAACAGCTTGGGCGGCACCGTCTCCAGGGTCCGCTCGGTGAAGGCGGCGAAGATGGGAGCAGCCTTGCGCTGGTCCAGCTTGCCGATGGTTTTGTCCTTGTCGTAGCCGACCCACACGGCAGTGGACAGCTCCGGGGTGTAACCCACCATCCAGGCATCGTAGTTGGTGGTGCCGGTTTTGCCGGCCACGGGCCGTTTCATCAGGTCGGATACCCGGTACCCGGTGCCTCCCTCCTCAAAAACGGACTGCATCAAGTTAGTCAGCACATAGGTGTAGGCAGGATGAATCACTGACGACTCCACCGGTTTGGCCTCATACAGCACCCGCCCCGCATGGTCCTCCACCCGGATTACGGCCATGGGCTCCGCCCGCACCCCGCCGTTGGCCAGGACCCCGTAGGCCGAGGCCATTTCGAAGGGGCTGACCGGGGAGGTGCCCAACGCAAGAGAAGGTAGCGCGGACAAGGGTGCGGTAATGCCCAGCCTGCGGGCCATGTCCACGGTTTTCTCCGGGGTGACGGCCATGATGGTGCTGACGGCATAGATGTTGTCGGATTTCATGATGGCCCGGCGCATATCGATATCCGTATTGTCATAGATATTGTCATAATTGCTGGGGGAGTAAGTTTTTCGGCCCTGGTCATAGGTAAACACCGTGGGTTCGCTTTTGTACCTGGTTAAGGGCGACACATTTTCCGACAGGGCTGCCAGATAAATCAGCGGCTTGAAGGCGGAGCCCGGCTGCCGGGTGGTGGCGAAAACCCGGTTAAACTGGTTTTCCTTGAAGTCCTTACCCCCGACCATAGCCTTGATGTAGCCGTTCCGGGGATCGATGGCGATCAGCGCGGCCTGCAGCTCGGAATCTGAAGGAATTTCCGCAGCCACCGCCTCCTCGGCAATTTTTTGGGCACGGAGGTCCAGAGTGGTATAGATTTTCAAGCCACCTGCCTCGTACTGATCCTCCGTCATATTCAGCTTATCCAGCACCACATTTTTTACATATTCCTGAAAATAAGGCGCCTCGGAGACGGTATTGGTTTTCCGGGGGACAATGGTCAGCGCTTCCCGGTGGGCGGCTTCCGCCTGCTCCGGGGTAATAATCCCTTCCTCCGCCATTGCATTCAGAATCACCTTCTGGCGGTCCTTGGCATTCTGCATGTTTAAATAGGGAGAGTAGTATTTGGCCCCCTTTGGCACACCAGCCATCATGGCCGCTTCTGCCAGGTCCAGGTCCTTGGCATCCTTGCCGAAAAACATTTTGGCGGCTGCCTGAACTCCGTAGGTGGAGTGGCCGAAATACACCTGGTTTAAGTACTGCTCCAGAATGTCGTCCTTGCTCAGACGCATTTCCAGGTGTAAGGCATAAAATGCCTCCTTGATTTTCCGGGACCAGGTGCGGTCATGGCTCAGATACAGATTGCGGGCCAACTGCTGGGTCACCGTACTGGCGCCCTGCTCCATGGACATGGTTTTGATATCTTGAACGGCTGCCCGGGCCAAGCCCTTGGGGTCGATGCCCAGATGGCTGTAGAAGCGCCGGTCCTCTACGGACAGCACCGCTTGGATCAGGTAGGGGGAAACCTCGGACAGACTGACAACCTCGCGGTTTTGGCCGGAATGGAAGGTATCGATAAGATTGCCCTGCATATCGAGAATCTGGGAGTTCTGAGAGACGGTGACCGCAGGCAAAGCCTGGGAACGCAGGTAGAGAAGGGTCAGGCCTCCCAGCAGGATGCCGATTACGGCCAGGGACAGGAACAGGGAAAACATTCGTTTTGCGCCGCGGGTAAATCGGTTGCCCTTCTGACGTCTCCTGGATTCCCGGCGTTCTTCTGCCATATGCGGTCACCTCTTTGATCTTTTAGTAACCAGTATGGAAAAATCCGGGCGGAGGTATTCAGTCACGGACAGAAGGGGACAAATAAATTTACCGGAGGGGCAGCCGCAACAACAGGAAAACAGCCTGCCGCAAAACCGGCAGACTGTCTGAAGAGCACTATATCCGGCCCAGAGATGGCGCCTTTATTGCCGGTGGACCTTGCGGAAGGCACTGGGGGTCACGCCCTCCTGCTGCTTGAACAGCTTGATGAAATAGCTGGCATGCTCATAGCCCACCGCCCGGGCGATATCCTTTACATCCACATCGGGATGCCGCAGCAGCAGCTCCTTGGCCCGTCGCAGGCGGAAGCGGTTGATGTACTCGAAGGGGCGCAGGCCGAAGCTCTTTTGGAACAGGTGGCAGGTATATTGCGGGGAAATCCGCAGCTGGGATGATAGAGTCTCCAAGGTCAGCGGCTCCATAAAATGCTCGTCGATATAGGACAAAGCCGGCATCAGCTGCTCGTAATGCTCCGTGCGGGAACGCATATCCGGCGTGCTGGAGTACATGAACAGGTCCAGAACGATAGCGTAGATCAGCGCAGAGCAGCGGATATACCGGGAAGGGTCCTTGGACTGCAGCAATTCATTGGCCTCCAGGAGCTTCTGGAGCACGATATCCGGATGGGACAGCTGGAGAACCGCCGAGGCGTTCATCTTCAGAGAGGCCAGCATACCCTCCGCCTGGATGCCGTTGAAGGAAATCCACCGGGTTGCCCAAGGCTCCCTCACTGCATAATAATGATGCTTGCGGTTAGGATAAAGCAGCATCCCTTGGCCGGCGGATACGGCAAACCGCTTGCCCTCCGTCTCCAGAATCCCTTCTCCGGAGATGCATTGAATCCATTGAAAGTCGGGGAAGCCGCCTTCCCGGAGCATATTATCCTGGTGCTCCCAGCCGCCAGCGCTGGTTACAAAAAAGGGCAATTTCAGCTCCGTATCCGTCAGCACCACAAAAATATTATGATCCATGACTTTTCTCCTATATGACACTCAAATTTTTATATATGCATGAAAATTCTTAGGTTGAATTCAAGTCAAAAGGGCTATATGCTTTTAATATAATCACACTTTTCCGCTTTGGCAATGCAATTTGCCGGCTCTTTCAAATCATTCGTTGTTTTACCCGGATTTTTGTCCTATGATCCAGGTAAACGCTTACAAAATTTGCCCGCAAGTGGCAGGGAGGCGCATTATGGTACAAAAGAAAACAGGAGGCTTTACACTTCCGGGTGAATCCGGATATGAAGCCCTAACCCTTGAATTGGCGAAAAAGTGGGGAGCCGATGTCATCCGCGACAGCGACGGCACCGCCTTGTCCGACGAAATTCTAAACGCTGGCTACGATATTTATTCCACCATCTGTATTATCCGCGACCACAATGACTGGGCCAAGCAAAACCCGGACAAGCTCCAGCAGACCTTCCTGATGACCCAGCCGGTGGTGGCTGAAGCAGACAGTCTCACCCTTCCGCTGATGAAGGATTTCTTCGCCGAGCAGTTCGCTGTGAATGAATCCCCTGAATCCATAGCCTACTGGCAGGTCTTCGACCGTACTACAGGAGCAGAGCTTCCCCGCAGCCAGTGGACCTATGACAGCGCATCGCAAAGTGTCACTCTGACCGGCGTAACCAAGTGGCATGCTTATACCGTCAACTTCATGGCCTTCCGGATTTGGGAAGAAATCTCCATGTACAATCATACCACAAACAATTGGAACAAAGAGCATCTGATGCAGATCGATCCTATCCATACCGAAACCCAGGAGTATATGCTGAACTGGCTGGACGAGTGGTGCGTGAACCATCCTTCTACCAACGTCATCCGGTTTACCTCCATGTTCTACAACTTCGTGTGGATTTGGGGCTCCGATGAGAAGAACCGCCATCTGTTCACGGATTGGGCGTCCTATGACTTTACCGTCAGCCCCCGGGCATTGGATCTGTTCGCCGAGAAATACGGCTACCGCATCACCTCCGAGGATTTCATCAACAAGGGCAAGCTCCGGGTCACCCATGCGGTTCCGGATCAGCGCAAGCTGGACTGGATGGCGTTTATCAACGATTTTGTGATTGAGTTCGGCAAAAAGCTGATTGATATCGCCCACAAGTACAACAAGCTGGCTTATGTTTTCTATGACGACAGCTGGGTCGGCATCGAGCCGTATAACGGCAGATTCGCCGAATTTGGCTTTGACGGCATCATTAAGTGCGTATTCTCCGGCTTCGAGGCACGTTTGGGTTCGGGAGTGGAGGGAGTTGCTACCCATGAGCTGCGGCTGCATCCTTATCTGTTCCCGGTTGGGCTTGGCGGACTGCCTACCTTCATGGAAGGCGGCAACCCGACGCTGGATGCCAAGAACTTCTGGAACAGCATCCGCCGCGCATTGCTGCGGGCTCCGGTAGACCGGATCGGCCTGGGCGGTTACCTCCACCTGGTTGAGCCGTACCCGGATTTCTGCGACTACATCGAAAAGATTGCCGACGAGTTCCGCGAGATCCGTGATCTGCACCAAAGCGGCAAGCCGTATTCCCTCACGCCCAAAATTGGCGTGCTCACCGCCTGGGGCAAGCTGCGCAGCTGGATTTGTTCCGGACACTATCATGAGAATCCGGACATCGATCTGATCAACATCCTGGAAAGCCTGTCCGGCCTTCCCTTCGAGGTGGAGTTCCTGAGCTTCGATGATATTAAATCAGGCATCCCTTCGGATGTGGGGGTTATCATCAACGCAGGTACGGCCGGCAGCGCATGGAGCGGCGGCGAGCTGTGGAATGACGCGGCTGTTGTGGAAGCAATCACCGGCTGGGTACACGGCGGCGGGGTATTCCTTGGTGTAAATGAACCCTCTGCAGCGCCCGGACAGGACACGTTGTTCCGCATGGCGCAGGTGTTGGGCGTTGACCGGGATACCGGGGAGCGGATCAGCCACGGCAAGTGGCCGGTAGAGGCTGTCCAACCGGGCTTCACCCTGCCTGCAGGACTGAAGGTCCGCGAGGGTGTGTATTTGACCAATGGCAAGGCCAAGGTATGGGCAGCGGCAGGAAAGGTGCCTACAGCGTCTGTGCATGATTTCGGCAAGGGCAAGGGTGTTTATCTTTCCAGCTACACTCACTCGGTAGCCAATACGCGGGCGCTGCTGGAGCTGATTCTGGCTGCTGCCGGCCAGTCTGCCGAGCAGCTGTACCTGACAGACAATGCCTATGCGGAATGTGCGTACTACCCGGACAGCAATACGCTGATTCTGATCAACAACTCCGATAGCGAACAAACCATTACGGTGCATACGGAAAAAAGCGGAGCCGTCACCGAAACCCTGGCTGCATTCGATACCAAGATTCTGCGGGTATAATGCCCCTGTCCTTGCTTGCAAGCGCAAGGGTCTGTACACTAATAGCAGCACACGAAGGAGGAGCCCCTCAAGGTGGCTCCTCTTTTTTTGAGATGTTCTTTTGAAGGAGGCGGGCCGGTTGGACGTGGAACTGACCATTACCAGCATCAGCGACAGCGGCAAGGTGGTGCAGCAGGTCCGGGGCAAACGTTATGCCCGGGACGGAAAACTGTTTTTTCAATATGAGGAGCCTGAATCGGAGATGGGCCGGGTTACTGCGCTTTTACGCATTGAACCGGAGGGCAAAAAAACCATCCGGCTTCTCAGGCAGGGGGGGATCCGCAGCGAGCAGCAGTTCCGTTCGGGGGAACGTTTGCCCGGCTATTATGATACCCCCCATGGGCGGATGGAGATGGATACCTTCACGCGCAAGCTGAAGCTCCATATGAAAGACGGACTGGAGCAGCTCCGGTGGGAATATGAGCTGTTTATGGGCGGAGAAAAGGTCGGCAGCTACCGGTTGGATATCGGGATCCGCGCTGCAGGGCCGGCAGAGGCTTGAACTCCGGCACGTATCCGGGAGGAGCGCTGCTTCTTGCGGGCTATGGCCCGTATGGCGCGGATGGCGTTGATTTCGCCCAAATAGCCGGATTTCCGGGCGGTGGAGCTGATGGGCATGGCAGACCGCTGAAGTCCTGCCAGAAGAGCGGAGAGGCTCATTCCCGGCTTTAAGGCCATCATCAGAGCGGCCACACCGCTGACATGGGAGGTGGCCATGGAGGTGCCGGACAGCTCCTGGTATTTGCCGTTCAGCCAAGTGGAAACAATCCGCTCTCCCGGCGCATAAATGTCAATTTGGGTGCTGCGGTTGGTGAACCCGGCGATTTTCCCGTTGCGTCCGGTAGCGCCTACGGCAATGGTGGTCGGAAAACGCGCCGGGTAATCAATGATTCCCTTCTTGCCCTCGTTGCCCGATGAGGCAATGATAACGACTCCTTCTTTGGCGGCATTGCGCACCGCGGCTTCCAGGGAGGGGCTGTAGCTTTTCATCCCGAAGCTCATGTTGATGATATGGATGCCGTGATTGACGCACCAGTCGATGCCCTTGACGATATCCGTCACGAAGGACGTGCCGTTATGGTCGAAGGCCTTGACCGCATAAAGCTTGGCTTGGGGCGCCACCCCCGACATACCCTGGCCCGCTCCCGCCGCGATGGTGCCGCTAATATGGGTGCCGTGGCCGTTATCGTCCAAGGGGGGAAGGTGGCGGTGGATCAGATTGATGCCGCCGGCGATAGAATCCCGCAGATCGGGATGGGTGAAGTCCACGCCGGTGTCGATGACGCCGATCCGGATTTCCTGGCCCGTTGCCGTTTTCCAGGCCAGGGGGGCCTGGATATGGCGGATGCCCCAGGGGATGAAGGGTTTGCTCCGGGCGAAGCTGGCCTGGCGGCGGATTTCACCCGGGGACAGCCGGGTGGCTTTATCCTGGATGACCGCCAGCGCCGCATCCGGCTCCACGCCCTCCACCTCAGGGTGGTGAAGGAAGGCCTCCGGAGACTGCAAATGGAGAAAAACGGCATTAATGAAGGGAAGGGCTTCAACTTGGCGGTTGGGGCAGCCGCCGGATTCCCGGAGCTCCCGGACAATTTCCCGGCAATCGGAAGAGGACCGGAGTCGAATGAGATAGCGTGCCGATGATTCCCCAAACCCGCGGAGCTCCTCTTCCATCAGTTCGGTGAGCGTTGGCATCGTCAAGGCGGACCCCTCCTCAGGCATTCGTGCAGCATATATGCATAGATAATGCTTTATCTTATGAGCGGCTCGTTCAGACCGCGCAATGCAAGCGCCTTATTCCCGTAAAATGAGCGGATACCCGTGTCAAACTGCCGATCCCCACATAGGATATAGGGAGAGGGCTGTTTGCGGCTCTCGTTAAACATCAAGGGAGGATAGGCGTATGCCTGCCTCTACAGGGGTACAGTCATAAACGGAGGCGCTGTCGGGGCGCCTCCGTTTATTTATGCGGTCCGCGCCGGAGGTTCCCGCAACCGCTTGCTTTTTTACATAAAATAGGGTTTACTTATATGAAGATAAAGGCGAGACTGTAGGAAGGGCGTGTACACGTACATGAGCGAGTATCTTTCAAAACTTACACCGGAGCAGGCCAGGGAAGTTCCCATGGTGGACTTGGCATTCAACATCTTGAAGGCGGCCAACACTCCTTTTTATTACCGTGACCTCATGAACGAGGTGGCCAAAATCAAGGGTTACACCGAAGAGGATATCCTCCGGCTGATTGCCCAGCTGTATACGGAGATTAACGTGGACGGCCGTTTCGCTTGCGTAGGCAACAATCTGTGGGGTCTGAAGCGCTGGTACCCCGTTGACAATAAAGAAGGCGAGATGGGCGGCACCAAACGTCCCCGCATCATTAATGACGATGATGATGATCTGGACGAAGAGGAATATATGGACGAGGAAGAGGAAAGCTTCCCGGCCGAGGAAGAGGACTTCGACTCCTTCGACGAAGACCACGAGGAAGTGGCGGAAGAAGAGGACGAGATGTTCGCTCCCGACGAGATCGAAGAAGAGCTGGATGAGACCGACGAAATTCAGGATCTGGATGAAGAAATTGAGGAGTCCGAGGAAGAGGACTCTGAATTCGAAGACGACCTGGACGAAGGCGAAGACGACGACAAATAGGTTGTCATTTCTCCCTTTTGGCAGAGTGTGTCGATAGACGTTCTTTTTTGCGGCGCAACCTTGACATGCTTATGCGAAAGAGGGTAATATATTGCATGGGCTTTGGATTTGGTGATCCGAAAGCGAGATCAATGACATTTAAAAGTGCCCCGTCTTTTTGGCGGGTCACTTTTTATTTTTGCTCACGCAGACCTGAACCATGGAACAAAAAATAACGCGCATGATCATGCAGGGGGTTAAACTTGTGACGAAGTATATTTTTGTGACGGGCGGTGTTGTATCTTCCTTAGGCAAAGGCATTACGGCAGCGTCTTTAGGGAGACTTCTGAAGAACAGGGGCCTGAAGGTTACCATTCAGAAGTTTGATCCGTACATCAACGTGGACCCGGGCACCATGAGCCCGTACCAGCACGGCGAGGTGTTCGTGACGGATGACGGGGCGGAGACGGATTTGGACCTGGGTCACTATGAGCGGTTCATCGACATCAACCTGTCCAAGAACAGCAACGTTACCACGGGCAAAATCTATTCCTCGGTTATCACCAAGGAACGCCGCGGCGAATATTTGGGCGGCACGGTGCAGGTGATTCCGCACATCACCAATGAGATCAAGGACCGGGTATTCCGTGCCGGCCGGGAAGCTCAATCCGATGTGGTCATTACCGAAATCGGCGGCACCGTCGGCGATATCGAAAGCCTGCCGTTCCTGGAAGCCATCCGGCAAATCAAGAGCGACATCGGCCGCGATAATGTGATGTACATCCATGTTACGCTGATTCCTTACCTGAAGGCTGCCGGCGAGGTCAAAACCAAGCCGACCCAGCACAGCGTCAAGGAGCTGCGCAGCATCGGGATCCAGCCCAATGTGATTGTCTGCCGCACCGAACACACCCTGTCCGAAGATCTGAAACGCAAGATCGGCCTGTTCTGCGACATCGATGCCAATGCGGTCATCGAGTGCATCGACGCCGATACCCTGTATGACGTGCCTTTGATGATGCGCGAGCAAGGGCTCGACGATATTGTAGTGAACCATCTGAAGCTCAACACCAATGCTCCGGATATGACCGAATGGGAAGCCATGGTGCAAAAGGTGAAGCAGCTGAAGCATACCACCGAGATCGCCATCGTCGGCAAATACGTGGCGCTGCATGACGCGTATTTGTCCATTGTGGAAGCACTCTCCCACGCCGGCTTTGCCTGCGATTCGGAAGTGAAGATCCGTTGGGTCAACGCTGAGGATGTATATGAGCACAACGTAGACGACCTTCTGGGCGGCGTTGCCGGCATCCTGGTGCCCGGCGGCTTCGGCGACCGGGGGATTGAGGGCAAGATCATGGCCATCAAGTACGCCCGTGAAGAGAAGATTCCGTTCTTCGGCATTTGCTTGGGCATGCAAGTCGCGGTTGTGGAATTCGCCCGCAATGTCCTGGGTCTGGAAGGCGCCAACAGCTCCGAGATCAACCCGACCACCGGCTACCCGGTTATCGACCTGCTGCCGGAGCAGAAGGACATTGAAGACCTGGGCGGCACTATGCGCCTTGGCCTGTACCCCTGCAAGATCGCTTCCGGCTCCCTGGCCGAAGCTTGTTATGCCGATGAACTGGTATATGAGCGCCACCGCCACCGGTACGAGTTCAACAATGCTTACCGCGACGCGATGGAGCATAAAGGGCTGCGCATCTCCGGCACATCACCGGACGGACGCCTGGTGGAAATGATCGAAATCCCCGATCATCCTTGGTTCCTGGCTGTCCAGTTCCATCCTGAATTCACCTCCCGTCCCAACCGCCCGCAGGCGCTGTTCCGGGAGTTTGTTAAGGCAGCCTTTACGCTGTCCCACTAAAAATGCTCCGCTCCGCGCAGGAAATCCTGCGCGGAGCGGTAGTTTTTGCAGGCGGCAAGGCATTTGTAGTAATCGACTTTTGGTAAGCGCTTGCAATTATTGGTTTTGGCCTGTCCTGCCCCTGCCTTTAAACTGTACAATCTCCTTCGGACAGGTGTTTTTCTCAGATTTTTGATGAAATACTTAAAGGATTGCAGGAATTTGCTGAAGGAATAGCGAATGTTATACCCATTCATTGGAATTGATGGCTTTATTCGCCGAAGAAGCTGTTGTTTCGCAAGATAGGGAGGGTATGCAGTGGACAAGAAGAAGATTCTGATTGTGGATGACCAGAACGGAATTCGCATCCTGCTGATGGAAGTCTTCAATGTGGAAGGCTATCAGACGTTTCAAGCCTCCAATGGCAAGCTTGCCCTGGAAATCGTCCGGAAGGAAGCGCCGGATCTGGTGCTGCTGGACATGAAGATTCCGGGCATGGACGGCCTTGATATTCTCAAGCATATCAAACAGATCGATTCGTCCATCAAGGTGATTATGATGACGGCCTATGGAGAGCTCGACATGATCAAGGAAGCCACGGATTTGGGAGCGTTGACTCATTTCACCAAACCCTTTGACATTGATGAGCTGCGTTTGGCCGTAAACACGGAGCTGCGGCATTTTGGGCCGAACAGCAGCTTTGCCATCTAATCTGGCAAACGGTCAAAGTCTTTGGCTTTACCCTTTTGATCCTGCCGGCAGGATCATTTTTTTTGCTGCCGGCTTGTACTGCGTTGTACGGCCGGGCCTCAGGTTTAGTCTTCCGGCAGTCTGGAGACACTAGCCAACAGCCACCTGAAACGGATGGCCTTTTTCCCTTTGCAATCCGCCAGGCAGAAGGTTTTTTGCGGGCTTGGTTACACATGGCAGGGTTGTATGATATAATGTTCCAGATGATTGAAAACAGATAGGAGGAAACCTGCATGTCTTTGTTAGTTTCTATGAATGAGTTCCTTCCGCAAGCCAAAGCAGGCAAGTATGCGGTGGGTCAATTCAACATGAACAACCTTGAGTTTGCTCAAGCCATCACTGAAGCAGCTACAGAATTGAAGTCCCCGATTATCTTCGGTGTCAGCGAAGGCGCACTGAAGTACATGGGTATTGAGTATACCGTTGCTCTTGCGGAAGCTTCCGCCAAGAAATCCGGTTTGCCCATCGCCCTCCACCTGGACCACGGCAGCAGCTTTGAAGTTGCCATGAAGTGTATCCGCGCGGGCTTCAGCTCCGTTATGTTCGACGGCTCCCACTATTCTTTCGAGGAGAACATCCGTCTGACCAAGGAAATCGTGAAAGTGGCTCATGCCATGGGCGTTTCCGTTGAAGGCGAGCTGGGCACCATCGGCGGTACTGAAGACGACATCAGCCATGACGAAGCCAGCGCTCAATTGGCCAAGCCGGAAGAAGCCCTGCGTTTCTACGAAGAAACCAAGGTTGACGCTTTGGCAATTGCCGTTGGTACCGCACACGGCGTTTATAAAGGCGAAGTAAAGATCCACAACGATATCATTGAAAAGGTTGCAGCTGCGATTCCGGTTTCCATCGTGCTGCACGGCGGATCCGGCGTGCCGGACGAGCTCATCGCTCAAGCAATCGCTGCAGGTGCTTCCAAGATCAACGTAAACACTGAGAACCAAGTTGCCGGTACTGCCGCTATCCGCGAAGTGCTTGCCAAGGATTCCAAGGTGTATGATCCCCGCAAGTACCTGACACCTGCCCGCAACGCCATGATCGAAGTGGTGAAATCCAAGATTCAGCTTTTCGGCAGCGCCGGCAAGGCTTAATCTGTTTTCCGTAATGTGACATAATTCGGAAAGGGAAAGCATCCATCTCTTACAGATGCCTTCCCTTTCTATTGTTATGGGAACCTATTTGCGCGTCTAATGCTGTCGCAATCGCTAGAATCATAGGGAGCGGCGTTGCTGCTTCCGCTTTGGAAATACGGCCTCATATTTGCACCTCATTATTTATGTCCCCGGAATTCGGTTTGTTGCTGCACAACGCCCAACGGCGTACAAGTCCCTTACATATGCAGGTCTGGTTGGCTTCTGCTTATGCTTATGAACAGTATGTGTTACTTGGTAACGGTTGGCTCATTTCCGGGATTCTGTCCGGGAACCGGCGGTTATCCGCTCTTTCCAGGCGGGCCTGGCAAGTGGTATAGCCGGGTGTATGTATGCTTAATAGCGCTCAACAAATGTATGCTAACAGACAGTTTGCCGGGGAAATCGGGATATAGCATACACAAAATGTATCCTAAACCCCTGGAATCGTGGAAAAAGCAAGTTAGTAGAGTGAATAGCAATCATTTTATGATTCTTATTTCGTTAAAAATGCTGCGAAATATCGGATAGCGTACATTTTTTGACGCTTACATTTTTTATGAAGCCTTAGTGATAGCTTGCGAAGTAAGTTTTGTCTCGCGACAAAACTCAGCGAATGCTTACGAAGTTAGCTTTGCTTATCAGCAAAGCTTTTAGGAGGAAAAGGTGCAGATGCAGAAACTGATGATCGCAGGCGGCTCGCCCTTGCGGGGAACCGTCACCATCAGCGGCGCCAAAAACAGCGCCCTTGCTTTAATTCCGGCAGCGCTCCTTGCGGAGACCCCCGTCACCTTAGATAATTTGCCCGTGTTAAGCGACGTCTCCATCTACAGGGAGCTACTGGTGGATCTGGGGGCAGGTGTGGAATGGCAGGGAGACCAGATGACCATTGATCCCTCCGCCTTGAAATCCGTGCCTATGCCCAACGGGAACGTCAAGAAACTCCGTGCCTCCTATTATCTGATGGGTGCGCTTCTGGGGCGGTTTGGTGAAGCCGTCATCGGGTTGCCCGGCGGCTGCAATTTTGAACCGCGTCCCATTGACCAGCACATCAAGGGATTCGAAGCCCTCGGCGCCCGGGTAAGCAATGAATACGGAGCCATTCATATTCAAGCGAAAGAACTGCGCGGTGCAAAGATTTACCTGGACGTGGTCAGCGTCGGCGCCACCATTAACATCATGCTGGCAGCCTCACGGGCCAAAGGTGTGACTTTGATCGAAAATGCGGCCAAAGAGCCTGAAATTATAGATGTTGCTACACTCTTGAACAACATGGGAGCCCGCATCAAGGGAGCCGGCACCGAAACCATCCGGGTGGAGGGAGTCAGCGAGATGCACGGCTGCCGCCATTCCATCATTCCGGACCGGATCCAGGCAGGCACCTATATGATTGCTGCCGCGGCTACCCGGGGCGATGTGATCGTCGACAATATTATTCCGAAGCACATGGAAGCGGTCACGGCCAAGCTGCGGGAAATGGGCGTCCAGATTACCGAGATGGATGAAGCTATCCGGGTACTGGGCCAGCCGGGCTATCAGGCGGTGGATGTGAAGGCGCTGGTGTATCCGGGTTTTGCCACAGATATGCAATCGCCTATGGCCAGTCTCCTGACCCAGGCCAGCGGCACCAGCCTGCTCACCGATTACGTGTATAACAACCGGTTCAAACATGTCCCAGAGCTGGTGCGGATGGGGGCCAAAATCAAGGTGGAGGGCCGAACCGCTATTATTGAAGGCACCCACCTGTCCGGGGCGAAGGTGAAGGCGACTGATTTGAGAGCTGGAGCTGCTCTGGTGGTGGCGGGTTTGACTGTGTCCGGAGGCGGGCTGACAGAGGTTACCGGTGTGGAATATATCGACCGGGGCTATGACAATCTGGTAGAAAACCTGAGTCTTTTGGGCGCTCAGGTCTGGCGGGAATAAGAGATAGGCATTTGGGGTAAACTGGTTAAACGTATTGTGTACAAAAGAGAATGAAAAATTTTAATAGAGCGTGGTGGTTAATGAGATGGATATGCAACTGTCCGAGCTTCAGACGCTGAAGCTCACTGAATTGTACAAGCTGGCCAAACATCATCAGATTCCTTATTATGGCCAAATGAAGAAGAAAGAGCTGATTTTTGCCATCCTGCGGGCCCAGGCGGAAAAGGGCGGCCTGATGTTTATGGAGGGGGTTCTCGATATCCTCCAGGAGGGCTTCGGCTTCCTGCGTCCGATCAATTATTTGCCCAGTGCGGAAGATATCTACATCTCCGCTTCGCAAATCCGCAAGTTTGACCTGCGCTCCGGCGACGTAGTCTCCGGGAAATGCCGTCCTCCCAAGGAGAACGAACGGTATTTCGGCTTGCTCCAGGTAGAAGCGGTAAACGGCGAGAAGCCGGAGACCGCAGCGGAACGGCTGCATTTTCCCGCATTGACCCCTCTTTATCCCCAGAAGAAAATTACGTTGGAGACCAATCCCACTCAGATTTCCACCCGGGTCATGGATCTGCTGGCGCCTGTGGGCATGGGCCAGCGGGGGTTGATCGTGGCTCCGCCCAAAGCGGGCAAAACCCTGCTGCTGAAGGAAATCGCCAACAGCATTTCCACCAACTATCCGGACGTGGAGCTGTTTGTGCTGTTGATTGACGAACGGCCGGAGGAAGTTACGGATATGCAGCGTTCGGTTAAAGGCGAGGTTGTAGCCTCTACCTTCGACGAGCTGCCGGAGAACCACATTAAGGTGGCTGAGCTAGTGCTGGAACGGGCCCAACGGCTGGTTGAGCATAAGAAGGACGTTGTGATTCTGCTGGACAGCATCACCCGGCTGGCCCGGGCGTACAACCTGGTTGTGCCTCCTACCGGCCGCACATTGTCCGGCGGTATTGATCCGGGAGCATTCCACCGGCCCAAACGGTTCTTCGGCGCAGCCCGGAACATTGAGGAAGGCGGCAGCCTGACCATTCTGGCTACAGCCCTTATCGAAACCGGCTCCCGGATGGATGATGTTATCTACGAAGAATTTAAGGGAACCGGCAACCTGGAGCTGCATCTGGACCGCAAGCTTGCGGAGAAACGGATCTTCCCCTCTATCGATATCCGCAAATCCGGCACGCGCCGGGAGGAGATGCTGCTGGCCAAGGAAGAGCTGGAGAAAATCTGGGCGCTGCGCAAGAACATGCAGGATACCCACGAATTTACGGAAGCATTCCTGAAGCGGCTTAGTGAAGCGAAGACCAATCAAGAATTCCTGGAGAATCTGGACCCCACGGGCAATATCCGGAAGGCCAAAACCTCCGTCTCTTAAACCAACAGGAACCTGCAGATGAAAAAGGAGGCAGCTACGTTGATGCGACTGGTATACGCCGATCAAGACGGCAAGGTCTATGACCATCCCGATTGCGAGGCATTAGGGCGCAGCGGCGATATGATCGTCGATCTGTTGGAGCATGAGCTGATTCCTCTGCCGGAAGGAGCGACGCTGGTCAGCCTGCCTTGCACCCGTCCCGTGTATGCCGATCCGGCTACGGGCGATATGAAGGTTATGCAAGGGGAGTATAACGCCGTCGGAGCGCTGCTGCCCCAGGGCTACACCCGGCTTCTCATTCCCGCTTACATCAAGTCCGACAAAACCTCGGTGCTGCCCTTATTCGGGTATACCGCCGTGGTCTGGAAGAATGATGGCTTCTATGTCGCCGCCGAACAATGCGACGATCCCCATAAATGGAATCCCAATACCTGCGATCCTCGAGAGCTGAAACGGAAGGTCCGGCAGCTGACGGAGCAATATCCGGAGAACCGGCTCTATACCCACCTGTCCAACTGCGCGCTGGAATATGAATGCCTGACGGCATCCAATACATTCCTTGGGCGTTGGGAGGGCGGTGTTCCGGTATCCTATTCCTGCAACGCAGGCTGCTTCGGTTGCATTTCCGAGCAGGATGAGGGCAGCGCCTTCGTGGCGCCGCAGACACGGATGAACTTCAAGCCTACTGTGGATGAGCTGGTGCAGCTGATGCTGCAGCATTTGACCACACCGGAGTCCATCATCAGCTTCGGGCAGGGCTGCGAGGGAGAACCCTCTACCCAGGCGCCTATCATTATCCAAGCGATCAAGCGGGTTAGAGAGATTACCTCCATGGGATATATCAATATGAATACCAACGCGGGCCTGACGGATCATATCCGGGGAATCGTGGACGCAGGCCTGGATCTGATCCGGGTCAGCACCATCAGCGCGTTGGACGACCATTACAATGCTTATTACCGCCCAAGAGGCTACAATCTGGCCAACGTGGAGAAGTCCCTGCGTTATGCCGCCGACAAGGGTGTGGTTACCTCCATCAATTATCTGGTATTCCCCGGGGTTAGTGACAGGGAAGAGGAGATTGAAGCGATGGTGGGGCTGGCCCAGCGGACGGATCTGAAGCTGATTCAGCTGCGCAACCTGAATATCGACCCGGAGAGTTATCTGGGGCTGATTCCCAAACCCCGGGGCGAAATCCTCGGCATGAAGCAGATGCTGGACATCTTCCGTGCGGAATTACCCGGCACGAAGCTTGGCTCGTACACCCATACGCCGGAAAGTCTGGCGCGCAAATAGCCTTGTCAATCCTATCAATCAAAAAGCTGTCCGTTCCAAAACCCATCAGGGTCCAAGACGGACAGCTTTTTTGTGCTTTTGGCGAGAATTTTCGTTCGGGGATCGTTTATAGGGGAAATCCGTTATCCATCAAGGCCAGCGCCTCATCCACAATATCCACGAATTCCCGTTCGGGATGCTCGATGTAATGCATCTGGGCCGCAATGACCACACCCACCACGGCAGCTGCAAAGGTGCGTGTTTTCAGATCGGAGGCATGTTTGCCGTACCGCCGTGCAGTTTCGATGCTGATGGTTTCCGATGTGCCCATAACCTGCTGCAAAGCCGCACCGCGCAGCTCCGGAACGGAATAGGTCAGAGAAATCCGTTCCCACATCCCTTCCCGGTCATCTTGGGAAATATGGCCGAAGCCTTCTTTGAGGGCATTGCGCAGCGCTTGGATAGGGGGAGTGTCCAGGGGTTGTACACGGTATGCTTCGATCAGCAGCGGATCATAATCATCCTCTGTCACAACCGCTTCCTTGGAAGCGAAATACCGGAAAAAGGTGCTGGGAGAAACCTCCGAAACCTCCGCAATCTGCTCGACGGTAGTCGCCTGGTAACCCTGCTCACGAAACAGCTGCATGGCCATTTTGCGGATTGTGGCTCTTGTTTTCAACTTTTTGCGTTCACGCAGGCCCATTTTGCGCTCTGCTCCATCCGACAATTGCAATCCCTCCATGGTAACCAAAGCCCCGTTATCAAATCGGGGTTTTCTCCAGTTTACCTTTTTTGGACAGGATGGGAAAGGTTTTATGACGGGGTGGAATCACTTGCCCGGGTACCGCCGGTGGTGTTGGCTGCGGCAGCAATCGGCCCGCGGGGCAAAAAGAGGAGGCCCAGAATCAGGCTGACCAGGGCGCTGCCCGCGCAGATCCATAATAGCATTTCCATGCCATGGATATAGGCGGAGCGGATCATAGCCAGTGTCTCCGGCGAACTCAGCTTCACAGCCGCTGTTGTTCCGGCTGCGGCGCTTTTGCGGATCGCTTCTGCAGCACCATCAGGCAGCCCGCCCAAAGACAAATTGGCGCGGTAGACGGCATTCAAGGCCGAGCCAAGCAGAGCCACGCTGATTGAAGCGCCTACCTGCCGCGTTGCCATGACCAAGGCTGATCCTATACCGCTTTTGGCCTCGGTAAGCTCTCCCAGAGCCATATCCATAGCGGTAGGCAGAGCAAATCCCAAACCTGCTCCGGCAATCACGGTCCATAAGGCAATATAGCCTAAACCGGTATCCAACCCGGTGCCTGTGCCCAAGGCCAAACCCGCACCCAGGAGCACAAACCCTGCGGAAATCACTGCTTTTCCTCCCAACCGGGGAATAAAAAGCTCGGAAATTTTGGCGCCGGCCAGGGTTCCTCCGATTAATGGAAGGAGACGAAGCCCCGTCCCGAAGGCATCCGTTCCTTTTACCGCCTGAAAAAATTGAGGTAATCCAAACAGAAGTCCGAACATGGAGAAGGTAACGCCTGTCGCCAGCAGCGTTCCCCAGGTAAAGCTCCTTGAGCGGAACATGGAGAAATCGACCAAAGGTTCTGCTGCTTTACGCTCCCACAAAAACAGTATAACAAGCAGCAGAATGCCTCCTGCAATAGCCAGCCAGGCTGCCATGTCTCCCCAGCCCTGTTCGCCGGCCCGGATAAAGCCGTAGGTAATGGCACCCAATCCCGAACTGGAGAAAATGATTCCGCCCGCATCAAGTTTAGGCCGGTGTTCGCTGTGGGATTCGGGCATAAGGAGGGCGACGGCGGTGAGGGCAATTGCGATCAGAGGGAGATTGATGAGAAATACGGAGCTCCAATGGTAATGCTTCAACAAATAACCGCCGACAAGAGGGCCAAGGGGAATACCCAGCATATTCACTGTCATCCAGATCATCATGGCCCGGGTTCTTTCCTCCCCCTTAAACAGCACCGGAAGCACAGAGATGGAGAGGGGGATCAGAAAAGCCGCCCCTATTCCGAGAAAAGCACGCATACCAATCAGCATGCTGGCTGTACCCGAAGCAGCGCAGGCGGCCGAGGCTGCTCCGAACAGGAGAAGAGCGCCCAGAAGAAGCTTTTTCCTGCCGTACCTGTCGCCCAGCATTCCTGCCGGAAGCAGCAATATGGCCAGAATCAAGTTGTACGCATCCAGAATCCACTGCAGCTGGCTGGTTGAAGCTTGAAGCTCTACCGCCAAGGTGGGCAGTGCCACATTCAGTACGGTAGTATCCAGGCTGACCGCCATCAAGCCCAGGCTAAGGGAGAAGAGCACCCACCACCTGCTGTTGTTTTTCAATGCCATTTGTACCATCCCTTTCAGTTTTAATAATGACATACTATATCAAATGAAAGTTACTGTCAAAATAATTATTTTTATGTGTCCACAGGCTTGTCCGCGAAAAGTATTGCTTTCCCAAATGGGACTATGCTACAATACCGCTATGTGTCAATTTAACTCTGGTTCGTGGACACTCCCCTTATGAGGAACCAGGGCAGAAAGAGGTGAATGAACATGAAAGAAGCGATTCATCCGAAGTATTATGCAGCCACGGTGACCTGCGCATGCGGTAACACCTTCGAATCCGGCTCCGTGAAGCAAAACCTTCGCGTCGAAATCTGCTCCAACTGCCATCCTTTCTACACCGGCAAGCAGAAGTTTATCGACGTTGGCGGACGCGTAGATAAGTTCAAAAAGAAATACGGTATCTAAGCCTTCCGCTTTTTACCTGCGGTTGGAACGAATAAGCACACCTCCCGGGGCTACCCTAAGCCCTGTGGAGGTGTTTTTATGTTGAAACGACTATTACCTGCCTTCTGCTGTAGTCTCTTGGCTGCCGGATGGTTAACCGCTTGTGGTGCCGGCTCCGGAGCGGAGGATGTCAGGATTTACAGCCGCGGTGCTGCTCCCGTTGACGCTGCGTCCGCCGGTTCTGCTCTTTCCTTGCCCACCGGCACCTACGCCTCGGATGCCAAAACCTTAAAAGAAGCCATTACCCGTATCCCTGGGGTAATCGACTCATCGGTGCTGTTCAACGGACTGACAGCATATATTACACTCCACCTGGGCAAGGAGTTGGATATAGAAGAATCGATGCAAATCCGCAAGAGCGCCCAAGAGCTGCTGGAGCGTTTGCTTCCCCAGTATGAGGTCAGGGTATCTGTGGAAAAGAATCATGTTTTCTAGTAAAACAGCCAATTTCTGCGGACAGTTGCGTTCATCCCGCGAATCCGCTATACTTATCAATACCGTGCTAGACGGGGAGGTAGCGGTGCCCTGTAACCCGCAGTCCGCTACAGCGGGGTTGAATTCCTGTTTTGAGGTCTTGTAATGTGGGGTCTGACGTCTGCACGTAGTGTTGACGGCCGGGTCCTCCGCAATGGATACTTGTGAACCCGGTCAGGTCCGGAAGGAAGCAGCCGTAAGCAAGAGGGTCCATGTGCCGGAGGGTAGCCTAGCCCGAGCCAACGACAGATGTTCCGCCCGGATTGCCTGCCCGAGGACAGGTGCACGGTTCTTATTTATATATTCAGCCATCATGAGCACTCCTTCCGGAGTGCTTTTTTTGTTACTTAATCAGGACTTTCTAAAATTTTATTGCCAATAGGAGGAAATTGTCATTATTAGGAGAACTCTATAAATTGTTAATCTCCGAACGTGATGAATTTGGCTTAGCTGCTGTCCATATAGCAGGGGGGTGTACGATCTTATGCAAGAGGCCTTGATTTACTATGCCATATCAGAGGAGAAAATCCAGTATTACTTAGATCAATTGTATAAGCATGCCGTAGCCGTAATTGACGGAAATAACTGCCTGTACTGCTGCAACCGGGTATTCCTTGAGCTGACGGGGTATACACAGAACCAGATCCTTGGGGAGGACGTCAGCAGCTTTATGGAAAAAACGTTCCTGCCGGAAGGCCGCGACTATGACCATAGCCAGCTGCTTCTGCTTCGGGATTATGCGGGGAGGATGATATCGAGCCGGTACTACCAGGGGAGATTCAAGAGACCGAACGGAGAGGAATACACCATGCTGCACCTGCATGATTTGAAACCCGGCGAGGATTTGAATTTGCTGCAGCAGTTTGCCGGGACCCTCCTGCAGGATATCAACCTGGGTGTGCTGTTGTTTGATACGGATTACAAGCTCATCGACATCAGCGACATGGCCTGCCGGATATTCGGTATTGAACGGGGAAAGGTCATCAACAAACCCTTGTCGGATATGTTCCGCGAGCTTCCGGAGGATCATCAGCCCATGCCGAAGGGCATCTTCGAGGGGGTGCTGTACCGCAATCATGCCTTGTCTTGGACTAACAACAACGAACGTTATGAGCTTCTGGTGGATTCCAATATTCTGCGGGATCACGCTGGAGGTGTTCAGGGCGGATACGTGACCTTCAAGGATGTGACCAACCTGCGCTCCTTGGAGGAGCAGGTGCAGCGCAACGACCGGCTCTCCATGATCGGCCAGATTGCAGCGGGTACAGCCCACGAGATCCGCAATCCGCTGACATCCATCAAAGGGTTCCTGCAGATGTTCCGCAATACCTTCGTGGAGCGGGAGATGGACAAGGAAAAAAGCTACACCGAGATTATGCTGATGGAGATCGACCGGATCAATGAGCTGGTGAATGAATTTCTGCTGCTGGGCAAGCGCAAAAACGTCAACTACGAGCTGGTGGATATTCCGTTGGTGCTGAAGGAGATCATGCCGATTATCCATAGCGAGGCTACCCTCCACAACATTACTGTGCAGCAGATTGTGACAGAGGAGCTTCCCCGTGTGATCGCGGACCGGGAGATGCTGAAGCAGGTTTTTTTGAATATCAGCAAAAACGGGATTGAAGCCATGTCAGGGGAAGGTGTCTTGACTGTTCAGGTGAAAAGGGATCAGCAGGAGAATAAGCTGCACATCGACATCCATGATACCGGCCCGGGTATCCCCCATTTTGTTGTGGACAAAATCTTCGATCCGTTCTTTACCACCAAACCTACGGGGACTGGTCTCGGGTTATCCGTCTGCCAGCGCATTATCCATGATATCGGCGGAATTATCCGTGTATCCTCCAAAGGCTTCGGCACCACCTTTACGGTCAGTATACCTATACCATAGATATGTAAGATTTGATGGAATACATAATTGTAAGCATTATCTCTTCTTCAAAAGGGAGGCTGGCTGCCAGTATGAGGAGCCGGCCTTCTTTGGCATAGAGGGAAACCGGCCATTGGCGGATGCTTTCTGGAAGAAGAGGCGTCTCCTGTGATATAATGTTGAAACGAATGACTGCGGGGCCCGGTTGTCTGAAGAACCGGAGCCGCTTACGGAAACGGAGAGGAAATCATGGCTCATAAAGCGTTGTACCGCACGTGGAGGCCCCAGCTTTTCGGGGATGTGGTGGGACAGCAGCATATTATCCGTACTCTGCAGAATTCGCTGAAAGAGGGCAGACTCTCCCACGCTTATTTATTCAATGGCCCCCGCGGCACAGGCAAAACCACCATTGCCAAGCTGCTGGCCAAAGCTGTCAACTGCCGCCAGGGTCCCGGCGAGGAGCCGTGTAATACTTGCCCCTCCTGCCTGGCGATAACGGAAGGTTCAGAAATCGGGGTCCTGGAAATTGACGCCGCCTCCAACCGGGGGATCGATGAGATCCGCAATCTCCGGGATAAAATGATTTTTGCCTACACCGAAGTCCGGCATAAGGTATATATCATTGACGAGGTCCATATGCTCACCACGGAGGCCTTCAACGCTCTCCTCAAAACACTGGAGGAGCCGCCTCCCAACGTGATGTTCATCCTGGCGACCACCGAACCGCACCGTATTCCGGCGACGATTATTTCCCGGTGCCAGCGCTTTGATTTCCGGCGGATCCCGCTGGAGGAAGAGGTAGGGCGTCTCCTTGAGGTATGCCGCGAGGAGGGTGTGGATCTCCAACTGGAGGCCGCCCAATACATTGCCCGTCTGTCCGAGGGGGGCATGCGGGACGCGCTGAGCCTGTTGGATCAGATCATCTCCTTCACGGGCAACACCATCAGCTACGACGATGCGGTTGCCATGACAGGAGGGATTGCGGGCGAGCGCTTCGCTGAACTGGCCGCCCATATCCGCGAAGGAGACAGCGGCCAGGCGCTTAACTGGATCAGCCAACTGATGCAGGAAGGCAAAAGCGCAGACCGCTGCATGGAGAATCTGCTGCTTTATTTCCGCGATATTCTGATGATCAAAATGGTTCCCGGCTCCCAAACCGTGACGGAACGGGTGCTGGATATTCCCAGGTTTAAGGCCATGGCGGAGACTTTCTCTGCAGACCGCCTGTTTGCCATTATGGAAGTGCTGAACCACTTCCAGAACGAAATGAAATATTCCACCCAGCCGCAAACGCTGTTTGAGGTGGCGGTGCTGAAGCTGTGCACCTTGGCCTCGGCCGGGGAAGCCTCAACCCGTCAGGCAGAATTGCCGCCGGTTACTGCGGCGGGAGCTGCCGGATCGGTCGGCCAAGAGGAGCTTCAGCTCTTGAAACGGCGGATCGGCCAACTGGAGGAGCAGCTGGCCGGACTCATGCGGAATCCTCCTGCGGCCGCCAACACCCTGCCCGCGGCGAACCGTCCTGCCGGCCAGGCTCCTGGAGGACGTGCCTCCGCCCCTGCGGTCCGCAGGTCAACCATTAAGCTGGACGGCTTCTTGAAGGAGGGGCAATCCTCCTTCTTCAAGCAGGTTGCAGCCAAGTGGAGCCAGGTGCTGGCCGGGGTGAAGGAAGCGCGCATCACGGTTCACGCCTGGCTGGTGGACGGAGAGCCCGTGGCCTGTCAGGACGATCAGGTGCTGGTTGCCTTCAAAAGCCCGATGCACCGGGAAACCACCGAAAAACCTGCCAACAAGCAGGTGATTGAACAGGTGCTCGGCCAGGTGCTTGGCCAGCCGGCACGGTTGGCTACGGTAATGATGAATGAGTGGAAGGATGCCGAATCCTCAGGCGCCGGACAGGCGCAGCCGGAGGAGCTGAAGCTGGAGCAGGAGCACTCACAGCCGGCAGAAGGCGAATGGGTGCAGGAGGCGGTTAAGCTGTTCGGCGAGGACCTTGTCCATATCCGGGAAGACTGACATGATCATCCTCCAGAAGTAAAGACAGGCTTCGAAGCTTATTCCGATTACTTTTGGGGGAGCCCCCGTTTGAGAATCCATCAACGACCTATTTGTATAAAGGAGCGATAACAATGAATAACATGAACCAAATGATGAAGCAAGTAAAAAAAATGCAGGAGCAAATGATGAAGGCTCAGGAAGAGCCTGGCTCCAAAACGGTGGAGGGTACTGCCGGCGGAGTTGTGACGGTAGTAGCCAACGGGCACAAGAAGATAGTTTCCATCGCTATTAAGCCGGAGGCCGTTGATCCGGAGGATGTGGAAATGCTGCAGGATCTGGTCCTGACTGCCGTGAATGACGCATTGAACCAAGCCGACGAGCTGGCCAACAAGGATATGGGTAAGTTCACCGGCGGCATGAAGATCCCTGGTTTGTTCTAACAAATTTCCTGCGCATTGCTGATTGTGCAGGGCCATTTTAATAAAAGAAGGGGCTGCTGGCTTGTTTTACCCGGAACCATTAGCGAAACTGATTGACTCTTTTACCCGCCTTCCGGGTATCGGCCCCAAAACGGCCGGACGCCTGGCCTTCTTTGTATTGAATATGAAGGAGGAGGAGGTCCTGGAATTTGCCAAGGCGCTGGTGAATGTAAAGCGCAACCTCCATTATTGTTCCTCCTGCTGCAATATAACGGATGTGGACCCGTGCCGGATCTGTCAAGACAAAACCCGGGACGGCTCTGTGATTTGTGTAGTCCAGGAATCCAAGGACCTGGTGGCTATGGAGCGCACCAAGGAATTCCACGGTTATTACCACGTGCTGCACGGGGCGATTTCCCCCATGGAGGGAATCGGGCCGGATGATATCTATATTGCCGAGCTTCTGAAGCGTCTGGGTGACGATAAGGTGCAGGAGCTGATCCTCGCTACCAATCCCAATATTGAGGGAGAGGCTACGGCGATGTATCTATCGCGGCTGGTCCGTCCCTTCGGGATTAAGGTAACACGGATTGCCCACGGGCTGCCGGTAGGTGGAGACCTGGAGTACGCTGACGAAGTGACGTTGACCAAAGCTCTGGAAGGACGCCGGGAGCTGTAGCGGGATACGGTTTTGATGAAGTGAATTTAAGAAGACTGGAGGGTCTTCTTTTTTTATGGGCTAAAATAGCTGCTGGATTGCCTCTTCGGACAGGTTTCGGTTCTAAACTTTCTTGAGATTGCCATATATCTAGAAAGAAGGACATGCCGGTTCACCGGAAAGGAGAGGTTTTGTATGGGATTTTTTCCAATTTGGAAGGGCAAGGTGCGAAAACAGATGGAGGAGCCCAGGTTTCTGGATAAGGTGGGGATGCATCAGGAGATCCGCAAAGCCCACCTGGAATGGACGACCGCACATCAGCGCCTGGAGTGGGTGGTGGAGAGGGATCAGATTGATTATGCCATCTATGCTCTGGAAGCAGCAGAGAAACGCTATGTTATGCTCCTGCGGCAGGCTAAGCTGATGCAGTGGGAGGATGGGTTATTGGTGGCAACCCAAGCTCAGCATATGCATTCCTCAACCGGCAAGGGAAAAGAAGCAGCCAAAAAAAGCGGGGGCCAGGCGGCCGGTTTTTGACGGGAGGGTAAAGGATGGAATATCTTTGGTGGGCGGTTTTCCTATTATCTCTTTCTTCGCTGGTGCTGCTCGTGCTGCGAAACCGCAGTGCGGGCGCCTGGCTGAAGACATTGGGCCTGCATGTCATCGCCGCGGCGATTCTTCTTTATGCTGTAAACTGGGTGGGGCAGCGCTATATGTTCCAGGTGCCGATTAATGCGTATACGCTGTCCACCATAGGGATTCTGGGTGTTCCGGGGCTAGCTCTATTAGTTGCTTTGAAGCTGACACTTATCGGATAATAGTTTTTTTGAAAAAAGGTATTGCATTCTACTTGTTTTCTGTGTTATTATCAAATTCCGCCGCTGAGACAAGCCAAGCAGCGGAAAAGCAAAAAAGCAAGGCAAGCAAGAAATTAAAAAATAATGCTTGCAAAGATGCATGGCAATGTGGTATATTAAAAAAGTCGCCTCTTGAAGAAGAGAACGACGAAGAAACAAACGAGCTCCTTGAAAACTGAACAACGAGCAGCAAAACAATGAAGCCAAACGTTTGAACAAATGAGCAATCAGCTCTAACATAACGGTCCTTCGGGCCACTTTTATGGAGAGTTTGATCCTGGCTCAGGACGAACGCTGGCGGCGTGCCTAATACATGCAAGTCGAGCGG
>JAEWMH010000078.1 GCA_023393235.1 Bacillota bacterium | reverse complement strand
GAGCTGTGAGCCGTCAATATCCACAGACTGATATCCAGTGACTGATGTCCAATGACAAGTAAAGGGGTTATCCCATGCTGAATGAAATTCGTATCGGCCCTACCTCCTGGCTGTGGACCAAAAAGCTGGCAGGCGGCAAAACGGCCGTTGGTTTAACAGAGGATGCCGCAGATGAGTGCGGCTTGATCGTCCATGTGGAGCTTCCGGTTGAGGGGGATCATGTCCTGCGGGGGCATCCCTGTCTCCTGATCGAAACCTTGGCGGGGGAGATTGAGCTGCCGCCTCCGGTTTCAGGCAAGGTGGTGCTGGTTAACGGGCTGGTGGAGAAAAATCCCGGGATCCTGCATCATCAGCCGGGAGACCGCTGCTGGCTCATGGAGGTGGAGGAGGCGGAGGGGTTCTGACAAGAAGCTCCGCCGCATCCCTGCAATAATATGGCCCGAGCCGCAGAATGATGGGCATTTCTGGCTGCGGGAGTGGGAGCAGACTCGCGTAGGTGATGATAGCGGTCCACAAATGTATGCTATTGGCGGAGAGGGACGTTTTTTTGCCTAATAAGATACATGAAATGTATGCTAAAGCATCAGAATTGACCATTTTGAGGGGAATCGGAAGGGATAGCGTACATTTTATGTACGCTATTTTGCGTTTTTGGGTATTCAGCCGAGCAATAGCATACATTTTATGACGCTTACATCCTGGAGGAGAGGACCAAACCAAGGGAAATAGCGAAGATAAGCCAAAGTGGGGGCGAATCAGGCGCAAAACCATAGCAAAGCGCAAAACCAAAGACAAGCGCAAAACCAAAGACAAGCGCAAAACTAAAACCAAGCGAAAAACCAAAGCCAAGCGGAAAGCCAAAGCCACTTGCAAAACCAAGGACATGCGTTAAACTAAACTAAAACCAAGCGCAAAACTAAAAAAAAGCCAAGCGGAAGCTCCGCCTGGCTTTTTTTTTGCCTTACATAAAGCCGGGCATACGGCTGGCCACCGGGTCCTGGATGGCGCTGAGCTGCCGGTATTTGGTGGCATATTTGACAACGGCAAGAATGAAGGTGGCATGGGACCAGGTCAGGGGAGCCACGGATACGGGACTGCCGTCGAAGGGGTCCAGCTGCTCCGGCAGAATGCCGCTTTCCATGGCATGGGAGACCACCCATTCCAGCGTGCGCCGCGGCGTTTCCAGCTCGCCTAAGGTTTTGGCCATCTCAATTTCCCATTCCGCTGTCCACAGGGTGCAGATGATCCACGGATTGCCCGGGACCAGTTCAATATTGGAGCTGCGTTGGAAGTAGTAGTCATGGTAGTAACGGGCAATGCCGCCTACGGAGGTTTTGGCGGAGAGGCCTTCCTTGATGGCAGTCATCGTTCTCACCACACAGGGATCATCCGCCGGCAATACGCCGAATTCGAAGATGCCGTAGATGCTGGACTCCAGGGTGGTATCCTTCACCCACTTGCCGTCCTCCAGATACAGGCCCCGGACAAAACGGCCCAAATCCTCATCCCACAGATGCTCTAGCATAGCGGAGCGGATGTTCATGGCCGCCTGCAGGAAGCGGCTGCTGCGGTCATCGTCGCCGAACAGGCTGCAGAAGTTGGAGGCGGCCACCAGCCCGCCATACACGGCGGAGCAGGTGAAGGTGAAGATGCCGTAGCGCTCCTCCCACAAATCATAGCTGGGCTGGGGCAGCCCCAGCTCCGGATCGATGAAGGCGGCGAGGAAACGGGCCGCCCGCCGGATCAGGGTGCGGAACAGGGACTGGGGCAGCTCGATATTGCCGTGTTTGGCAAAGTCCTGCCACAGGGCATACAGCACCAGCGCCGTTTCGTCCTCCTGGATCGGCAGACGGGTGGACCCTTCATAGATATACGGATGCCAGCTGGAGCCGACGGTGCCGTCCGGATTGTACTTATGATGGAGGAAGCCGTCCGGAGTCAATGCGTCGGAACAGAATTTGAAGAAGGGGGCTACCATGCCCGAATAACCCGCCATGGACATGGCGTAGGCGACCAGCGCCCCGTCCCGCGGCCACATGTAGCTGTAATGGTCCCGGTTGTGCTGGAGAATATCCGTATCGTTGGCGGCGACAATGGCGCCATTCACATCTGTTTGGGTACGCACGATCAGAAGGCTGTGCTTGAAAAGCTTAATTACGTCCTGGGGCAGATCCCCATAGTTGCGTTCGGATTTATTTACCCACCGCTGCCAGTAGATTTTCACACGGTCCAGAAGTTTGCCAGGCTGGCTGTCCTTGACGTATTTATCCAGCTTCTTGACTTCCTCCAGGTTCTTGCCGATGCTCATCCAGTAATACAGGGTGGCTTCGCCTTGAGCCGGAACCTTCAGCCGGAAGCTGATGGTGCTGTCCACGGAGCCCTGGGAGATGCCGTTGCCGCTTAACACTCCGTCCTCCGCATCGCGCCACGTGCCTTCGGCGGAATGGAACCGTTTGACCCCGGTGGTGTATTGGTACATCCCCTCCGTACCCGTGGAGCCGTTGAACATGAAGTAGCGGTCTTTTTTGTAATGGAACAAGGTATTGTTGGACGGATAATAGGCCGCGGTATCGCCGACCTCCGTTTCATTGATCATCATATCCTGCTGGAAAAAGAAGCGGACCTCCCGTTCCGTATCCCGTTCATTCTTAATGACGATTCGCTTGATATATATGGCCTCCCGCTGGTGGACGCCGTCATTAATCGTTAGCGATATACCCAGGCCGTTATGCGTTGCCTGCAGATTGGTGATCAGGGAATCCTCTTCATAGGCATGCCGGAATGACCAACCCGCATCGGAAAGCCAGGCGAAGCTGCCGTCCACCCACATGCCGACCCGGCATTGGTAGCCCCCCACGTGATTGAGCTGGCCCACAAAGGGATAGTAGATATCGCGGATAAAGGAATGGTCATCCAAATTGATCAGAAAATTACCGTTGCCAATCGAATAATGTCGAGGCATGTCATCACTTCCCTTCTATGAATCTACTATTACAATGATGGGCAAAAATTGCAAGAAAAAACCGGAAGCGGCGGGAAAATTTTTTGGTAGCGGAGCAGGTATGCGTCTGTCAAAACTCCCTCCAACATCTTATGGGCAGGGGGAGATTCAGGTTCCTGGTGAATTCAGCAACCTTTCAGCTTGGCTTTTGGTGGATTTCCCGGCAGCTGTCCATCCCCATCCCGCAGATTGCCTGGGTGGCGACTCTGAACGGCTGGAGCAGGAGTCCAAGGATTTGAGCAGGGCTATGAGCGAGTTTATGTTGTAATATTGGCTCTCAAGAACATCGTCCGGCAATCATCAGCATGGTTTTGGCGGAGAGACGGATGCCTAGACACTATAGGTCAACTTATTTTCCCATGAGTAAAGTATAGATTGGATAATTTGGTAGCGGCCGGTGCCTTAAAGAAGGATCAGGTGAAGGTAGCGGATCTGGTGACCCCCCAATTTAAGCACTAAGGTGTAGATAAAATAAGAAAGCCTGCCGGTCTCCGAAACCGGCAGGCTTCTTTCAGTGACGCAGAGCGGTCAGGCGGTTACCGGAACACCGGTCCGGGGAATTCACAGCCCTGCTGCTGATCCTGGACTAGCGGCAGGCAGCCGGGCGGCGGCCCTAAAAGCAGCGCATCCTGGATAGGGGCTACAGCCTTGGCATATTCCTGCGGATTTACGCAGAAGGCGCGGTTCATCACCTCGGGAGGTGTGCAGCTCAGGAAGTCTGCGCCGAATACCACATCAGGGGTAGGCACATCGAATATGGTGAGCACATGGGTGTTGTCTGTTACGGCAACAAACCAATGGTACCAGCCTTTAGGCAGTTGAATCACCTGACCGGGCTTTAGGGTGCAGGTCATGAGTCGCCGCGTAAAGGGGTTAAACACGGAGGCGACAATTTCTCCGCAGATGACAAAAACCATCTCATCGGCATTGGTGTGCCAATGAGGCGGAACGATCATGCCCTGGCTCATATGAACATTGAAAAAGCCGGTTTTGATGGCCGGGAATTCTGTCCCGAAGAGCTGGGTGACGTAATTGCGGCTGTCTCTGCGATAATTCAGGGTTTGGGTGGAGTCGGCACACAGACACAGACGGGGGTCCAGTAAAACGGGATTCATGCTCATCCATCCTTTCTATTGTCCATCGGGATATTCGTCTATTCACTGTATGTGCAATAGGCAAAAAGGTGAAAAACCTGCCCAATTTTTCAGAATGAATGCACATGGTAAATTGTGGGTATGTTATCAAGTGCAACATTTGCCAGGACCGTACCGTTAGGGACAATGTACATCATCATGATCATGGCGAAAGGAAGTGGACAAGTATGCATCACACAACGAAAAAAGCGGCGGCGGCTTTAGCGCTGGCACTTGCAGTTACAGGAGGAGGCGCTGCCTGGGCTCAAGCCGAAGCGGCGGTCCAACCGCAGGAGCAGCCTGTTCCCACCCTGGCGCTGATCAGCTCCGATCATCTAAAGCAGGCTGTTGTCCCCGTACAGGTAAACGGACAAAATCTCGAGGACACCGGATACCTGGGCCAAGGCGGAGAAACCATGCTGCCCCTTCGCGCCGTAGCGGAGGCTATGGGTTTCAAGCTGCAATGGAATGCTCAAGCGTATTCTGTGGAGCTGACGAAGGACAACTTATTTACCACAGTGAAAACCGGAGAGAATGAATATGCAGTGGACAAAATGCTGAAGAAGCTGGAGGCGGCTCCTGCATTGGTTGAGAGCAAGCTGTATGTTCCGGCGTCCTTCTTCGTGGAAGTGCTGCCTGGTGCAGTTGTTTCCGGCAATGACGGGATCTCCATCACTGCCAAGGAGGAGAGAAAATCGGTTCAGGCTAAAGGCGTAGTCACCGCTGTACGGGATCATGAAGGACGCCGTTCCCTTCACATCAAGGGTTACGGAGTAGACGGCATGGTCCTGAATGTAGGGGATGAAACAGAGATACTGGATACGGACGGAAACAAGCTGGATTTCTCCGCCTTGACCATCGGGATGGAGGTTGAAGTGGAGCATTCCATGGCGATGACCATGAGCCTGCCTCCCCAGACCGCGGCTTTCCAGATCAAGGTTGTTTCTGCCCTGGAAGCCAAGGATGTCCTGGGAACCTGGGGTACTATTGAAGAAATCCTGCAAAGTGATAACGGAGACGTATCTGTCCGAGTGAAAGGCGCCGGTCTTACAGACCGCTCCCCTGAAGAAGTAGTGCTCCGGATCGCCAAGGATACGGTGCTGCAGGATGCGGACGGCAAGGCAATCGGTGTCAAGGAACTGGAGAAGGGAGCTCGGGTAGTTGGCTTCTACACACCGATGCTGACCAAAAGCCTTCCCCCTATCGGTACGGCGCTGAAGCTGACTCTTGTGGCGGCACCGGAGGCGTAACTGTTTTTAATGAAAGTAAATGCAACAACAAGCAGGAGCCCTTATTTTGCGGAGGCCGGCCAAAAGGCAGACACTCCGCAAAACATAAGGGCTCTGTTTGCTGTGAGAAAGAGGCGGAGTGGCGCCATCCAAGGAGTATCTCACCGCCCTCCGGCTGGAAAGAGCCAAGGCGCTGCTGACGGATACGGATTTTACCATGGAGCATGTGGCCTCCTTATGTGGCTATGACAACGGCTACTACTTCAGCCGGATTTTCGAAAAAACCGTAAAGCTGCGGCCTTCGGTATACAGACGAATGTACAGGCTGTAGCGGGGGAGGGGCTGTTTTGGCTCGGAGTATGTTTTTTCAGGATAGCTTATCGACAGGTAAAGCGCTTTTATGATATGGTTATTCCTATACAGTTTCGACCGGAAGCGAAGCACGCGCCGGCTGTTCCCTTATCAGGGAGCGGCTGGCGTTTTTTGCATTCGGGAGCTTTGCGGCTCATCAATTATGATATACTGGAGGCAACAGAAAACGATTATGGCTGACAAACGGAAAAAGCCGCGGGAACAAATTAAGCTGGACCGGATCATGCGCTTGCTGTTCCATCTGTCCCACAAAACAGTGGTCCTGCTGATTAACGGACTGTTTGATGAAGCTTTTAATCCCGGTCAAGTCAAGGTGGTCCACAGAAACGGGAATATGACCGGGCAAGATTTCAGCAGGCTCGAAGCGGATCTGCTCTTGAAGGTGGAAACAGCATCCGGTGAGGGTGAATACCATGTGGAATTTCAAACGCTGCATGATTCCGCTATGGCTGTACGTATGTTCCGGTATGGGTTCAACCGGGCATTGGAAGCAGGAAGAATGGCTGAAGCGGTGGAGGCGGGCACACTTACGCTTTTTTTTCCCCGCCAATTGGTGATTTATCTGGAGGAAAACGACTCCATCCGGGAACAGGTGGAGCTGGTGCTTGTTTTTCCCGACGGACAAACCATGCGGTACCAGGTGCCTGTTATGCGGTATTGGATGAATACCCCTCAGCACTTAACAGAGAAGAAGCTTTATGCCTTGCTTCCCCTGCAGGTATTCCGCTGGCGCAAACGGCTGCAGGCCTTGGAGCGGAGCAAATTGCCGGAAGCAGAAAAGCGGCGGCGGATGGCTGAGGCGTTCAGTAGCCTGAAGAAAACCGTAGGCCTTACTTTGGAGAGGCTCCGGCAGCTGCATGATGTGCGTGAGTTAAGCGGTGCTGATCTGGAGCGGCTGCTGGAAGTGATGCAAGCGTTGATGAATTATTTGTATAACCGGTACGGCCAATATGAAAAGCTGGATGAGGAGGTAAGGCAAATGCTAAAACCCTGGATCGACCCGAAGGTGAAGCGGAAGGCCCTGATGGAAGGACGCCGGGAAGGAAAGCTGCAGGGTAAAATCGAAGGCAAGATCGAAGGCAAGATCGAAGGCAAGATCGAGGTGGCCGAGCAGCTGCTGCGCCGGGGGATCATGACCCCGCCGGAGATTTCGGAGATTACCGGTTTGCCGCTGGAGCAGGTTTCGCGGCTGCAGGAGGAGAACAGCCAGCAATGACTAAAGACAGCCGCTGCTGTTTAAGGTCCGCGTATCAACACGGGCCTTTTTGCCGTTCCCGCGATGAGCCTGTCCAAAGTCTGACATGGAGTGCCATGTGGAAAATATGATATAATGAGTCGATTGTGGTCTAAGGAGGCGTTTACATGTATTTTGTGTTAAAGCATAGAGAAACGGGTGAAATATTTTCCTGCAGCCAAAAAAACATCTATGACTTTGTGTACCATGGCGTAAAGTCCTGGGAGGACGAGGATACTGCTGCTGCAGAGATGGCATCGGTATTGGCGCAGCAGGGATACGACGAACCGGAGAAATGGGAAGTGTTCGATCTGGAGGAGGAGCACACCCTCAAAATGTGCAATGTGAAGCTGGCCAACAATCCGGCCAAACGCTTATATATGCGGGAAAACGGCCGGCTGGAGGCGCGCTCCGATACATAAGACGGCCAATAGTCATGACACGTGAATTCAAATAAAAGGAGATTGAACGGATATGACATATGAGGAATTTGTGGTGGAGTACCTGGAGCTCCTGCGGGAGCTTCCCGATGACTCCGAGGAATCCGTGATGGTGACGGGCTTTTTGAATGAGCAGATGGCTGTGAATGATTTTAAGGTGCCGCTGGAGGAGCTGATGGTCATCCTGAAATCCTACCGGCCTGCTATTGCAGGATATCTGGATCTGGTGGGCTCCCGGGATTTCAAGAAGCTGCTGCGTTCCGAAATGACGCCGGCCGAGGCATTTGCCCGAGTGGGGCAGCCTGCAAATTATTTTGATTTACCCCCGCAAGACGATGCGGCTAAACGAAACCTGTAGTGTGAGGTGGGACTTTTGATACTTGTTTTAATGAAGCGCTTCTTAGGCAAAAGCCAATCTCACACCTCCGGAAGCAGCCGGCCCCCGGAGGAGCTGGTCCGTTTGATCCAAGCAGGGGATATGCGCCTGCGCAACCAGTTTATTACCGATTATCAGCCTTATGTGGCCAAGGTCACCAGCCGCTTCTGCAAGCGGTACATCGATCCCTCCCGGGACGATGAGTTCGCGGTGGCCTTGTCCGCGTTTAATGAAGCCATAAGCCAATACTCCCACGAAACGGGACGTCCGTTTCTCAGCTTCTCCGAGATGGTCATCCGCCGCAGGCTCATTGACTTCATCCGCAAGGAGCAGCGGTTCCTGCAGCAGGTGCCCTACAGCTCCTTCGATATGGAGGATGAGGAAGAGAACCTGATGAATCCGGTGGATATCCATCAGGCGATCCGGGAGTATGAGCTGCAGAAGGATATGGAGGACCGCAAAAGCGAGATTATGGAACTGAACCATGTGTTGAATGATTTCGGCGTCAGCTTCTCCGATCTGGTGGAGGCCTCCCCCAAACACGCCGATTCCCGCGAGAGTTTGGCCAGGGTCGGTTTGATGCTGGCCCAGGACAGCGGGCTGATGCGTCTGCTGCTGGGCAAGCGGATGCTTCCCATCAAGGAAATGCTGGAGCGTACCGGATTTTCCCGGAAGACGCTGGAGCGCAACCGCAAGTATATTATAGCGGTGGCCATTATTTATAACGGGCCTTTTCCCTATTTACGTGAATATCTGCGTTTCGCCAGGCCGGAGGAAGACGGGAGGATGGAGCCATGAGCAAAGGCATTGTAATGGAAGTCAACGGAAAATACCTCATCGTCATGACTCCGTCAGGTTTGTTTGAACGTATCCCCCGGATGGACCGGAGCTGCGGCGTGGGTGAGGAAATTGTTTACACCCCCGGGGTAACCCGCAGCCGCCGTCCCGCCTTTGTTTTACTGTCCGGCTTTGTGGCCGCCGTGATGCTGGTTATGATCCTGTTTACCGGTTTGACCTCCGTATTTACCGACAAATCCGTTGTAGCGTATATTTCCATCGATATTAACCCCAGTATTGAACTGGGCATCGATAAGAACAAACGGGTCCGGGAAATGAAGGGGTTAAACGACAAGGGGCTGGAAATCGCCCGCAGCGTTTCCTACAAGGGCCGGTCCATGGATGACGTTACGGATAAAATCCTCCAAAAAGCCGAAGAAATGAAGATTTTTGCCGAAGGGGAAGCCGACATCGTCATCGCCGGCACCATCGTGAAGGAGGACACCTCCCTCGATGATACCCAGGTAACGGAGGCCTTGAAACAGCAGGTTCTGGCCCATGTGGTCACCAAACATCCCCAGGAAGCGGATAAAATCCAGGTTACCGCCTTCGCGGCGCCGCCGGAAATTGTAGAGACCGCCAAGGAAAACGGGCTGTCTCTGGGCAAATACACCGTTTACCTGAACGCCAAAAATGCAGGCCATGATATTAAGGTGGAGGATCTGCAGAAGGATTCCGTCCACAATATCGCCGATGCGAAGGGCGGAATTGCCAAGCTGGTGGACCCGAAAAACCTGGAGAAGGAAAGCATCCGGGAGCTGCTGAAGGAAGAGAAGGACGGTACGCTGGACAAGAAGCTGCAGGAGAAAAAGGCGACGCCGACGCCTACCAAATCTCCGCAGAAATCCACGTCGCCCACCAACAAAGCCAATGCAACACCGACCAAAAATACGGCGCCCACGCCGACTGCCACACCTAAGTCCTCCGTGAAGCCTGCCGCCTCGTCTTCCCCGGTCAGAAACGGCAGTGCCCCCGGGAAAACGCCGGCTGCCGGCAATGATAAAAAGGACGACGACAAAAAGGACGACGACAAAAAGAATAACGGCCAGAACGGCAAGAAGGAAGATGACAAAAAGAAAGAGGATGACAAAAAAGACACCGGCAACAAAAACACCGGAATCGGCAAGGATAACGGCGGACCAAACCGCAATAATGATAACCGGGACAATGACAACGGCCGGAACAATGGCAAGGATGATGGTAAAAACAACCCGGGACGATAAGCGTCCAGGGTATACGGAAAGCACTGGAAAACCGGAGGAAACCTGTCTCCGGTTTTTTTGCGTTTTTGTCCGAAGGCGAGTTTTCCTGCAGCATCCTCTTTTATCCCCGGTCAAATGCAGTATACTGGACGTATCCATTCGAATTACCCAAGGAGTGAACCGGATGTACAAGCTTGTCATAGTGGATGACGAACCGTCAGTGGTAAACGGGCTCGGCACTTATTTCGATTGGACCGCATATGGGATCGAGCTGGTAGGGACGGCGGACGACGGAGATAAAGGTCTGGCTTTGATTAAAGAAGAGAAGCCGGATATTGTGCTGACGGATGTGAAAATGCCTACTATGGACGGCATAGCCATGTCGACGGAAATCCGCAGTATTCTTCCAGACGCAAAAATCATCTTCATCAGCGGGTTTGATAATGCGGAATATCTGAAGTCGGCGTTAAAGGTCCACGCGGTGGATTATATTTTCAAACCCATCAGCCGCAAGGAGCTTCATACGGTCATTACCCGCGTCCTCACCTCTCTCCAGGAAGAGACACGGGCGAAGGAACTGGTGAACGAGATGCAGGTGAAGCTGGTCCAAAGCCTGCCCCTGCTCCGGGAAAAATTTCTGCTTTCCCTTATTGCCGACAGCTTCCAGGAGGAGAGGGTCAGGGAAAAAATACAGTTTTTGAACCTGCCCCTGCTGGATGCGCAGGCGTATATTGTAATTGTGATTGTAATCGACGATCTGGCTCTGGTGATGGATGCCCGAAGTGAGCGGGACAAGCAGCTATTATCGTATGCGGCGTTGAACATCATCCAAGAGCTGATGGACAAAACCATGCGTGGCGTCGTTTTCGAGAAAACGGTGGGGGAATATGCCGGGGTTTTGGTCCAGGAAACCGGAGATCTCCTGGAAAACGGGGAGAATGGCTTATTAGACTTGGCTGAGGCAATCCGGGATAACCTGAGCCGCTGGCTTAAAATAAGCGTTACCATCGGTGTGGGGGAGTTTGTCAATCAGCTGTACGAGCTGCCACTGTCCTATAAGCAGGCCCGGGAAGCGGCTGCTCAAAAATGGTATTTGGGGAAAAACCAAATTCTTACAGTTGATCATCTGCAATCCGGTGATAATGAGCACTACCGTCTGGCAGAGGCGGAGGATCAGGTAATGTCGGCGATAAAAGCTGGAGATGATGCCGGGCTCGTGAGCGCTCTGGACAATATCTTCGAATCCATGAGCCACAGCGGCAAGAACAGCTTCCGGTACGGAAGAAATATAAGCCAACAGCTGATTCTGCAGTCCAGCCGGGTGCTGCTTGAACTGAGCGCCCTTAACGGGGAGTGGGAGGCCAAGGAGGCGGAGGCATGGGAGATGGTGCTGCGGCAGGAAACCCTGCAGGATTTGACCAAGCATGTCAGCGGCTATCTGGTGGAGGTTTGCGCCTGTGTTAAGGAAAAGCGCGGCGGCAAAACCGGAAGTGTGATTGACCGGATTCATAGGCTGATCCAGGAGCGTTATGCCGAAAATCTGACGGTGAATGACATTGCCGAGGGGGTCTTCCTGAGTCCCACGTATGTCAGCCTTCTGTACAAGCAGGAAACAGGTAAAACACTGTTTGAGTACTTGACCAAGGTGCGGATTGACAGGGCCAAGGAGCTGCTCCAGGACCCGCGGAACAAATTTTATGAGGTCTGCCATGCCGTAGGTTATACCGACCCCAGTCATTTCAGCAAGGTATTTAAAAAAATGACCGGCTTCACCCCCAGTGCTTACAGAGACCAGCTTTAATCTAAGACCCGGCAAGCCCATTGTTAGGAGTTGAGAAGCGCAAAGGGGGAGAACGGTGGTAAATTCGCTGAAATTGGGATGGGATTATCTGAAGGGGTTATGGCAGGGAATTATTGCTGCCAAAAAATGGATTATTGCTTATGTAGTTTTCATTCTTTTGCCTGTGACAATCATGTTGGCCTCCTATTATCAGCGTTCCTCTGAGATTCTGGAGCAGGAGGTCACCCGTTCCATGCAGCAGACCTTGCGGCAGGCGGGGATGAATTTAACCTACAAGCTGGACCATATTTTGGACATAAGCAATTCGGTTTTTATGAATAAGGAGCTCTACAACAGCCTGCTGCCCCAAAGCTCCATCACCGAACAGCTGGAGCAGATGATGAGTCTGCGCAATCTGGCGGATACGGTTCAGACCAATACAGATATTCTGCGGTTCCGGATCTTTGTGGATGCCTCACGTTTATTCGCTGCCGACCGGATTAACCTGTTTCCCATGGATATGCTGGAGAAACGGCCGTGGCATAAAGGCATTATGGAAGCCGGCGGGGGAATGGTCTGGAC
>JAEWMH010000062.1 GCA_023393235.1 Bacillota bacterium | reverse complement strand
ATTGTGGTTTTTTCCCCCGGTGCCGACGCTGCCCCGGCCCCCGTCACCGCCGTGAAGCCTTCGGCTTTGGCGGCATTGTAGGACTGCCAATCCCGGCCGTCAATCCTCACTGCCTCCCCGTTCAGGTTAATGCCCTTCCAGAAGACGGAGCGGTCTGTATGAGGCCAAACCTGCACGGCCACTCCCGGTGACTCGTTGCCGGAGCCATCCATATTGACCACCCGGAGATTGACCGGCAGTCCGTTGACCAAGCCTTCCACCCGGGCCTTCTGTATTCCGCGCTCGGCCTCGGCCACAACCTCTGTCCCGTTGTAAATCCGCACCTTGACAATATCGGTGTCCGCGGCATCCTTCCAGGTAATCAGCGCTTCGCCGTCCCCGTTGGATACCGCAGGCTCCAGCACATCACCGGGGGCAACGGAATCCGGCGGCAGGGCAATGGGTTCACCGGAATAGAAAACGGTGATTTTGGGCCGCAGCGTGACGCTGGAATATTGGGAGGAAGCGAAGGTCCGGGTACCGTTGGAGCTGGAGGGGACATCCTCCAGCAGCACAACGCCGAAGTTCTGCTCCGGATGGGCAATCCAATCCCGGGCCGCCGCCGTCACGTCAAAATGATACCACCGCCCCGGCACATAGGAGGTGATGACGTTATCCAAGGCCGTCTCCGGGCCTGTTTCCCAGCTGGGCTTCGTATTCAGGCTCACCCCGGATATCAGCTCACCGTCCACTACTGTGCCTACCGGATTGCCATCAATGTTGGTACCGCCTCCATAGCCGTTGCCCTCCTCCCAGGGGCTTGTGACCCGGTGCACATCCACGGTTTTGAAGTTCTCCGACGAAGCCCGTGTCTGGGTGTGGTACAGCTCAATAAACGCACCCGTTATGGTACGGTCTGCCGGAATCTGCGTCAGATCGAAACGGACCAGCGCAAACTTGTCATCTGTCCCCGTTCCGTTATACCGGGCCATCTCAAACTCGGGATATGCCCCGTTATTGTTGCCGACCCCCTGCCAATGGGACATCAGACTGGCATCCGCCGCCCCGTCATAGCCGTTCATCCCTTCCTGAAGCACCATCTTGTTCCCCGGCAGGTTGGGCATGGGGCCGTCCCCGGGAATTTCCGGCGGTGCAGGGGGCGTAGGCTGCCGCACCGGCAGGCGGATTCCATTTTCGATAAACACCGTATCCGTCCCAAAATCATAATACCGCTGCTCAGGTGTGCTTCCAGGCATCTGGACCTGGTTCTCCCGCACAATGGTATACGCCGCCACAGGGCTGTCCAGCTTCACCTGCGTCTGTACGTTGTTATGCTCCATCACGTTATACCGGATATTCGCCTTGGGCGCCGGGAAGAAATTATACCCACCGGATTCAATATAGAGGGACCGGACCGTATTATCCGTTATGACATTGCCCAGCGCGGCTACGGACCGGGGCGAATCGATGCGCAGCCCGCCGCCGAAGACCATGTACGCCCGGGAGCCCGCGGAATGTTTGATCACATTGTAATAGGACGGGTGGAAGGTGGTCAGGTTCCGGTCGAAGCTGTTTATCACCGTCCCCCCGTTGCCTGCTGTTGGCGAACCTCCGCTGCCCTGCTCAGAGCGGTTGTTGTCAAAAATATTGCCCAGCGCCTGACCGTACATCCGCATATCATTGCCCTTATTATTGGAGGCGGTGTTGTCCGTCACAATATTCTTGTAGAAGAACCGGCTGATGGCCACACGGGAGGTGGCATCCGGCACAATGGTCCAGCTCCGGTCCACCGTTACGGTGTCTGCCGTGTTCCCGGTGATGCGGCGGTATTGGCCCAGCCCCTTGCCCTCCACAACCAGCACATATTCATCCTTCAGCACATTGGCATCCCACTTCATGCCCTTCACGCTGGCGGTGGTAGCACCCGCCGCATACACATTACCATAGTGAAGAATTTTATTGCCGTCCCCGGTAAAATCCGTATCCACATCCACCAGCGCATCAAATAACAGGATCTCCCCGTCATTGGTAGGTGTGGTTTCGTTGCCGATATATTGCGTGTCATTGCGGGCGATATAGTTCATCGCCGTGGGTTTGAAGCTGCCCCAGCGGGGATGCAGCGTAAAGTTAAAGCCCCGGGCGCCGCCGCGTTTGCCGTTATCATCCCGCCCGTCGATCCGGTTATCCGTAAACAGGTTCTGGTGCGAATTGGCAAAGTTGGCCGGCGTCCAGGCTTTGCCCAGGAAGGTGTTGCCGGAAATCCGGCTGTTGGACATCTTGTTCAGGGTAATGGTCCCCCCAGATTCAATGATGCTGTCCAGGATTGCGATCCGGCTGAAGCCGGTGTTGCCGCCATCTCCCCAGATGCCGCCGAACATGGATTTTTTGGCCAGCCCCGGATACCAGGTCCGCAGCTCGATGTTGCGGATGGTCACATCCTGAAGGCTATCCTTCAGCACAATTCCCCTGTCCACACTTGCACTGCCTTCAATCCGCAGATCCTCAATGCCGGAGCCGGAGCCCGCTATGCTGATCATCTCCGGGCCTTCCCCGTTATCCTTACCCCCGATGGGGCCAGTGTCCAGATACTTCAGAACGGTGGCCTCCGCTCCTTGCCCCTTCAGGGTTACCCCCGCCTTCAGCGTCAGCTTCTGCAGCCCCGTCTCCGGCTTGGCGCCCACAACCAAAGAACCGGAGGCCGTCCCGGTGAAAAATTCCAAATCGGCAATGTAGCCTTTTTTGCCCTCGGCCGGAATATACCGCAGATAGCGGTAAACCCCAGGATTATTGACCGCCACCACATTTCCGTTAAAAGAAGGCTTCGCCGTGATCGTATACAGGTCCATATACGTTGTGCCGTCCATAGAGCCCTGGAACCGGCCCCCGATCATATCCGCATCAATGGTGGCATTGGTGGAAGGCCGCGGGAAATAACGGATGGCCGTTACCTGCCGGGCATTGCCGTCACCCAGATCGATGCCCACATGCCCGGAGCCTGTGCCGTTATAGTCGTAGAAGGTGGTGCTGTTGGTATCGAAGGCGCGGAAATATTCCCGGTCCGTACCATAGGAGGGTGTGCCGCCGAAGATGTCGGCCGGGATCAGCTTGACCAAACCCGCTGCCGGGGGCGCCTGCTCCTTATCCAGATGGAATACACCTGCCGGCAAGTGCACTGTCCCGCCGCCTGCAGCCGCCGCCGCATCAATGGCTGACTGGATGGCCTGTGTGTCATCCAAACCATCGTCGGCCACAGCCCCGTAAGCCGTCACCTCAAAAACACCTGCAGGTCCGGGCGTGTTCACGAGACGAATATCCGTTTTACTCCAGCCGTATTCGCCGCCGTGTCCGTTATGCACCCATACCTCGTCATATTGTCCGGCCGCTGCCGTTTCCGGCACATGGAAAACCACCTCATAGGGAGAGGCGGAGTCAACCGTGACCTCCGTAAGCTCTGAGGTAGTTTTGTTCCGCAGCCAAACCCGGCTGTCCCCGGGAAGGGTGCCGTTATTCCGGGTCAGGTTGGTGCCGATCACTGTCACCTCACGGGACTTCGCCAGATTCAGCACATTGGGATACACATAGAGCACATCCGTTTTGTTGACGAATACGGGTGTGCTGACCGCACCTGCGGGATTTTGCGCATACAGCGCATATTGGCCGTAGGGAACCCCTGCCGGAATAACAGCGGATGCGGCGGACGCATCCGTAAATATAGGCTGAATCAGCTGACCTGCCCCGCCAGGCACATCCTGCTCCATCCTGGGCGAAACAAGCTGGGCAGCCGTATTGACTCCCGGGTCACCATCCTCCAAAAGCCGGAGGCCGATCACCGCCCCCTCCAGACCCTCGCCAATCAGCTGCACGGTGCTGTTTGGCATCACATTCTCCGGTGATGCTTGGACAAGCACCGGAGCTGCCGCCGAAGCGGCTGCCTGCGGGACAGGATAATTGTAAGCGCTTGCCAAAATCCCCAGGCTGAGTGCTGCCGCCAGCCCTTTGCGAAACCATTTTCCCATTATCCATCAACCTCCCTTTTTGTCATGGCTTACCGTATTCCAGTCAAACAGATAATTCCCCCTAACGAATATAGGACCCGTCCGGCCTCCAAACCCCCTGCCGCATCCTCTCCTCCATTTTGTGGGATAGGCCTGCATCCGCGCCAGTTTGCTTCCCGCAGATTTGTCCGCTCCTGCTGTATGTTTTTTCCGAAAACGTCCCTCCTGAGTCCAAAAAACGGGTACCGCAAAGTTAACTTGATGAATAACGGAGGTGTTCATCCGCCTGCCCGCCAATCCGCTCTATCCGTGCTGTACAACGCTGACCTTTCGCGCTAACGGAACTATATGACGCTTAGGAGTCTAAAATCGCTGGTTTTTTGCGCTAACGGAACCTAGAGACGCTTAGCGGGAGGAAGTGGTAGTGATATCCGTCGCCAGCTCCTTTAAGGGCCTCTCCGTTCCGTTAACGCCGGTTTATTCTCATTTTTACCTGCTAAGAGCCGCAGAGTTCCGTTACAGAAAAGCAGTTTTCCGTGAACCGCTACCCTGAAATAACATGGTCCGAGCCATAGGCCGGATAGGTTATGGAAGCCTCGAAACCGGCAGAGCCGGTTTGAGGGCCTTCTTCGACATTTCATCGTTATCGGTGCGGCGGGAATCGCAGCATGGAGGGCTTTAACCGAGAAATCCGGCGCTTGTACAAAAAAAAGAGGCCCCAAAATCGGGCCTCTTCCTCGCTGTGCTATCGTTATTCCGCTACATAATCAATTGCTGTATCAATGCCGATCATGTTCAGCTTGGCGTCCCAGGTGACGCCGATATTAAAGGCCTTGGCAATGTCCCGAAGTTTGAAGTAGTTGTTGCCGTTAATGTTGTAGGCGCCAAGCTCCAGCTTTTTACCATTGAGCATCAATGCGGAGCTGCTGGGAACAGCCTGTTGGTTTCCGGTCACGCCGGAGGCCTCCAGCTCGCCGCCAACGGCGGTATATGCGGCTTCGGCCTTCAGGCTGATGGCATTGCTGGCCGCATCAAAACCCACCTCGAATTGTTTGCCGGAGCCATTGACTGCTTTAGCCAAATCACGGAGCTTGAAGTAGTTGTTGCCTTCGATGTTGTATGCCTCAAAAGCAACCTCCTTGCCGTTGACTACAACCTTGGAGGCAGTGGGAACCGCGGCGGCTGGCTTCAGCTCCGGTTTTTTCACGGGCTCCTGCACGGGTTCCTTCACCGGTTCCTTTACCGGTTCTTTCGCAGGCTCTTGAGCCGGCTCCTTCGCAGGCTCCTTCACCGGTTGTTCACTTGTTTCATCCGCCCAGGTGAGCTGTACAAAAAAGCTCTTTTTGTCTGCTCCTGGTTTGGCGGCATACGCGATTTCATAAACGCCGTTTTGCTCCAGAACGCCAAAGTTGCCTGCGGACATAAAGTATTCACCGGATTCCGGAAGCTTAGTCGTATATTTCGGGAAATCATCGCCTGTTTTGACGACATAATACTTCTCCATGAATTCCAGCTCTTGGCCTTTGCCCAATTCAAGCTTCCCGTCCTTAAGCACAGCCTCCGGATAATAGGTGATGCCCTGGTAACCATAATCGTCGTATCCGTCGAAGAAAATGGAGGTAGACGAGTTTATGTGAATAAGATCCGCAGTTCCATTGACCTTTTCCTTGCCGACCACATGGTGAACATTAATCTCCTGATTATCGGAAACGCTTACAACGGTGCTCTCATCTTCCGCAAATGCAGGCACTACAGCACATACTGACATCACTACCGCTACCAACAGGGACAACGACATTTGTTTCAGGCTAAATCTCATTTCTCATCCTCCATACGGTTAAATTTTCCAACTCTTTAGACTCTTTTATTATATAAGAAAAATGTTAACTAATCTATCTACAATCTTCCATTTTGTCTAATCTTCCAACATATTTCTACATTTCAGCCAACGGGATTCGCCATCTGCAGACCACAGCAAAAAAGGCGCCCTGATAGGCGCCCCAAATATGCGTAATGCTCAGGTCAAGCTTTCAGCTTTGGCCAGAAAAAGCCCCGGAACAATACTCCCACCACACCAATGGCGGCAATCACCAGCCCCAGAATGAAGAAGATACGTGCCGGTCCTGCCATCTGTACCATCCCTCCGCCAAGCAGAGGAGCTGCAATCATGACGAACCCCAAAACGGTGCTTTGGATGCCGAATACCCGTCCGGTCATATGCGGCGGCGTTTCCTTCTGCAGGCAATAATGGAAGGTGACCATAAACATGCCGTTCCCAAGTCCCAATACAAACCCCAATGCCAGTACAGGCAGGATAGAGCTGCCCACCGGAAGCAAACCCAGTCCTCCGATTGACGATCCGATGAGCATATATCCCCCGCCCAGCTTCCAGCCATAACCGCCCGGACTATTCCGCTTGCTCAGAATGGTAATGATCAGAACTGCGCCTGCACCCGCAGCCGCCACCATCCAGCCCAGCATAGCCTCCTGGTTCGGCGCGATCATCCTGAATAGGCTGGTAAACTGAAAATCCACTAATTGAATGGCCATAGATCCTGCCAAACCGAACAGCATCGTAAACAACAGCAGCCTGCTGCGGAAAATATAGCTCCACCCTTCCTTCCACATGGCTTTCAGGGTCTGTTTTTCCGAAGTTGAGTCATCTTCCTTCTCCCCAGTGTGGGCCTGTGCGGCCTCCGCATTCCGGACGGTAAACAAAAGACCGTAGGAGCCGATCCGGAAGAAAGCACAGAGCAGAATACACCATTGAGGGGACAAAAAGGACAACGCAAGTCCGCCAAGCAGCGGGCCGGCCAGCTTCGAGCCCTGGTTGACGATTCCATTCAGGGAGGTGGCCTGGAGCAGCTGGTCCTCCCTGACCAGACGGCGGGTGAGAGCCTGCTGAGCCGGCACATTCAAGGTAGAGACCGCTGCACGAAGAGCGATTATCGGCAGCAGCCATGCCATATTCGGCGCCAGCAGCACAAGCAGAGTCAGCACGGCAGTGGTCAGGTCGCAGATCCGCATCAGCTTCAGCTTGTTCAATTTGTCTGCAGCCACACCGGCGGCAGAACCCAGCAGAATGCCGGGTAGGGCGGTAGCTACGGGAATCAGCGCCAGCATCAGCGGGCTTACCTGCCACCGGTATCCCACCAGCACCTGGATGGCCAATACATCGAACCAATCGCCGAAGGCCGCCGCCGCGTAGGCGCTGTATACCCGGACATACACCTTGTTGCGCAGCAGGCTTGCGGCCGGTCTCTCTTGCTGTAGAACCAATGACATCTCGTTTTCCTCCGCATCCCAATAAAATCATGTTCCCCAATGAATGAGGCTATGATCTTATCCTAACGGTGAAATGTCAGAGGAATATCAGAGAAGCCGAGGCCATTACCGCAAGGCTTGCTGCATGGCCGTTTCCAAGGTCTGAAGCAGTCCATTCCCCAAAAACTGTTCAAAAAAAGCTTGGTACAGGCTTTTATATTTGGAACGGAGCTTTTCATCCCCCAACCTGTCCACATAATGCATAATCCGGTGCAAAGCATGAAGCTGCAGCGGGACGAATCCGCTTTTCTCCAAAATAGCCAGCCCTTCATCCAAATAACGTTCGGCATCCTGATGCTTGCGCTGCCTCAGCTTCCACAATCCCGTAGCAATCCGGAAGCCCCCCATTTCCCGCAAATACGGCTTTTCAACCAATATGGAGGTTTCCAATCGGGCTGCCAGCTGTTCAATCACAGCATCCCCGCTCTCTGCTACGATATGGGCAAACATAAGCGTAATGATCGTATAAGGAAGAAAACTGGTATAGTCCGTGTGTTCGGAAATGAATTGCTCCGTCAGCCTAAGCCGTTCCATAGCCTTTTCTATGTATCCGTCCAAAATATATAAATCCACAATATTGAGAATTTCAAGCTCCGTATGATGGTTTACAGGAAGGAGCCTCCGTTCAAGCACCGTCTCGCAGTATGCCATTCTTTGACCCGAATCGCCGGTATACATATAGAAGAGGAGAAGAAAATAGTAGCGTGACTCCCATGGGTACTCCTGCGTCCGGAGCAGCCATTCCACATCCCCCTGGACAAAATGGAGATAAACCGCATAAAACGGGTCCAGCTCATAACCCAACACATCCTGCTGTCTGGCCAGGATCATCATGGAGCGGCCTTGGCCGTATGTATGATACTTGCCGAATACATTGCGCATAGCCTGATTAAGATCCGGATCCCTGGCGGTCGGAGCCATGTCCTGCAAGCCTGTTTGGTCCTTCAAAACCAGACTGTAGCCCTGGCCCCGGACCGTCCGGATTTCCAGGCCGTGCAAAGCGGACAGCTTCTTCCGCAGTCGGTATACATGGTCATCTACCGTCCGTTCCACCGGATACTCCATAGGCCAAACCTGATCCAGCAGCTGCTCCCTGGTGAAGGCGCGTCCCTGATGGGAATGAAGAAAAACCAGCAGCGCATATTCCTTGGGAAGCAGCCGGATGGTCAGGCCCTCCGCCGTTACCTGGTAATGGATTTCATCGAAGCTCAAATGCATGTTTGCACCTAAATTGCTGCCTCATAGTCGTTAATCTATCTCCTTCGCGGCTATCAAAATGTCCCGGATTTCCTCCAATCGATTTCGCAGCTACGAATAGAAGGTTTGATCCATACTCCATTATATCCAATTTTCACAGAAACGACAGATGTGTTATTTCCCCGCCTTCTTCCGGTTGGCAATATCCAGCCTCACGGCGAAAACAAGGATGCTGCCCTTCACCACATACTGCCAGAAAGAACGCAGAAGAAGAAGGTGCCCTTTTTACAGAGCACCCCTCTACAATTACCCGCTTGGATATATAAAGATAAGCTATTCTATGCGCGTCATGAATCCTGATCCTCCTTACGGGTGATGGTTAAGCCCGGCTGATGCCCTTTTTCCATCCGGTGTCTTGCTTTGCGGTTCTCCACAGTGTCGAACACAATGGAAAAATCGTAGTCCTCGGGGTACAGCTCGGTTGCCGGAACAAGCAGCTTTACCCTCTTGTGTTTGATGAACTGCTTCTTTCCCTTGATTTGCACGCCGAGCATCCCTCTTTCATCCGAACGTTTAAAAATGATCCCGACTTCCTTTTGCGGATAAACCGTTACACTGTCCCCGATCTGAAACTTCTGCCCGCCATGCTGCACCGTTTTGGGGGGTGCATCCTTCTTCAACCGGGGAACCGCCGGTTTTCCGGGCTTCGCATTCACAGTGGTGTCTGCGTCAAAATGATGCGCTTCCTCCGGCAGAGACGTTCCGTTTGGCTTGTAGGCTTCCGCATACGCACGCTTCAGCATATGGGACGGAAAGCCCAAACGCTCGGCAATGTGCAGGGCGCAGCTTTCGCCGGCTTCTCCAATGCTCAGGCTGTACAGCGGCTTCAAGGTATCCCTGTCGAATTCCATTCTGGCGTTGATCAACCCTTCGGATTGCATGGCAAATTCCTTAACCTGAGGATAGTGGGTCGTAGCCACAAACAGGCAGTTTTTGCTCCTGAGCTCATCCAGAATAGCGATAGCCAACCCCATTCCCTCGGCAGGATCGGTGCCGGAGCCCAATTCATCCAGGAGCACCAGAGTTTCATCCGTAGTCTGCTCCAGAATCTGGATAATGCCTGTCAAGTGGGCGGAAAAGGTGGACAGGTTCTCCGCGATGCTCTGCCCATCCCCAATATCGCATAAAACAGCATTGTTCATGCAAAAGCAGGTTCCTTCAGCCGCGGGAACATGCAGACCGCTTTGCGCCATAAGCGACAATAACCCTACCGTTTTCAGGGCAACGGTTTTGCCGCCGGTGTTGGGCCCGGTCACGACGATTCCTTGAAAATCGCCCCCTAACTGAAAATCCAGAGGAACGCAGGATTCCTGCTTCAGCAGCGGATGACGGCCCTGCCGGATGATGATCCGCCGGTCGGTTGTCAGCGGCACGGGAATTGCCTGCATCTGCGCGGATAGCTTGGCTTTGGCAAATATGAAATCCAGGGTTTCCATATGCTCCATGTTCTGCTCGATTTCTGCGATTTGTTCTTCAACCAGCGCAGTGAGGGCACAGAGGATTTTTCTGATCTCTTCCTCCTCCTCCAGCTGCAAAACGGTTATTTCGTCCTGCAGCTTCCTGACGGAGGCAGGCTCAATAAAGTACGTGCTGCCCGTACCCGAGGCTTCGATAACCGTTCCATTCACCTGGTTTTTGTATTCCTTTCTCACCGGAAGCACAAATCTGCCTGAACGGGTGGTTACGTATCCATCGGCGAACCATGCTTTATTGCTGCGGAGAAGATCGGCAAGCCTGGTTTTCACGGCTGCGGCGGCATTCTCCAGCTTTCGGCGGACTTGATGCAGGGCGGGAGACGCGCTGCTGTCGACGATGCCATTGCGGATGGAGCGTTCAATTTCCTCTTGGAGTCCGTTCAATTCATGGAGCGAACCCCCGTAGAAGGCGATATCCACGTTCAGGAATTCCGACTTTCTCAGATAGGCCTTCATCCGTTTACATGAGCTTAAAAACTGCGAGACGTTTACTAGCTGCTCAGGAAAAAGCATCGCTCCTTGGCGTACCGTGCTTAACACCGGGTCTAGCTCCTTCATCAGCGCAAGGGGAGGATTGCCGACAGCGTCCAGCATTTTCCTCGCTTCCGTTGTTTCGTGCATATTGTTCCTGCATTGGCTTTCGTTTAAGGACGGCTGCAGCGCAAGCAGCTTCTCTCTGGCCCCTTCCGACATGGCCAATTCGGCAAGACGTGCAAGTACCGTATGAAACTCCAGTGTATAATTCTGATTCAATAAACGAACCTCCCTTGGATGTTGAGACGCAAAAAATCCGCACGAGAGGCTGCCCCGGCTCCCAGAACAGATCTGAAAGCAGGCAGAATACTCCTGCGGGCGCATCAACCAGGCCTACCGCCGGTAGGCGGTATGAGGCCGGGAGATATAACAATTCGAAGAAATACCAAAAAGAGTGCAACGGAAAAAGCCCATCGCACTCCGCAAAATCCCGAAAAAAACCGCTTCCCGGTCATATGCTGTATAACTCAAATGGTTATCACGGAGTATTCTGTAAGGCGTCATTTCAAAAACGCAGCAAGCCGTACGCTTGAGCGTTCTTGGAAAGGCAGACTGAAACAAAGCAGGCGCTATCCTGCTTCTCCCCAGGCAAGCCTCTCTCAACTATTTAGTTGAAAATCACCATTACAGAAGATACCGACATGAAAACCATCCTTTCAAACTGTATTTGATCCTCATCATATAGGAGAGCCTTGGAAAAGTCAATCCACGGCAAATTCATTTGCTCAAAACGGGCTGATGCCCCATTTTCCCAGCATCTGATATAGCCGGTTCACCGGCAGCCCCATCACACTGTAGAAATCACCTGCAATATGCTCAATAAACAAAGCGCCCCTTCCCTGCACACCGTATGCTCCGGCCTTATCCATCGGCTCGCCGGTACGGATATACGACCAAATTTCCTGTTCGGTCATCGGGCTGAAGGTGACTTGGCTGACCGTATGGCTTACTTCAGGAGGGTTGTCCTTCAAACCGCCGCCGGGTAGACAAGCTACGCCGGTGTACACCTCATGCCTGCGCCCCTGGAGGCTGGAGAGCATCCGGAATGCATCCTCCTCATCGACGGGTTTGCCCAATACCTTGCCATCCACCACCACAATGGTGTCGGAGCCCACAACCACCCAGGACTCAGCCGCAGGCTCAACTCCCATCCCATCTGCAGCAAGGCTTTCTTCCGTCGCTCTTGCCTTGCGCAGGGACAGCTCCTCCACAATTTTGGCAGGCTCCCATTCCTCCGGCACGGATTCATCCGCATGGCTTGCCCTCACGATCACCGGGAGCTGCAAAAGCCCAATCAATTCCTGTCTTCTCGGCGAGGAAGAAGCCAGCACCAGCGCCAAACCTTTATGTTGCACCATTTTACCCACTCCTGTCATCTCTCTTGGTCAGAATTACAGCTTCCTATAAAGCCAGACGGCCGCGGCCAGGCCAATCAGACTGAGGATATTAAGCTTAATTTGGATAGAAATGTTGTATTTAATGAAATTCAAATCCGCCGCCGGGTCCCAGCTCACACTGGTTGTCCGCAGAAAAAACGCCGCGGCATCCACCGGTTCCAGCAATCCGGAAACAATGCTTGCCGCGACCAAACCCAGCAGCAGGAACAGCACAAGGGTCAATCCGTTTTTCTTCATCCGAAACACTCCGTCCGAGGGATAGTCATCCTTCCCTATTCTATAGAAAAAGCGGAACGGCGTCTATTCGGGATTCCCCGAAATTTAGGGCGGAACAAGCCCGTTTGTCGACACTTTGTGCCAATTTGCAACTTTTTCCTCTTATCAACAGGTTCACAGCCTAGTAATATAGAGGTTGGGAGGTGGGCCGGATTGCTCATGGGTTCAAAAAAAATGATTACGGGCCTTCTTATCCTGGGTTTCGCGGTAGCGCAACCAGCCCCGGCTTGGGCCGGAGCGGTTAAGATTGTTCTTGACGCCGGACATGGCGGCTCTGATCCTGGAGCGGTGGGCGTCAATGGCTTGTATGAGAAAACGGTTAACTTCGATGTTGTGAATCGCGTCAAGGCGATTCTGGAAGGCCGCGGTTATGAGGTCGCTCTTACCCGGGATTCGGATATTTACTTGTCCCTGGCGCAGCGGGTGGCGATAACCAACAGCCTGGCTCCGGATTTGTTCGTATCGGTGCATGCCAATGCCCATACCAACCCATCCATTAACGGCAGTTTGGTGCTCTATTACGATAAAGATTATCCGCAAGCGGATTATCCGCCCAGCGATGCTATGGCGGCTCTTACGCCGGAGAGCAAACGGCTGGCGCAGCTGGTGCAGGATGCAATGGTGAAGAGCGCCGGCACAGTGGACAGGGGGGTAGTCCCCTCCGCGGTTTATGTGGCCCGGATGGGCTCGGTTCCCAGTATTCTCGTGGAAACCGCCTTCTTGTCCAATGCGGGAGATGCCGCCAATCTGGCGGATACCGACTTCCGGCAGAAGCTGGCCGCGGGCATTGCTGTCGGCATTGAGGCTTACAAGCCCTTGGAGAAGCCGGGTGCCTTTGCCGATGTTCCCTTATCCCACTGGGCCAATGAAGCCATCCTCAAGTTGAAGAACAAGGGCATATTGGAGGGCGAAGCCGGTAAATACTACCCGGAGCGGGCTTTGACCCGGGCAGAGTTCGTGACCATGCTGGAGCGGCAATTTTCCCTGTCTGAGCCTGCTGCGGCCGGGGGAACCTCCCCAGGCAGCTCCACTGTAACGGGCAGCACCTACGGCGGCAGCTCCGGCGGAAGCCAGAGTACGGCTGCGGCTGCTGTGAAATTCAAGGACCTGCCCGCCAGCCACTGGGCGTATGCCGTAATGCAAAAGGCCGCCGCCACAGGCATCCTGTCCGGTTATGAGGATGGAACCATCCGGCCGGACCAGCCCTTGACCCGCGGGGAGGCCGCGGCGCTGATTGACCGGGTGATCTGGCCGGGCAGCAGCCAAAAGGCCACCGCCGCTGTTTTCAAGGATGTGCCGGTATCCTTGTGGTCAGCCGCTTCGATTAACAGGCTCAAGGACAAAGGCATTGTGGAGGGTGCCACCGCCACTGCCTTCGCTCCGGAACGGAGCATGACCCGGGCGGAAATGGCCGCATTGTTGTCGCGGCTGATCCGGTAGTGTAAACAGGAAGCAGCGGGTGCAGCAGTGCTGTAACGGAACCAAGAGCGCTTAGAGGCTAAAAAAGCCCAAATTGAAAAATAACAGAACTCTCCAGCTCTTAGAGGCCAAAATAGCTGCCGATCGGCTGCATTTTGTCTTCTAAGAGCTTTTAAGTTCCGTTATAAATCGGCCAAGCTGTTTACCGGCAACTAAGGGCTTCTCCGTTCCGTTACAGGCTCAAGGCTCTACTGGCTGCAGTGCCCCGGTGACTCTAGCCTAGCCAAGCCCCGAAGCCATCAGCTTTGTCCGATTTTGGTGAGGAGCTCCTTCTCGGCGATAACGAACTGCATGGTGTAGGTTTGGGCCTGCCACAGCATGGCTGTGGACGGGTTCTTTTTGTATTCGTCCAAGGAGGTCTTGGCGGAATTCAGGGCATTGTTCATCCGCTGGAGGACGGCCTTGTTCTCCTCGCCCCCCTCTTGGGCAACGGTGGCAGACAGCTGGGACCAGGCGGTATGGGCGGTGGCAATGGATTGCATGGTGGAGGCGTCCGGAGCTCCCGGGGTGCTTCCCGCCTCCAGATTCATCACCGTCAACCGGTTGATGGATTCCACCAGCTTGTCGGACTGCTGGAGGTAGGATTTCAGCGTGTCCCCGTTGCCGTTCCAACGGACCTTGCTGACGGCGGGAACCGCATAGGCTTTTACGTAAATATCCAGCTTGCTTTTTTCCTTCAGCTGGTTGCCCAGGGTCACGGCGCTTTCCTTATCGGTTGCCATGCCGGCGAATACATAGAATTTGTCGGTTTGTTCGCTGGCTGCGGCCAACCCTTTTTTCAGCAAATCGCTTTTGGCCTGATCCGCACCCTGTTGGGCGGAGAAGGTCCCGTTTTGGAGCAGCGAGTAGGTTTTGCCCGCATATGCCATGGCGATCTCCTTGCCGGAGGAAGCCGCTGCTCCGGCCCCTGCGGCTGTGCCGCCCGCGGCATTCTGGACGCTGCCGTTTACCGGCAGTGCGTTCTGCCCTTGGCCGGCCGGATTTTGGGCCGTCTGTACAGTGCTGCCTCCGCTTGTATCGTCCGGGCCGTTGAACAGGGACAGCGCCAGGAAACCCAGCATCACCCCGGTCACCGCGGCTCCGGCAATAGCTGCGGTGATTTTCAGCCACGGAGTGCGGTTATGGCGCACATACCGGGGTCCGCTGACCTCCGGCCCCTCCCAGGCCGGGCCGCCCCAGGCAGGGCCGTCGGGATCGTTGCGGTCCTCCGCCTCTTGGTCCCAGCGGACCGTCCGGCGCCGCACATAAGGGCCCTCCGGCTGCCTGTCTCCGTCGAAGCCGGGGGCGCCATCCTCCTGAAGCCACTCCTCATCCGCAGGCAGATTCGGTGCATCGCGCAGCGTCTGCTCGCGGTAGCTGCGGCTCTCGTCGGCGCCAGGCCGGCCCTCCGGCCTTCTGTAGCGGTAGCCATCAGGGCGCCCCGAAATGGGGTCACCCATAGGACGGCGTCCTTCCCGTTCATTGGATTCCCGGATCATGTCCTCGATCCGCTGGGTTTCCGCATCGAAGGGGCTGCTCCACGCGCCAAAATCCGTCGTATAATGGTTCAGGCTCTGGTAGTCCCGGATTTCACGCTGTTGGGAGGGACCGCGGGAGCCCTTCTGCTGCCAATAATCCTCCTGGCTTCCGGAAGCGCCCCCTTGCTCCGGCCCCTTCTGCTCCTCCACCACCTGGTACTCCTCCAGGAACAAAGGAATCACTCTGTTGGGCTCACGTCCGTTTCCGGCATCATTCACTCCGTCATTGCGCTTGTCCTTATCCCCGTCAAACCGGTATGTGATTCTTGCTTTATTCATCCGTATCTCTCCTTGTCCAACTCATCGATAGTTTACTTTATGATAGAGATGGAAGAGTTAGAACAGAGAAGTCCAAGTTATGGAGGCAAAAACGCCCCGGACCGCCTCTCCAAGGAGGGATTCCGGGGCGTACTCTTTTCATTCCATTTATTCCTCGCCGTACCTAACCCGCAGATCCTTGGCCAGCCGGTCAGCCACCTTCCAGATGTCGCCGGCACCCATGGTAATGACCAAATCGCCGCTTGTTACCGTGCTCCGCAAATACTCGAACACATCATCCTTGGTGGGCAGATGCCGCACCTGGGGATTGCTGTTCTCCCGGATCAGACCTGCCAGCCGGGCGGAGGTGATGCCTTCGATCTGCTGCTCTCCCGCAGGGCTGTAGATATCCGTCAGCACCACCTCATCGGCTTCCGGAAACGCTCTGCTGAACTGGTCCAGCAGGAAAAAGGTCCGGGTGTAGCGCTGGGGCTGGAATACAGCCACAATCCGTTTGCCTGTTGCTTTGGCTGCGCTGATGGTAGCTTCAATCTCCGTGGGGTGGTGGGCATAATCGTCAATGACCAGGATGCCACCGGATTCGCCCATCACCTGGAACCGGCGTTTGGCGCCGCGGAAGTCCACAATGGCCTCTGCAATCTGGCTGAAGCTTAAGCCTGCATCCAGACAGACAATCAGGGTCGCCAAGGCGTTGTACACATTATGCTTGCCGGGGACGGACAGCTTCATGGTCCCCAGAATTTCACCTTTATGATGAACCGTAAACTGGACTCTTCGGTCACCCAGAATCAGGTCATGGGCGGAATAATCCGCTCCTTCCCCCAGCCCGTAGGTGACGGCCTTGCCGCCCAGCTCAGGAAGCATGGCTTCAATATAAGGATCGTCGGCGCATACCACCGCTTTTCCGTCCGGCTTTACTTGGCTTAAAAACCGGGCATAAGCGCTTTTAAGCTTTTCGAAATCCCCGTCGTAATGCTCCAGATGATCCGCTTCAATGTTGGTGACCACACCCAGGTAGGGGTGGTACTGCAGGAAGGTGCCGTCGCTTTCATCCGCTTCGGCCACCACATAGTCGCCTTTACCTGCCTTGGCGTTGCTGCCTAGATTAAGGATTTCGCCCCCGATAATATACGTCGGATCCGTTCCGCACTGCTCCAGCACCAGCGAAATCATGGAGGAGGTGGTGGTTTTGCCGTGGGCGCCTGCAACCGCAACGCCCTTCTTGGTATTCAATAGCCGGGCCAGCATCTCCGAGCGGTGGATAATGGGAATATTCAGCTCTTCCGCACGTTTGATCTCCACATTATCCTTGGACAGCGCTGTGGAATACACTACCAGGTCGGCCCCTTGCACATGCTCGGCTTCGTGGCCGATGAACACGTCGGCTCCCTTTTTGGCCAGCTTCTCGGTCAATTCCTGCTGCGCCAGGTCGGACCCCGACACATGGAAGCCCATTTCCAGCATTACTTTGGCGATGGCGCTCATCCCATAACCGCCAATTCCTATAAAATGAACGTGCTCCGAAGTGTTCACGCGCGTCTCACCAGCCCTTTTCAGAATCGGTATGATACAACATCCAGGTCCGAACGTCAGATATTAAGTACAGTGTGCCCGACACAACCGCCAGGTCCCCGGGCGAAGTGAGAGCGGTAAGCCGCTCCAGCGCTTTTTTCCAGTCTGGCTCTATGATGATGGCAGGCTGCGGGGTGAGGCGGGACGCCAACGGCATGGCAAGCTCCGCCAGCTTGGCGGCATCCAGTTTTTTATGGAAATCCGGTTCCGTAAAGATCACAGTGTCTGCTATAGGCAGTATATGCTCCAGATAGCCCGTATGATTCTTGGTGGAAATCATGCCCATCATCAGATGAAGCTTCTGCCGGGCATAGGCAGGTCCCTCCAGTGCCCGGGCAAGGCTCTCCGCCCCTTCCGGGTTATGGGCGCCGTCCAGGAGAACCCTCGGATTGGCGGAGATCAGCTCCAGCCGTCCGGGCCAGCGCGCTTCCGCAAAACCGGCATACAGGGACTCCTCTTCCAGCACCAGCGCCTGATACTGCCGCAGGACTTCAATCACCATCATCGCTACCGAAGCATTCTTCAACTGGTGGGGCCCGTTCAGCCCAACAACCAGATTGTCGTACCGGCAAAACGGACCGGTCCAATGAATGGTCTGCCGGTTCAGCTCCTCCGACTTCACTTCATAAGAGAACTGCTGCCCCAGCTCATACAAAGGCGCATGCAGCTCCTTCGATTTGGCGCGGATCACCTCCAGCACGGTTGGCTGATCACAGGCCGTTACCACCGGCACACCGGATTTGATAATCCCCGCCTTCTCCGAAGCCACCTTGGCCAGGGTGTCACCCAGAATTTCCATATGGTCATGCCCTACATTGGTAATGACGCATATCACCGGAGTGACGATATTGGTGGAATCCAGCCTTCCCCCAAGCCCGGTTTCCCAAACCACATAATCCGGGTAGGTGACGGTGCCGTAATACATCAAAGCCAAAGCCGTGGAAACCTCGAACATGGTGGGGGATTCCAGCTCCGTACCGGCGATTTCCTCCACAAGAGGCTTCAGCTGCCGGCACAGGCGCAGCAGTTCCTCCTCCGGTATATCCAACCCGTTGTATTGAATCCGGTTGGTATACTTTTCGATATACGGAGAGGTAAAGGTGCCCACATCATAGCCGTTGGCCAGCAGCACCTTGGTCAGATAGGCGCATGTAGAGCCTTTGCCGTTGGTGCCCGCCACATGAATAAACTTCAGCCTGCGTTCCGGGTGGTCCAGCATGTCCATCAGCCGCTCCATACGCTTCAGCCCGGGTTTCATCCCCAGGGACACCAGCCCGGTGATCCATTCCACCGCTTCCCGGTAGTCCCCCAGTCCGGCCTCTGCAAAAACCGCATGCTCTTCCGCCTCCGGCATTCCGCCGTGTTCCCGGTCCAAATCATTCCGATTGTCGATCCGATTCTCATGTGTCATGAGCTCATCCCTTATCACTATATGATCGGCTGTCCCTTCGGATACAGCCATCTGTCACGCTTGCGCCGGATAATTGGCGAAAATTAGAAAAAACTCCAGGGCGGATATATATTCATTCTTTATCGCACAAGCGAGCCAGCGCCTTCAGGAGACGCTGACTCAGCTATGTCCGTTGCTTCAATTAACCCTTCAGCTCCGCCAGGCGGGCTGCCACAATTTCACGTTTGGCGGAATAGTCGGCCATCTTGGCCTTCTCTTCCTCGATCACCTTGGCCGGCGCCTTGGCCACAAAGCCTTGGTTGGCCAGCTTCTTCTCGACACGCTCCACCTCGCTGTTGAGGGTCTGGATTTCCTTCTCCAGACGGGTAATTTCCTGGGCAATATCAATCAGGCCTGCCAGAGGCAAATACAGCTCGGCGCCCGTAACCACAGCGGTCATCGCCTTAGCCGGCACTTCCAGTGCAGTATTCACTTCAAGCAGCGAGGTGCCGCAGAAACGCTTCAGGTATTCCGTGTTCCGCTCCAATGCCGCTTGGGCCTGGCTGTCCGCAGGCTTCAGCAGCAGCTCGATTTTTTTGGACATGGGCACATTCACTTCCGCCCGGATATTCCGCACCGAACGGATAATATCCATCAGGAAGGCCATCTCGCCAACAGCCTCCGGCGCTTCCAAAGCCGGGTCATATTGCGGCCAATCCGACAGCATGATGGTTTCGCCGTTGTGGGGCAGATGCTGCCAGATTTCTTCGCTGATAAACGGCATAAACGGATGGATCAGGCGCAGTGTCCGGTCCAGCACATACGCAAGAACCGCTTGAGTGCTTGCCTTGGCTTCCATATCGGTGCCGTAGAGAGACAGCTTGGCGAACTCAATGTACCAGTCGCACAGGTCATCCCAGATAATGTTATACAAAAGCCGGCCGGTTTCGCCGAACTCGTATTGATCCATCAGACGGGTAACATCCCGTACGGTCTCGTTCAGACGGTGAAGAACCCAACGGTCGGAGGTGGACAGCTTCCGGTTCAGGTGAACATCCGCCAGCTCCACACCCTCCAGATTCATCAGAGCAAAGCGGGAGGCGTTCCAGATCTTGTTGGCAAAATTCCGGATCTGCTCCACCCGTTCCCACCGGAAGCGGAGGTCCTGGCCCTGCGTGCTGCTGGTGGAAATCATGAAGCGCATGGCGTCCGCGCCGTACTTCTCGATAACCTCCAGCGGATCCACGCCGTTGCCCAAGGACTTGGACATCTTGCGGCCTTCCGAATCCCGCACCAAACCGTGGATCAACACATCCTTGAAGGGAATTTCATCTGTGAATTCCAATCCCATGAAGATCATCCGGGACACCCAGAACGGAATAATGTCATAACCCGTAACCAGCACGCTGGTGGGATAGTACCGCTTCAGATCATCGGTGGCTTCCGGCCAGCCCAATGTAGAGAACGGCCACAGCCCGGAGCTGAACCAGGTATCTAGCACATCCTCGTCCTGGCGGATTTGGGTGCTTCCGCACTTGGCGCAAGCCGTCACTTCATCCTCGGAAACATGCAGCTCGCCGCAAGCCTCACAGTAGTAGGCGGGAATCCGGTGGCCCCACCACAGCTGGCGGGAAATACACCAATCGCGGACATTTTCGATCCATTGCATATACGTCCGTTCAAAACGCTCCGTCACAAAATGGGTGCCCTTACCGCTCTTCTGGGCGGCAATGGCCCGCTCGGCCAACGGCTTCATGGATACGAACCATTGCGTGGACAGATACGGCTCAATGACGGCGCCGCTGCGTTCGCTGTGGCCCACCTGATGCAGATGGTCCTCAATCTTCACCAGCACACCCTGCTCCTTCAGATCGGCAACCAGCTGCTTGCGGCATTCGAAACGGTCCTGCCCGTTGTATTTGCCGGCATTCTCATTCATCGTGCCGGTTTCGTCCATAACCAGAACCTGGGGCAGATTATGGCGTCTGCCTACCTCGAAATCGTTGGGGTCGTGGGCAGGGGTAATCTTAACCGCACCGCTGCCGAACTCTTTTTCCACATAGTCATCTGCAATAACCGGAATTTCCCGGCCCACAATCGGAAGCACCAATGTCTTGCCGATCAGATGGGTATAACGCTCATCCTTGGGATTAACGGCTACTGCCGTATCGCCCAGCATGGTCTCCGGACGGGTCGTGGCCACAATAATGCTGCCGCTGCCGTCCTTCAAGGGATACTCCAGGTGATACAGATGCCCCTGCACTTCCTTATATTCTACTTCAATATCGGACAAGGCCGTACGGGCGGCCGGGTCCCAGTTGATGATATATTTGCCCCGGTAGATCAGGCCCTTCTCATACAGCTTGACGAATACCTGGCGGACTGCCTTGTTCAGGCCTTCATCCAGGGTAAACCGCTCCCGGGAATAATCCAGGGCTAAGCCCATTTTGGCCCATTGGTCGCGGATAATGTCGTTATAGTGCCCTTTCCACTCCCAAACCTTCTCCAGGAACTTCTCCCGGCCCAGATCATAGCGGGTGATTCCTTCTGCACGCAGCTTCTGCTCCACCTTGGTTTGGGTAGCGATCCCGGCATGGTCCGAACCTGGCAGCCACAGGGTATCGTAGCCCTGCATCCGCTTCATCCGGGTGAGAATATCCTGCAGGGTAAAATCCAGCGCATGCCCGATATGCAGCATTCCTGTTACATTCGGGGGCGGGATCACGATGGTGAAGGTTTCTTTGTCCGGACGTTTGCCCGCTTCGAAATACCCGTTTTGCTTCCAATATTCATACCACTTGGTTTCCGCTTCCTTCGGATCGTACGTGGTCGGCATGCCGCCGGCCGCTTTGGTATTGTCGGTTGCGGCTGTCTCCAGCGCTTCTTCATGCAGATCTGCCATGTGAATACCCCTCCGTCTTTTCAATCAAGTTGAGTCCAAGCCAACAAAAAAAGCCCTCCGTCCTCATCAAAGGACGAAAGGCTAATGCTTCCGTGGTACCACCTTCATTCCGCGGCATGACCATAAGGGTAAGCCTGCGGCACTCAATAAACGGATAACGGCCGTCTGCCGGCAAATTGTACGCGGCACCCTCTCGGGTCCCTCCAATCTGCAGCTCCGGGGCGACTTCGTGGATGCTTGCTCCTCCGCGGAACCTTGCAGCCGTAACCGGCTCCGCTCTCTGTGAAGGAAAATCCCTCTACTACTCCCCATCCAAGCTTGTATGGAAAATTTATATATTCTATGATATACGACTGCCGCATGTGCGTCAACAGCCGGGCTTATCTTTTAGTATGGGCAAATTGTGACGGTTGTATGCATAAGAAGTTCCCCAATCCCGGACCATATGGTAAAATATTCATATCTTACGCGGAATGGTGGATAGCGTGATATGCTGCAGGAGAAGGAGCTTCCGGAAGAACAGGCGATTATCGACGAGACGGTCATCAGACGGGTCAAACAATATATTGAAGGCAAACATCCCGGGTTCACTGCAGAGCAGCAGGAGGATGTGTTCTCCAATGCCATTCACCGGATCATCGATGTCCACCTGCCGGAATTCGAGGAGAGCACCAGGGTCATAATCCGGCAGAGGCTGCTGGCACGTTTGGAGGGGGAGGGGGCAGCTTCCCTTTTGAACCGGGATGTGCTGGAGGTTTGCCTGCTGCTGGAGCTGGAGGAGCCTGCTCTTGCGCAGCTTGAGGTGTGGATGGGCAAACAGCAATTATCTGCCGCCCATTCGGCTTCAACTGCATACCTCTATCCGGCACTGGCCAAAAAGGGGACGTTCCAGCAGGAAGATTTGTCTCAGAAGGCCTCTGCCCATCCTGCTTCTTTTCCTGCGTTCCGCAGGTGCCGGCAATTGGCCGGTGCTGCCGGGCTGGTTTTGCTTCTGTGGGCTGCAGGCGTTCCGGCTACACCGGGTCTTCCCCCTGAAGCCGGTTCAAGTCCCTCCCTTTTTTCGCCACCCGCTGATTCTATGACCTTGCCTATTGTCTCGGACTCCCCGCTACCTCAAGAGTATACTTACTCCCCCATTGATACTGTGGAATTGAAGAGCTGGCTCCAGTCCCGCCGATCCTTGTTGGCTGAAGAGCCGTATTTCCCTGCTATTCTCGAGGCAGCTGAGAGGAACAACCTGAATCCGCTGCTTCTCTTCGCCATTACCGGTCAGGAGCAGGGTTATGTGCCCAAGGAAAAGAAGCAGGCGAAGAAAATTGCCAACAATCCCTTCAATGTGCATCACAGCTGGCAAGCTTATAACACAGGCATTGCCGACTCGGCCCATATTGCCTCCAAAACCATCCTCTCCATCAGCCGCACCCGACCTGAAGGAGTCCATCCCATCCAATGGTTGAATACCCGGTATGCGGAGGATCCCGAATGGTGGGTAGGCGTCAACTCCATTTTTGAAAAGCTGCGCCGGGAAATTCCTGCTAAGCCTTGAATCTCTATTCTTCTAAGGCGTGTTTGCAAACATGGCCGTAATCCCCGAATTTTCGACCAAGCCCCCGTTTATTCTACCGGAACAGGAGTCTTACACCCCTTTTTCATGCATAGATTGTAATAACTGCTAATAGGAAGCGCTGATCCCTTGAAGAAGGAGGTGCTGCATTTGCGTTTGTTCAGCCCACTTGAACGGTAGACCAGCTTGAAACAATCGTCAATTTGGGTTCGCAAAAGCCCCTGGGATTTTCTAAAAACAGGAGTGGATGATGAAGTGGCAATTCAATTAAATAACCGAATTCTTAACTACAGCTTTGAACAGGGTTTGACAAATTGGGTGGCCGTCAACACCGTTGTCAGCTCTATATCCAAAAGCGGTTTTCAAAGCGCCCAGCTATTGGCCGGACTTCCCAACGCTTCCCTGCAGCAAGCAGTCGTGACAGCTCCCGGAGAAGGACTATATATGTCGGTGTCTCTGGACTATCCTTTTGCCGGAACAAGCCCGGTAGTAGTCGTAACTGTTAATTTTTTCTCCAGCTCCGCCATCTATCTCGGCAATGGTTTTACGCTGGTGGTGCCACCGGGCTTTTTCACCAATTCCCAGTGGCAGATGTTTGAGGGCGTAACCACCCCGGCACCGGCGGGAACCGCTTCTGCCCAAATATCTATCAGTATGGCTCCGCAGCCTTCCACAACCAGCATATTGGTGGACGATGTTATTCTGATGAGCGCTGTTGATCTCACTCCTAGCGTAACCGGCCCCACGGGAGCCACTGGCGCTGCGGGAGCTGCGGGGCAAACCGGCCCCACGGGACGTACCGGAGCTACGGGTGTTACTGGGACCGCGGGGGTGACCGGAGCTACTGGCGCTACGGGGGGGACCGGAACTTCTGGCGTAACCGGAGCAACAGGAGCTACCGGCGTCACTGGAGCGACGGGCGACATTTCGACAATAGAAATTGTTTCTACCGCAAATCGATACTTTCATTTCCCACCTGCAGATCTGGACTTGTCCTCCTCTGTTACAATTCCTGCAGGGGAGTTCAGCGATGATAATGGAAACAGCGTTACCGAGTTTGCCGGACTAGGCACAAACAGCTTCAATAATCTATTCATTAATGGTCTTGTACAACCTGGCAATTTATATAGCATTAGTCCCGGCATGTTGTTCTTTCCTGCACAAAGCGGCAGCATATTTGCTGGTACGCCTATCATTATTGAGACTGTACAATTTAATCTTCAAGTGTAAGATGGATAAAAATGGTTACCATTCCCCGTTCCTTCGCCCTTACTGCCTCCGAATCTACCACATATACTATTTTTAGGTAGGGAGGTGAGAAATCATGCCAATCGTAACCCCATATCAAAATAGTCTGAGATTCGCATCCACCTTTGGTGCAGGGACAGGAACGGGGGCAACATTCGCTATTGCTGCCACAGCATTTACTGATGACGGCGGCACTGCCGCCACAGCATTTCCGGGCTCGTTCAATTATTACAATCTGTATATTAACGGCATTTTGCAAACAGCGGATACGTCTACCGTTACGACGACTGCGATTACCATCCCGGGTGGAGACGTCCTGAGTGACGGCACACCCCTTGTCGTTCAGTTCGTCGTGTCTTAAGGTGACTTGATCATTCTATAATTCTATAAAAAAAACCTTTTTTCAACTTCTATCCCAGATAGAAGTTGTTTTTTTCCTCCTTTGACCTCGGGCCTATTATAAAAGGCTCCACTGGAGCTACTGGCATTACTGGGGCTACCGGGGAAACCGGCTTCACCGCAGAACAGCGGGAGGCTGTGATGTCCAAAGCCCTCCACCGGATCTATCGGAGGGCTTCTGCCCGTGCGGCTTCTTTTGCAGCCTTTCGCAGGTGCCGGCAAATGGGCAGGTGCTCCGACTAAACCGGTGCTTCCCCCTGAGGACAGCTCCGGCGCCTCCCTCTTTTCCCCGACCTTCTGAATCTATGCCCATGCCCATTGTCTCCGATTCTCCGCTTCCCCTTGTATATACCTATCATCCTGTCGACCCCCTGCAATTGAAGAACTGGCTTCAGGCCAGAAACTCTCTGTTTGCCGATGATCCCTACTTCTCAGCCATTCTCGAAGCAGCCGAGAGGAACAACCTGAATCCGCTGCTTCTTTTCGCCATTACCGGACAGGAGCAGGGATATGTGCCCAGGGAAAACAAACAGGCGAAGAAAATTGCCAACAATCCCTTCAATGTGCATCACAGCTGGCAAGCGTATAACATAGGCATTGCGACTAGGCCCATATTGCCTCCAAAACCATCCTCACCATCAGCCGCACCCGACCGGAGGATACCCATCCCAACCAGTGCTTGAACTCCCGGTGCGCGGAGGATCCCGAATGGTGGGTAGGCGTCAACTCTATTTTTGAAAAGCTGCGCCGGGAAATTTCTGCTGCGCATTGAATTTCCATTCTTCTAAGCCGTGTTTGTAAACACGACCTAAATCCCCGAATTTTCGACCAAGCCCCCGCTTCTTCTACCGGAACAGAAGTCTTACATCCCTTTTTCATTCATAGATTGTAATAACTGCTAATAGAAATGCCAGCCATCCGCAACACGCAACGGTATTGCCAGCTTACGGGCAGCGGGGCGTGTTAGGTTGTCCTTCCTTCGTAAGAGCCGATTCCAAAACCTTTGCGGCGTTGCAGTTGATTCTCCAACTTCCGATCCTCCTTTTTGTGCTTGTTTGTGAGACTAACACTATGCCATATCAGCGCATTTTTGTATTTCGAAAACAGCATTTGCTTTCACAATTCATCCATTTGGTTTATGAAAGCAATAAAAAACATTCATTTTATAGAAAAGAGGGCTCCAGCTAAGTGGAACCCTCCCGCCTGATTTCATATTTGTTAATAAATACGTAAGGAAGATGTTTTGTCGTTCCAGCCATATGGACTTAGCGATGTCTGATCCGCAGTCAATGTCAGCATGGAACCTTGAAAATTATTATCCCAATATAGTTCTACCGTCGCTCCTCCGTATATTCTCAGGGAGGTAATATCGTCGTTTCGGATCCCGGCCTCCTGGAGCTCGGCAAGCGTATAATTCCCTTTGGGCAGGCTGACCGCATATCCGCCATAGCTTCCGTCCTTGTAGAATGTCCCGCCCTGCTGCTGCCCGTATACCCCAAGTTCATAGATGCGGGCCGAGTTATCCCCGTTCCTGGCCGTACTATCCGTAACGAGCAATCGAACATATCTGCCGAATGTGTTCACTTGGTGCGTGGTTGCATTGGCCTTGTTGTTCGCGACATTCACTTCGCTGGTCCAATCGGTACCATTGTCGCTTACTTGAATTTGGTAGGCCACCGTATTGTAATCAGCATTCTCACCGCCCGCTGCGGCATGCAGTATGACAAATTGTGTGAAGTTGTGACGGACACCCAAATCCAATTGCAACCAATGTGGCTCGGCCCCAACAGAGCACCATTTGCTATTTCCAACGGTTGTTCCATCCACGGCTTTTTCCGGCGTTTCCTCGCTGCGATAGCCGTCCGCACTTACGGATGCATTTCGAGCGACATTCACGTAATCAAACAATTGCAGCTCAGACAGTTGTAGAGCGGAGCCGCCGTTGCTCGTTATCTCTAGCCGGATATATTCGAAGCCGGTGGCATTGTTGAACGTATATTCCTTCGTCTGAAAACGCAATTCAAAACTTTGATTGGATCTGGTGTCGAGAGTGACCCAATTCACGCCGTCATTCGAACCCTTGACCGTCCAATTTTTCGGATCACGAGTCGTCTTGTTGTCATTCGCTGAGGAGATGCGATACCGATTCACGACAAACTGGCTTTCGTTTGCGAATCGGAACTGAATCCACGCTGTGCCGTGAGGCGTGGAATATTTAGTTAATTTGTTGTGATCGAACGCCTTTGTTATATCCTCGCCGGCCGGACTGTCTGTATTTTGTGACGACGGGCTTCCGAAGTTCGTACGATCCGGGGCCGGGTCTCCTGTCAGCGGTATGTCTACCACCAATTGAACCGGGT